>NZ_JAUOSH010000014.1:0-108500 GCF_030548765.1 Shewanella sp. 3_MG-2023 | reverse complement strand
GCTTAGCAATGATGAGAACTTACATACGTAAGTATGGTGCAAAAAAGCCTCAACATTAGTTGGGGCTTTTTTGTATCTGAAATTTGTTTAAATAAAACTTATTACTCATAATCCCTCGTCGTTTTTAAATAGGCGTGCCAGTTCAAGTCTGGCCTCGGGTACCATTATTCTTAGTCTTTGCTTAGCAATGATGAGAACTTACATACGTAAGTATGGTGCAAAAAAGCCTCAACATTAGTTGGGGCTTTTTTGTATCCAAAATTTATTTTAATAAAACATATTACTCATAATCCCTCGTCGTTTTTAAATAGACAACATCAGTTAAACTTTAGCTGGTCTTTCTTTATTCGATGTACTCAATTAAGACTATCTGAAATAAAAAACACACAATACTGAACCATGAACTAAGTTAGAGTTCTTTTTATCAAGAATATTTGGTTTTATGGGAATATTTTTAATGAATCTTCAAACTGTGATCTAATTATTACCAGAATGTCTTTTGTGACTACTTCCTAAAGTCATACAATGGTATAAATAGAAAAAAAGTTGTTCACTTCAATAGTAGGAAAGATGTAATGATATTTTCTCAAATCCCTCAAGCGCCAGCAGATCCTATCTTAGGTTTAACCGATGCCTTTAAAAAAGATACTCGTACAGACAAAGTTAACTTAGGTGTTGGGATCTACAAAGACGAAGCAGGTCAAACTCCTGTACTGACATCGGTAAAAAAAGCTGAAGCCATTTTATTAGAGACTGAGAAAACAAAGAACTATCTTGGAATTGAAGGTGTGGAGCGTTATAACCAAGTGGTTCAAAGCTTATTATTTGGTAAAGACAGTGCCATCATTCGTGACAAAAGAGCATTTACCGCCCAAGCACCTGGCGGAACAGGTTCTTTACGAGTTGCAGCTGAGTTTTTAGTAAACAACACTGACTCAAATATCTTATGGGTGAGTAACCCGACATGGGCAAACCATCAAAATATTTTTCAAACTGCTGGTTTAGAGATAAAAGAATACGGTTATTACAAAGCTGAAACACATGACATGGATTTCGATGCTATGGTCACCGATCTAAATACTGCGCAAGCTGGTGACATGGTGCTTTTACATGGCTGCTGTCATAACCCTACAGGCATTGATTTGACTATTGAGCAGTGGCAAATCATCGGTCAACTATGTAGCGACAAGCAATTGGTTCCTTTATTTGATTTTGCTTATCAAGGCTTCGGCGCCGGCATTGAAGAAGATGCACAAGGGTTACGTGCTGTAGCTGCCAAAGTGCCTGAATTATTAGTCGCTAACTCATTCTCAAAAAACTTCGGTCTTTATAATGAGCGTATCGGTGCAGTAACCGTTGTTGCTGAAACAGAAGTTGTAGCACAAAAAAGTTTTAGCCAAATCAAAAAGACTATCCGTGCGAGTTACTCAAACCCTCCAGCTCATGGTGGCTTAATTGTGAGTACCATTTTATCTGATGATGGCTTACGTAAAGAATGGGAATCAGAGCTTAGTGCTATGCGTCAACGTATCGCAGAAATGAGAACCTTATTTGTAGATACCTTAAAGCAAGAAGGCGTATCACAAGACTTTAGCTTTATATCACGTCAAAACGGTATGTTTAGTTTTTCTGGTTTAAATAAGCAACAAGTAACTCGTTTAAAAGAAGAGTTTGGTGTTTATATTGTAGGCTCAGGTCGTATTAGCGTTGCAGGAATGACAAAACAAAATATCCCTGTGATTTGTAAAGCGATTGCACAGGTGCTTTAACGATAATGGGCCTTAAAGGCCCATTATTTTTACTTAATCAGTTATCTAAACTTGATATAAAAGCGCTTAAGGTAGTCCATTTTTAATCTCTATTATTGAAATATTTCAGTCTGTTAAAATAGCGATTAATCGCTTTAAGTCATACCTTCTATTACGTGCAAATCTCGGTATAATCACTAAAAAAATTACATAAAGGCTTTTAATTGAAAACAGGTAGAATTGGAAAGTTTACCCTTGCTTTAGCGGCGGTCATCATTGTTATGTTTTTTATCAGAGCTTGGCTAGTACCAACGATTGAACAAATCTTGATAACCACTCCTGATATAAAAGAAAACCCACAGCTTTCAAATCAAGTGCCAGATTTTTCGAGCATTTCAGATATCCCAACTAAGAAACAAACGTTTTTTGATTACATGACGCCTGCAGTCAAACATCAAAATGCAATTATTAGTGCAGAAAGAAAATTTTTAATTGTTATTCTCAATAACCTTCGTAATGGGCAACCGCTTACTGATGCTGATATTTTTAAATTGCAAAAGCTAACTCAAAAATATCGATATCAAGTAAAAAAGTTTGATTTAATCACTCTGACACCGTTACTTGAACGCGTCGATACCTTGCCAGTTAAAATGGTACTAATTCAAGCCGCCAATGAAACTGGTTGGGGCAGCTCTCGCTTCGCTACAGAAGGTAATAATTATTTTGGGCAATGGTGCTTTTCTAAAGGCTGTGGTTTAGTGCCGCAATCAAGAACCCCAGGGCTTAATCATGAAGTTGCATCGTTTGATACCCCAGAGGACTCAATAGCTGCATACCTGCTTAATTTGAATACTAATTCGGCTTACCATTTATTACGTTCAATCAGGGCGGATCTAAGAGCCCAAGATATTGAGCCCACTGCAGAAGAATTGGTCTTTGGCCTGTTACATTACTCAGAACGTAAACATGAATATATCGACGAATTACTTCTAATGATGCGTCATAATAAAAATTATTTAGCTGGATTATAGTTAATGAAAATAACAACAAGATTAGCAATGGCTACAGTGGCTTTCTCGGTAAGCTTTTTTTCAATTGCCGATACGGTATCTATTCCTTATGCCGGTTTTTACGAAAGATTAAAGCAGGTCAACAAAGCCAACTATCAGTTAGTTGAAATTGTGTTTAGTGTGCCTAAAACTCAAGCTTGCACTATTTTAAGCGGGGATATCAGTACTGAGAAAAACCAATATCCATTAACTTTTAATGAGCAGCAGCGGCTTTTTTTACCTTATGATGCTCAGTTAAAATCTGATCGCGGTTTAATTAACTTAACCATGAAGGGTGATCCCACAGGATGTGGCATAGCAATGCAGGTGAGGGCGAAGCAACAGCTTAAATCATATAATCAGCAGCAAATCATTGCGGTAAAAGATGATATGGATGCGTTATTGGATGGCCAGCAAGGTTTTCCAATGAAGTATTTTAGAAAGTCAATATCTGGTGTTACATTCAGTTTTAACGATACTGACTATCCGGTAACTGTTAGCATTGATAATAAACAGCAGCTTATTAGTGAGCCGCTACAATTGGCTAACTTTACACTCAATGAATTAAATGAGATTTCTTTTTCTGTTACTCCTGCAGTCATTAGCCCGTTTGTCGAGTAAAACTTTTTAGATAGATTGAAAAAGCCCTCAATAGAGGGCTTTTGTATATCTACAGCACTTATTAAAGTGCTGTATAATCGAACGTTATGTGATTACGGCTTGTAGGTACTCACAACATCAATTCTTGCTGCAGCATCAAGATTAATATGGCCGTTGTTACTCATATCAAGAAAATCAAATGCAGGTAGCTCTGATTCAGCCACAGCGCCAGACATAGGTGCGTCAGCATTTCTTTCAAGTGATAAGAAATCAAATTGGTTACGATCAACACCTTGTGACGGCGAGGTATTTTGCATCGCCGTGAAGATGGATTCGATTCTACCAGGGAAATCCACATCCCACTGTTTTAGCATGTCTTTAACTGCACCACGTTTTAAATTTTCTTGTGATCCGCAAAGGTTACATGGAATAATCGGGAACTGTTTCAATTCTGCGTATTCAGCGATGTCTTTTTCTTTACAGTAAGCTAATGGACGGATCACCATGTTAGCCCCATCATCCGAAAGTAATTTTGGTGGCATTGCTTTCATCTTGCCACCAAAGAACATATTTAAGAATAATGTTTCAATGATGTCATCACGGTGGTGACCTAAGGCAATTTTAGTGGCTCCGATCCGCTGTGCGAAACCATATAGGGTTCCTCTACGAAGGCGAGAACATAAAGAGCAAGTGGTTTTACCTTCAGGGATCTTATCTTTGACTATCGAGTAGGTGTCTTTTTCTAAGATATGGTAGGCCACTTTTAAACTATCTAAATAGGCAGGTAGAATATCTTCTGGAAACCCAGGTTGCTTTTGATCTAAATTTACCGCGACAACTTCAAAAGAAATCGGGGCACGTTTTTGTAAATTTAATAAAATATCAAGCATGGCATAACTGTCTTTGCCGCCTGAAAGGCAACACATAACAATGTCACCTTCTTCAATCATTTGATAATCGCCGATAGCACGACCAACTTCATGGCGGAGCTTTTTTTCGAGCTTATTTTGACGATCCAATTGTAGTTTGTTTTGTTGTTGCATTTGCGACATAAAAAAGCGCCCAGTAACCATTTGTTTCAGGGCGCGTATTATTCCAGCATTCTGCCTTAGGGTAAAGGATTTACTCTTCTAGAGGTGACTTATACCCATCTGGCTTGATAGCGAGTAGATCACAGTTAATGCTATCAATAACATGTTCTGCTGTATTACCAATTAGTGCGGCAGAAAAACCTGTACGACCCACTGTACCTAAAATAACTAACTCAGCGTCTAACTTTGTGGCTAATTCAGGAATAATATCTTCAGGCAGACCTTCTTCAACATGGCAATTTTCTAATGGAATATCAAAGCTATGGGCGATAGATTGGATCCGTTGTTCATGCTGCATTCGGACCGTGTCGTTATAACTTGCGGCATCAAACTCTGGCAATTCTATGGCTAAATTGACTGGGGTACCTGGATAGCCATTAACTAAATGCACTTTAGCTGAAAACTTATCGGCTAAATTTAAGGCGTTTTTAATAACTTTGGTATTAAGAGTCTGATGATCTTCATCTTCAGACGCTACATTTATTGCGCAAACAATATTACCTGCTACTGGCCAATCGTGTTCTTTAACCATAAGAACAGGAATAGGCGCTTTACGTAATAAATGCCAATCAGTAGGGGTGAAAATAATTGATTTGAGTTTATCGTGCTCGTGGGTGCTTTTGACCAACAAATCAAATTGTTCATCGATAGCGTATTTAATAACACTTTCAAATGGGCGATTGTGCCAAACTACTTTCGCATCAATAGACATTCCAGACTTAGTATAACTTTCGATGGCTTCATTTAACCAGGTTTCACGTTGAGCTATAACGCCTTGACGCATAGCTTCACGCTCATTACTGGATAAAATTGATGTCATCTCGTAGGAGAAGTCAAAAATAGTGAGAAATGCAGTGATAGTTGCGTTGGACTTAATCGCTAGCTCAACAGCTCTAGCTAACGCAGGTTGATGATCTGTCATAGGGTTTATGACAACGAGTATCTTATTATAATCCTTCATAAAACCTCCAAGCTAAAATGTTAAACTCTGTTAATTAACTATCACTGTTATTGCCATAAAATACTTTGAGAGAGATCAAACTTTGAAAAGTTATTAAGCCTAGGTTGCAATCCGCGAATTACCCGCTAACTGACTCAGTGCTTTATGATCAACAATAGTGATGTATTTGCCTTTAACTTCAATAAAGCCTGACTTTTGAAAACGGCCAAGTAAGCGGCTAATTGTTTCAACTGTTAGCCCAAGGTAATTACCAATATCACCACGGGTCATGGTTAATCTAAATTCATGAGGTGAGAAACCGCGGCTACCAAAACGGTTAGCCAGATTGCTGATAAATGCGGCTAGGCGTTCTTCGGCATTCTTTTTAGATAACAACAAAATCATTTCTTGATCGCTCATGATCTCATTACTCATGAGACGCATTATCTGTTGTCTAAGTTTTGGCATACTGCCCGCTAAGGTATCTAAAGTATCAAACGGTATTTCACATACCATTGCAGTTTCTAATGCTTGGGCAAAACTCTGATGAATTTGAGAATGAATACCATCAAAGCCGATAACGTCACCAGCTAAATGAAAGCCAGTGATTTGTTCATCGCCTTGCTCTGTGATGGTGTAGCTTTTAATTGTGCCAGATCGAATAGCAAATAAAGACTTGAGAGGATCACCAGACTTAAATATTTGGTCACCTTTTTGCACTGGCTTTTTACGCTCAATAATCTCATCGAGTCTATCTAACTCGTTGTTATTAAGCGAGAAGGGGATACATAATGATTCCATACTGCAATCATGACAATGTATCGCACAACCTCCGGTTGATGCTCGAAGTTGTTTAGTTGGGTCTATAGGCATATGTACTCTCAATTAATTACTACTTAGCCATGTTAAACTAATAACAAAGTTACAGCTAGTTTAGCTGCATGATGGCGATATATATAGTTTGTAGCCCAAATACTACAATCAAGATCCCACTTGTCATTCGGACCTGCTTTTTTTGTACCCATTGAGCTAACGTTTTCGCCGCTACACCGGCACTGAGTAACGCGGGCAATGTACCTAAACCAAAAGCTAACATGATTAAGGCGCCATCAAGGGCATTACCAGCCGCAACAGCCCAAGTTAAGGTGCTATAGACTAAACCGCATGGTAACCAACCCCATATTATACCAGCCATGACGGCTTGATGTTTATGTTTAATGGGTAACAATTTGTTAGCCAATGGCTTTAAAAAACGCCATAACATTTTGCCTACTTTTTCGATTTGCACAATACCAAACCAAAGCTGGGCGATGTAAAGCCCTGTGGCTATCATCATAATGCCAGCAAAAATACGCAGGCCGATAAGATAGTTATCAAGGTCAAACATATAACCTAAGGCTGCGGTACTGGCTCCAGCTAATGCACCTGCTAGGGTATAACTGAGTATCCTGCCTAGATTGTAGCTTAATAAAAAACTTAACTGATTGGCGAGCTGATTCGATGCTGTATTGGGTAAGTTAGATGCAAATGCGCCAACTAAACCACCGCACATGCCAAAGCAATGTGCCGCACCCATTAATCCAACTAAAAAAGCACCCCATACATTGTATTCAATCAATTCTTTTTCTCTGATTCTGTTTCACTTGGTTTATCTTCATCAAATAAAATAGAAACACTTTGACGGTCTAAATCGTCGAATTGTTCACTTTTGACTGCCCAAAAGAAGATGGCAACAGCAATTGCAACAAATAGCATTGCGATAGGAATTAGTACGTAGATGATACTCATATTTTTATCCTGAGTAAGCGTAAGCTGTTAGATACGACGATAATCGAACTAACTGACATTCCAATCGCTGCAATATACGGTACTACATGACCGGTAACCGCTAGCGGTAGAATAATGACATTGTAAGCAAACGCCCAAATTAAGTTTTGTTTTATTATTTTATTTGTTAACTTTGAAACTGTAATTGCTTGATTAAACTTAGATAGTTGATCACCAAGTAAAATCAAATCGGCACTATTTTTAGCGATAGCGCTGCCACTTCCCATCGCGACGGATAAATTGGCTCCGGCTAAAACGGGAGCATCATTAATGCCATCTCCAAACATTGCCACATCTTGTGTTTGTTGTAATTTGTTTATCAAATCTAGTTTATCTTTAGGGTTAAGTCCTGCATAACTATTTTTAACATTAAGCTGCTGCGCGATAGCGTTCACATGGCTGGCACAGTCACCACTAGCAATACTAACATCGATATTTTGATGTTGAAGTTGTTTTATGGTTTCTAGACTATCTACCCTGAGAGCATCCTTTAGGGAAAAACAGGCTGTAATAATGCCATTCACAGACAACCACAACAGTTTGCCGTTGCACTGATTGGCATCGACTCCCACAAATTCAGCATTACCAATTTTAACGACATCAGTATTAATGTTACCTGATATGCCTAAGCCAACGTGATGCTGTATGTCGGTGGCACAAATATCACTGTGAGCATGGGCTTTAAATGCACTGGCAATTGGGTGAAGTGAGCCAGTTTCTAATGCGGCGGCATAGGCTAAAACGGTTTGTTCATTTTGGCTATCGGTTAATACAATACTTTCAAGTGAAATAGTGCCGCAGGTTAAGGTACCGGTTTTATCGAATACGACATGGTTGATACGAGGCAGTTTTTCAAATACCCCAGCTTTTCGGGTGATTATACCCAGTTTGGTAAAAATAGCCGTCGCGCAAGTAATCGCAGTTGGCGTAGCAAGGGCGAGGGCACAAGGACAGGTTGCCACTAATACCGATAATGTCACCCAAAAAGCATCTTCTGGTGAAATTTGTAACCACACCACATAGGTTAACGACGCAATTGCTAAAATCGTACCTGAAAAATAACGCGCTAACCTATCAGCCAGTTTCGCAATAGCAGGTTTGGTGTTTGAAGCCACTTCTTGCAAGCGAATAATTTCAGCGACGAGTTGATCTTGTCCTAAAGCGGTGACTTTTACCGTCAGGGCTTGATCAATATTAATTGTGCCAGCAAATACACTGTCATTAATGGTTTTAATGAGAGGCATTTGCTCACCTGTGAGCATTGATTCATTAAGGCCCGATTTCCCTTCAATAATATCCCCATCAGCGGCAACGATATCGCCCGGTCTAACAAGGATAATATCGCCTAATTTTAATCGCTTGGCAGGTATTTCTGAAATATCACCATCAAGTTTTAAATGAGCTGTTAATGGCACCAGTTTATGAAGATTACTTGAATTGACGGATGCAGTTTGTTTGGCTTTTTGTTCAAAATAGCGGCCAAGTAATAGGAAGAAAGTAAACATGGAGACAGATTCAAAATACACTTCTCCATTGCCATTAATCGTTGCAAAACAACTGGCAATATAAGCTCCGGCGATTGCAATTGATACCGATAAGTCCATATTGAGTTTACCGCTAAGTAAACTTCTTATGGCGCTGAAATAAAAAGGCTGAGCAGAATAAAATACCACTGGCGCGGCCAAGGTCATACTGACCCAGCGAAAGTAATCGCGCATTTGAGTATCTTGGAGGGTGAAGTAATCAGAGTACAAGGCCAATGCAAACATCATCACTTGCATGGTAGCAAAACCAGCTAAGCCTAAGCGTAATAAAAACTTTCGGCCTTCTGTTTTACTTTGCTTTTCTTGCTCATCCACTTGATAAGGCGCAGCCTGGTAGCCAATACGGCTTATCGCCGCAAGAATTTCACTGAGTTTCAGTGACTCTTCATGCCAACTAACTAAAGCGCGCTGCGTGGTAGAATTTACGCTTATGTTAGTAATACCCGCTAATTGTTTTAGCTTATGTTCAATTAACCATGCGCATGCCGCACAGGTTATACCGTCAATCGAAACTGAAATGGTATTGATACCATCAACTTTGTGGGTAAGGTCTTGTTGAACTTCAGGGATATCATAAGCTGAGTATTGCGCTAATTCAGCTGGGACCAGGGCAGTTTGTTTGCTACCCGGTTCACTTCGATATTGGTAATAACTCGCCAGACCTGAATCAATAATAGCTTGTGAAACCGCCTGACAACCAGGACAGCACATAAGCTGATCTTGGTTGTCGATAAAAGTGGTGAATTCATTGCCAGTTAAAACAGGTTCATTACAGTGATAGCAGTTTTGCATTATATATATTAATTCAACCAGTATTCGACATCATCATGAATTTCAATACGTTGCTGGATTCTCCAGCTTGCATCAAAGCCTTCAAGTCGGACATTCCATGGCCCAGAAATCGCTTCTGATAAACCAATTCGATATGTGCCGTTGCCATCAGCAGTGGCATTTATGTTGAAATCTTTTTCTTCAAGGGTTGGGTGAATAAAACTGACTTTCAATACGGCTTGGTATGCAGGACCGCCATGTTGAGATATTTTAAGTTCGTGATCGTCAACTTCAATTAAGTATTGCATGCCTAAGTTTTTAGCTTGCTTAATTTTACGCAAATCCATATTGATGGCTTTGCCTTCTTTGTAATAATCATCTGAAACCAAGGAGTCAGCATTATCAATGGCGATACTCATCGCAACCATGCTTTTAAGGACAACAACAAAAAGAAGAACAACGATAAACCAAGGCCAAAAGTGCTTATACCAGGGAAGAGGAGCAGACATAAAACGGTCCTAATTATTAACTTTTATTATTAATCTATTTTAACCTGAAAACCATTAATAATCACTTAAAAAAAAGGCCTCGTTTAAACGAGGCCTTTTTTGTTATCAAGCTGTAACTATTTGTTTGATAAGCTATAAACGTATGCAGATACTACATGAACTTTTTCTTCACCTAGGATATCTTTCCACGCTGGCATAACACCTGAACGACCATTTGCAATTGATTGCATAACTTGTAAACGGCTTCCGCCATATAACCAAGCATCATCAGTTAAATTAGGTGCGCCCATAAACTTATTACCAGTGCCATCCATACCATGACAAGCAAAACAGCCTTTCATGAATGAACCTTGACCTTGAGCTGCTAACGTAGCGTCATGATCACGTCCTGATAATTTAAACACGTATTCAGCTAAGCCACGAATTTCACTATCTTCGATGGGTAATCCGCCTTTAGGAGGCATCATGCCGTTACGACCATTCATCAGCGTTGTCTTAATAGTTGCAGGATCGCCACCATATAACCAATTACCATCGGTTAAATCTGGGAAGCCAACACTACCGCGAGCATCCGAACCATGACATTGAGCACAGTTTTGTAGGAATAAACGCCCACCAACTTTAAGTGCCTCTTCGTCTTTAACTAGCTCTTCAATTGGCGTAGCTAAATAAGCAGCAAAGATAGGGCCGTATTGCTTGTCAGCACTTGCGACTTCACGATCGTACTGAGAAAGGCGTTGCTCTGCAGTAGCTAACTCAACCGCTGCTTTAGACTCTTCGATTGAACGAACACTTTGGTTCGAACTTGTCCAACCAAATAGCCCTTGATAGCTGCCAAGACCGGGGTAAAGTGCTAGATAAATCAAACCAAACACGATACTGATGTAGAACATATAAGACCACCACTTTGGTAGTGGGTTATTGAGTTCTTCAATGCCGTCAAAGCTATGACCCATTGATTCCCCTTCATCAATTCCTGTGTTGTTCTTAGAGCAAGCTCTAAGCAGGAAAAAACAACCGGCGATAACTAATAATGTTGGAAAAATAATCCAAACGTTCCAAAAGATACTCATTACTTATTATCTCCTGAATTATTAGCGCGTGTCGCGATTTCTTCTTCAGAAAAAATCAGATTAGCAGCTTCATCAAATTTGGCTTTGCTTTTTGAGCTATAAGCCCAATAGAAAATACCGGCAAATACCACCATAACAATAATGGTTAGAATGCCTTGTAATGTTCCATAATCCATAACTGCCTCCTTATTTCAGTGCATGACCTAAAGACTGAAGATAAGCAATTAACGCTTCAAGTTCAGTTTTGCCTTTAACAGCAGCTTCAGCACTTGCAATTTCTTCCGCGGTATACAAATTATGATCCGGGTGGAAATTACTTAAGATTTGCATTTTATTGCCCGTTAGTTTTCCATCTAATTTGGTATCTGCTAACCAAGGGTAAGCAGGCATATTAGATTGAGGCACTACACTACGTGGGTCGATTAAATGCACTTCATGCCATTTATCACTGTAACGACCGCCAACACGGGCTAAGTCAGGACCAGTACGTTTAGACCCCCACTGAAATGGGTGGTCCCAAACTGATTCGCCAGCAACAGAGTAGTGACCGTAACGTTCAGTTTCGGCACGTAAAGGACGGATCATTTGGCTGTGACAGTTGTAACAACCTTCACGGACATAAATATCACGACCTTCAATCTGCAAAGCATTGTACGGCTTTAAACCTTCAACTGGTTCAGTAGTATCTTTTTGGAAAAGCAAAGGGGTGATCTGTACTAGACCACCGAAACTAATTGCGATTACAGTAAAAATACCAAGCAGGCCGATGTTTTTTTCGATTATTTCATGATTAAATTTCATCGTTCTGCTCCTTATGCTTTGGCTTCAGCTAATGCTGGAAGGGTGTCTTTAGGGGCATTAACGGTACGCAACACGTTATACGCCATGATAAACATACCCGTTAAGAAGAACACACCACCAATAAAGCGAACAAAGTAGAACGGATAAGATGCTTCTAAGCTTTCAACAAAGCTATAAGTCAAAGTACCGTCAGAGTTAACTGCGCGCCACATTAGACCTTGCATCACACCAGAGATCCACATTGATACTATGTATAAAACTGTACCAATTGTCGCTAACCAGAAATGGACGTTAACTAGGCTAGTACTGTACATACGGCCATGACCAAATAGCACAGGAATTAAATGGTATAAAGAACCAATTGAAACCATCGCAACCCAACCAAGCGCACCAGAGTGAACGTGACCAACAGTCCAGTCAGTGTAATGAGACAGTGCGTTTACGGTTTTAATTGCCATCATTGGTCCTTCGAAGGTAGACATACCATAGAAAGATAATGAAACAACTAAGAAACGTAATACTGGATCTGTACGCAGTTTATGCCAAGCACCAGACAGTGTCATAATACCGTTAATCATACCGCCCCAAGAAGGTGCGAATAAAATTAGCGACATCACCATACCCAATGTTTGTGTCCAATCAGGTAAAGCAGTGTAATGAAGATGATGCGGACCTGCCCAGATATATAACGCAATCAATGCCCAAAAGTGAACAATTGATAAACGGTAAGAATATACCGGACGACCAGCTTGCTTAGGTACAAAGTAGTACATCATACCTAAGAAACCTGCTGTTAATAAGAAACCAACAGCGTTATGGCCATACCACCACTGCACCATGGCATCTACTGCGCCAGAATACATTGAATAGGATTTGAATAAGCTTACTGGTACCGCCATTGAGTTAACAATGTGCAATACTGCAACCGTAATGATGAAAGCACCGAAGAACCAGTTTGCAACGTAAATATGCGATGTTGTTCGTTTGATAATGGTACCAAAGAACACAATTGCATAACTCACCCAGACAATGGTAATGGCGATATCAATTGGCCACTCAAGTTCTGCATATTCTTTACCAGAGGTGAAACCCATTGGTAATGTAATTGCAGCAGAGAGGATAATGGCTTGCCATCCCCAAAACGTGAAAGCAGCTAATTTAGGTGCAAACAGTTTGGTTTGACAAGTGCGTTGTACGATATAGTAGGATGTTGCGAAAAGGGCTGAAGTACCAAACGCGAAAATCACGGCATTCGTATGTAAAGGTCGTAAACGACTATACGTTAACCATGGAGTTTCAAAGTTTAGTTGTGGCCAGATTAACTGGGCCGCAATCAATACACCAACTGCCATACCAACGATTCCCCACAATACTGTGGTTAATGCAAATTGGCGAACAACGGTGTAATTGTAATCAGCGCCTGTAGGCTGGGAATGGTTCATCATAATGCTTCCACGGCTTATTACTTTTACTTTAAAATTAGTAAAGAAAGATCTTTACCTGTTTAGGGTGACAGGTGGTTAAAAAAGTATCTGTTTTAGAGTTGCTTTTTTAATTATTGTCAAGGTGTTACCTCATGTTTTTTATAACTATCACGAGGCAATGCAATGATACTTGAGCTAAGTCAAAAAAGATATATGTGAGCTAGGTGTAAACTTGATCTAGATCAATTTCCTAAAGATAATGTTATCAATATGAATCGAGAGGTTAAAAGTTGTGCAGTTTTTAACAAAATGGATTGTTGGCTCTTTTTTTATAGTGTTTTTAGGTGGATGTAATCCTCAATCAAACACTAAAACAGTAACATCTGATGTAATAGACAGCAGTTTGTGCCAATTTCAACAAGGGGCATGTAAGTTAAATGTTAACGGTATCGACATTATGCTGATGATTAACCCCGTTTTCACACCAAGTGAAAAACCTTTGAGTATCGATTTACACTTTTCCGTCCCTGTCACTGATGTAAAAATGCGAATCGAAGGAAGAGACATGTTTATGGGGGTAATACCGGTAAATCTTACTGCAGAAAAAAACAGTAATCCTAACCACTATAAAGGTAGTGCTATTTACGGTTCCTGTAGTAGTAATTATATGGTTTGGCGCGCGCTAGTTAACTATTCAATTGACGGAAAGCCGCAATCAACATGGTTTGATTTTTTAGCTGACAATAAATAGTCAAAGATAAAGGCTGAATCTTATTGATAATCATTCTCAATTAGTTATAATAGCCAAAAAATCAATTGAGAAAATAGTATGTCCCAATTAAACATTTCAATATCCATCGATAAACTTGCTAAGTTAATTCAATCAGGCCAATTGTGCGTTGCTGACTTTAGAAGTTTAGACACTCAAACAAAGCAACAGTTATGGCAATTATGTCTGCTCAGTTGTAAAGAACGGATACACTGCCAGCATCCTGCCGATAACCCTAACAACTTAATAGAAATGTTTTCTGAGTTAGGGTGATTTAAGCATTATGAAAACTAAAATCACCTTCTTTAAACCAAGTTAGTACTACCGACATAGTGAATGTCAAACTTCATTAGTAGATGACGAGTTGGTACCTCAAAACGTTAACAGTGCTTAACTACAGCTTGCATCAAACTTTCAAATCAAAGCCAGTATTATTGATTAAGTCTAGGTTCAGTTACTGACAAGCTTTTAACGGGCCAATTAATTGTTAGTTTAGTTATTTGATGCCGCCATAATCATTTTATTACGAAGCCACTTATTAGCGGGCTCTTTATCGACATTCACATGCCAATATAAATGCACGTCAATGCCCGGCAATTCAACAGGCATCGGATAAATGTTGATATCAAACAATTCACTGTACATCTCAGCTGCTCTTCTAGGCAATGTGAGCAACATATCGTTATTGGTGATAATACGGCATGCCGAAAAAGGATGTTGGCAACGTAATGATATTTTACGATGTAAGCCTAAGCGTGATAATTCAAAATCTTCAAGTCCTGGCCCTGTTGAGCGCGAAGACACTAAAACATGTTGAAGATGTAAATAAGTATCCAAATCTAAGCTGCTATTAATAGTTGGGTGCTCCTTGCGTGCCACCACCACCACTTGATCTAGT
Source organism: Shewanella sp. 3_MG-2023 (assembly GCF_030548765.1). Lineage (NCBI taxonomy): Bacteria > Pseudomonadati > Pseudomonadota > Gammaproteobacteria > Alteromonadales > Shewanellaceae > Shewanella > Shewanella sp. 3_MG-2023. Next base: position 93,456 of record NZ_JAUOSH010000014.1, on the reverse strand, counting down.
TCTAGTTGGGTATGCAAAATATTATTGCTAACAGGAATAAGTGCATCAATGGCTAAATCGATATCGCCACTGGCTAATTTATTTTCTAAATCACTACGCCTTACGCGTTTATTACTGCGTAGATTTATCGTCGGAGACTCTTTAGATAAACTTTGCTGTAGTGGCGGTAAATAGTAGGGTTCTAATGAACCATGCAATGACAGTGAAAAATTTTCACGGGAGGTTGACGGCTCAAACTGCCTTGATTGCACCAAACAAACCTGTAGCTGATGTAAGGCTTCACGCACATCCGCAATAACATTCTTTGCCACCGGCGTCGGTCTCATTTCATTACCTTGTCGCACAAATAAAGCATCATCAAAGTGAGCACGCAACTTACCTAAGGAATGACTGACTGCGGGTTGAGACAAATTCAGTACAGAAGCCGCCTTTGTTATATTTCCCTCACAATAAATTGCATCAAAAACCACAAACAAATTTAAATCTATTTTCATGCTGACACCATTGCATCCTTGCTAAAAATCTACACTGCTAACTTTAATCAAAAAAATTCAACCTACGCTGGTCAAAATTTATCAGCCTAACTATTTAAAATATAAATAGTAGGGTATAAGAACTATTCATTTGTTTAATCTAGGTTGCAACCTTAGCATAGTCAAGTCGATTTTAAACAGCCCGATTACAAAGGTAACTAAACCACCAGCAGTTGTTAGTCAATAAACGTGCAGGTGGTAATTAAAAGCTATAAACAAATTGAAGCATCAATAAACGTTTTTTGTTTCGCTGCTTAAAACCCAATATCACACTGAGTATTTATATGGCTGCAATATATTTGATAAGACATGGGCAAGCTTCTTTTGGAAGTGCTGATTACGATCAGCTGTCAAAAAAAGGTGAACAACAAGCACAGCTTCTTGGTGAATATTGGCGCGCAAGAGCCCAGCCAAGTAAGTTTTATTGTGGCGATCTGTTACGCCATGGGCAAACATTATCTGGATTTAATAAAGGTTATCAAACCAGCACAGTACCGATGATTATTCACTCGGGCTTTAATGAATTTGACCATGTTGATATTTTAAAAAAACACCACCCTCAATGGCAAAACTTCCCCAAGATGAGTGAAGATATCAATAAATTGCAGCACCCCAATAAAACCTTTCAAAAAGAATTTGCACTGGCGTTAGAACGCTGGATGTTCAGTGATAAACATGACGAATATAAAGAAAGCTGGCCGCAGTTCAAGTTACGCTGCATCCGTGCGCTACAAAATATAATAGATCAAGAGTTGGCCACTAAACGCCAGCTTAGTGCTAATGATGACAATGCAAAAAAATCAAAAGATATATTGGTATTTACTTCCGGCGGAACAATTTCAGTCATCATTCAACATATCCTTAAATTAACCAATAAAGAATTATTGATGATAAATCAGCAGGTTAGAAATACCAGTGTTACTAAATTATTATTTTCAGAACAGATGCTAAGTATCGATTATTTAAATAATTATAGTCATTTAGAGCAAGCAGGAGAAGACTGGGTAACCTTTAGATAACGCCGCATAAAACAACTTAAAAATAGATAGGGATTAAGCATGGCAGAGATCAACTTATTTGATTTAACAGGGAAAGTAGCATTAGTCACTGGCGCGAGTCGTGGTATTGGTGAAAGTATTGCGAAACTTTTAGGCCAGTACGGCGCGCATGTTATCGTTTCAAGTCGAAAATTTGATGCGTGTAATAAAGTGGTCGATGACATTGTTATCGCTGGCGGCAGTGCAGAGGCAATTGCATGTCATATTGGTGAGATGGAACAAATAGACTCGCTGTTTGCCGCTATTACACAAAAGCATGGCAAGTTAGATATTTTAGTGAACAATGCCGCCGCTAATCCATATTTCGGCCACATTATGGATACTGATTTAAGTGCCTTTCAAAAAACTGTTGACGTTAACATTCGTGGCTATTTCTTTATGTCTACCCAAGGCGCTAAATTGATGAAGCAAAGTGGCGGTGGATCTATTGTCAATGTGGCATCCGTTAATGGCGTTATCCCGGGTGATTATCAAGGTATATATTCGATAACCAAAGCTGCGGTAATTTCAATGACGCACGCTTTTGCCAAAGAATGTGCTCAGTTTAATATTCGAGTTAATGCGTTACTACCTGGCGGCACAGATACTAAATTTGCCTCGGCATTAGTCGACAACCCTAAAATCCTCAAACAAATGATGCATCACGTGCCAATGAAACGTGTGGCGCAGCCAGACGAAATGGCCGGCACAGTATTGTATCTCGTCTCTAACGCTTCTAGCTATACCACAGGCACCGCGATTAATGTGGATGGTGGCTATTTAATCGGTTAATTAACGAGATTATGGCAAAAGCCGTTATTAATAGCAGTCAATTCGCATCAAATAACTAAAAACAATAACCAATAAAAACCCGTGTTAGGAAAAAAATTATGAGCAGTCAAAACAGCACTATTTCAAGCAACAGCACTATTTCTAACAACAGCACTCCGAATAACACCAATAATAGTATCGATAAACTATTTGAATCTTTCAGCAGCAAAAGTTTGTCATTAAAAAATAAAACCGTGATGGCACCAATGACACGTGCCTTTTCGCCAAACTATGTACCTACTGCAGATGTTGCGGCTTACTATCGTCGCCGCGCAGAAGGTGATGTAGGTTTAATTATTACCGAAGGTACCTTTATTTCCCATAAAGCGGCTAACGGTTATGAAAACGTGCCCGCGATTTATGGAGAGAAGGCCCTTGCAGGCTGGAAGCATGTGGTAGATGAAGTACACGCCGCTGGCGGAAAAATTGCCCCTCAGCTTTGGCATGTGGGGTCTGTCAGAAAATTAGGCATAGGTCCAGATAAAGAAGCGCCTGCCCATAGTCCGTCTGGTTTATACAAACCTGGCGCAGAAAATGGTGTCGCTATGACTCAGGCCGATATTGATGACGTTGTTGCTTCATTTGCCCAAGCAGCATTGGATGCGAAAAATATTGGATTTGATGCTATCGAAGTGCATGGGGCACATGGTTACTTAGTTGATCAGTTTTTCTGGGAAGGCACCAACCAACGCCATGATAAATATGGTGGCTCACTTGAAAATCGCACTCGTTTCGGTGTTGAGATTGTCAAAGCCATACGTGCAGCTGTAGGTGCAGACTTTACAATTATTTTCCGATTTTCTCAGTGGAAACAACAAGATTATAGCGCCAAGCTTTGCCAAACCCCTGAGGAATTAGAAACTTTCTTATGTTTACTCAGCAATGCCGGTGTCGATATATTCCACGCAAGTACCCGACGCTTTTGGGTTGCTGAGTTTAAAGGTTCAGATCTTAATTTAGCGGGCTGGACTAAAAAGCTTACCAATAAACCCGTTATTACAGTGGGTAATGTTGGTTTAGATGCTGACTTTATCGGTGAAGGTAACGCCGATCTTTCTGGCACATCTAACCCAACGGGTATTGATGAATTACTGATCCGTTTAAATAACGATGAGTTTGACTTAGTGGGTATTGGCCGCGCTTTACTCGTTGATCCGCAGTGGGTAAATAAGATTAAGTCCAATGCGATAGACGAGATTAAACCATTTAACAAAAAATCACTGATGTCGCTTAGTTGATTGTTAACTGACGACATGACCTGCGTACTGCACTGTTTGTAATGCAAAAAATGATGTTCAGATTGAAAGGGGAATAAAATGGATTTTGAATACAGTCCTAAAGTTCAGCAGCTAATGAAACGTGTCAGCAAATTTATGGATTTACATATTTTTCCTAACGAAGCAGCAATGCATAAACAAGTTGAACTTGAACCTTGGTCAACCCCTCCTTTAATGGAAGAGCTCAAGGCAATCGCAAAAGCGGAAGGCTTATGGAATTTATTTTTACCGGTTACCTATGGCAAATATAGTGCAGGGTTAACCAACCTTGAATATGCACCGCTGGCAGAGTTAATGGGCCGAGTCATGTGGGCGCCTGAAGTATTTAACTGCGCTGCACCTGACACTGGCAATATGGAAGTATTAGCTCGTTACGGTAACGAAGCCCAAAAGAAACAATGGTTAGAACCATTACTAGAAGGCAAAATTCGTTCAGCTTTTGCGATGACAGAGCCAGAAGTCGCTTCAAGTGATGCGACCAATATTGAATTACGTATAGAACGTGACGGTAATGAATATGTCATTAATGGCCGTAAATTCTATATCAGTGGCGCATGCCGCAAGCAATGTGAAATTATGATTGTGATGGGTAAAACGGATCCAACAAATAGCAATCGCTACGTACAGCAGTCACAGGTGCTGGTACCAATGGATACCCCTGGTGTGACTTTAGTCAGGCCGATGAAGGTATTTGGTTTTGATGACTCGCCAGAAGGCCACGCTGAAGTCATGTTTGACAATGTCCGTGTACCTGTTGCAAACATTATTGTTGGTGAGGGCAAAGGTTTTGAAATCGCTCAAGGTCGCTTAGGCCCTGGGCGGATACATCATTGCATGCGCTCAGTTGGCATCGCCCAGCGGGCTTTAGATTTAATGTGTAAACGTGTCAGTGAACGCATTGTGTTTGGTCAGCCGATGATAAAACAACAATCGGTACGTGAAGATATTGCAAAGTCAGCCTGTCAGATTGAACAAGCGCGATTGATGACGTTAAAAGCAGCCCAAAAAATGGACACCGAAGGCAATAAAGCCGCTAAAGATTTAATCGCCATGATTAAAATTGTTGCCCCGAATATGTCCCTTGATGTCATCGACCGTGCAATCCAATGCCATGGGGCTGTGGGTGTTAGCCAAGATACATTTTTAGCTCATGCTTGGGCTGGGCAACGAACCTTACGTTTAGCTGATGGACCCGATCAGGTGCATATGATGCAACTGGGACGTGACTTAGTTAAGAAGGTAGCGAATTAACATCTGGCATCACCTGACTGTAATCAAAAGGGTGAAGTGGTTTTGATTCGCGACACTAAATTAAGTTAACTATTGACCCTAAGTGGTCTAAAAGAGAATTGCCAATGTTAGACGATAATTTAATAGACCTTAAACAATTAACTCAGTATCTAGAGCGCCATATTGCGGGTTTTAAGGGTCCCATTACGCTTGAAAAGTTTGCCGGTGGCCAGTCTAACCCGACGTTTAAATTGCAAGCGGCAACAGGTAACTATGTGCTGCGCAGGCAACCACCTGGCAAGTTGCTAAAGTCAGCCCATGCTGTGGATCGCGAATATAAAGTGATCAAAGCATTGCAAGATACTAAGGTGCCAGTCGCAAAGGTATATCACTTATGTGAGGACCCAAACATCATCGGCTCGATGTTCTATGTGATGGAGTATTGCGATGGCACTGTGTATTGGAGTGCATCTTTATCTGACATAGCCACGAATGAGCAACGTACAGCAATGTATGATGAAATGAACAAAGTATTGGTAGCGCTGCATAGTGTTGATGTCGAGCAGGTAGGGTTAAGTGATTATGGTAAAGCAGGTAACTATTTTGAGCGTCAATTAGCCCGTTGGACTTCTCAATACCGCCAGACTGAAATTACCACCATTAAAGCGATGAATGATCTAAGCCAATGGCTAGAAGCGAATTTACCTAATGATGACGGTCGAAGCTGTCTAGTCCATGGCGATTTTCGCCTAGACAATATGATGTTTGCCAAAGACTCAGCCAAGGTCATTGCACTGCTGGATTGGGAATTATCAACGTTAGGCCACCCGTATGCTGATTTAGCTTATCAATGTATGCAACTAAGAATGCCTGCAGGTTTGGGTAGCATCGACGGATTGAAAGGTGTCGATCGTACTAGTTTAGGTATCCCTACCGAAGAGGAATATGTAGCCCGATATTGCCAAAGAATGGGTATCGAGCGCATTGAAAATTGGGTGTTTTATCTCGCATTTAGTTTCTTCAGGTTAGCCGCTATTGCTCAAGGCGTTGCTAAACGCGCATCCCAAGGCAATGCATCAAACGAAAATGCTAATAAAGTCGGCGCATTTGTCGAACCGTTAGCAAAAATGGCCCTACAAGTAATCGCCCAAAAATAACTTGCAGCTTTCACTGCTATAACCAAATAAACCACGAATTACAGGAGTTATCTCATGGATCCATTATTAGATTTTAGCGGTAAAGTCGCCATCATAACCGGGGCGGCACAAGGTTTTGGACAACTACTTGCCCAAGAACTAGCAAATCGCGGCGCTAAACTAGTGATCAGCGATATCAATGAAGCAGGTGTTCATAAAGTGGCAGATGATATTGCGGCAACAGGCGCAGAAATTCTAGCCATGAAATGCGATGTTTCAAAAAATGACCAGTGTAAATTAATGGTAGACACTGCCATGGAGGTATTTGGTCGTGTAGATATTGGAGTCAATAACGCCGGGGTTGCCCATGAGTTTATGCCGTTTCATCAGATAGATGAATCTATTATGGATAGCCAATTTGCGGTAAACGTTAAAGGTGTGCAATTTGGCATGCGTCATCAAATACAACAAATGCTGACCCAAGGAGAAGGGGTCATTCTTAATGTCAGTTCTATGGCGGGTATTGGCGGCGCGGCATTAGGCAGTGCTTATTCAATGGCAAAACATGCGGTTATTGGCTTAACCAAAACCGCTGCGGTTGAATATGGCCGCGCCAATATACGGGTTAATGCAATTTGTCCATTCTTTACGCTAACCCCTATGGTCACCAATTTTGCAGATGCTGAGCAGCAACAAAAAATGAGCCGCGGCGCACCTATGAAACGCCTCGGTGAGCCCAAAGAAATAGTCGCGGTGATGTTGATGATGCTATCGCCAGCAAATACCTATATGACAGGCCAATGTATCGCAGTAGATGGCGGAGTATCAGCCCTTTAAAAGGCAACTTTTAGCCAGAGTGAGTTAGTCACGCTTAGGGAATCACTGTTTTACAGGATTTACAGCGAGTTTTTGACCAATAAAGAGAACAAATTATGCCAGCTAGTTTAATGAATCAACGCGATCTTGAATTTATGCTTTATGAACTGTTTGATAGTGAGGCTTTGATTACTCGTGAGCGTTACCAAGATCATGATCGACAAACATTTAATGAAGTCGTTAATACCGCTAAAGCCATTGCAGAGAAGCATTTTCTTCCCATTCGCCAAAAGTTAGATACACATCAACCGACATTTGATGGCACTAAAGTGCATCTCATACCTGAATTAAAACCTGCTATTGATGCCGTCAATGAATCAGGTATTGCTGCAGCCACCGCAGATTACGATGTCGGTGGAATGCAACTGCCGCCAATTGTCGCCAGTGCAGCTGGCGCTTATCTTAGTGTGGCTGGGGGCGTAGGTATGGGTTACAACATGCTAACAACGGCAAACGCCAATTTACTTGAAGCCCACGGCAGTGATGAACTGATTGAAACCTGGGTTAAACCAATGCGTGAAGGTCGCTTCATGGGTACCATGGCGATGACTGAACCGGGAAGTGGCTCTGGTTTAGGGGATTTAACCACCAAAGCGATTAAAGCTGAAGATGGCAGTTATCGCATAACGGGTAATAAAATATTTATTTCGGGCGGTGATCACGATCTCAGTGAAAATATCGTCCATTTGGTGCTTGCCCGTCTCCGTGGCGCACCGCAAGGGGTAAAAGGTATTTCACTTTTTGTCGTCCCTAAATTTTTATTAAATGAAGACGGCACAATCGGTAACGATAATGAAGTGGCATTGGCAGGATTATTTCATAAAATGGGCGGCCGGGCGCAAACCTCAACGGCGCTGAGTTTTGGTGAAAAAAATGGTTCAATAGGTTACTTGGTGGGTGAAGAACATTGCGGTTTGAAATACATGTTTCACATGATGAATGAAGCCCGCATCATGGTCGGCATGAGTGGCGCTGTACTTGCTGTCGCCGGTTATCAGTACTCAGTTGATTATGCCAAAAACCGTCCACAAGGTCGTTTACCTTCTTGTAAAGACCCGTTATCCCCTATGGTCAATATTATTGAGCATGCAGATGTAAAACGTATGCTATTAGCGCAAAAGGCCATTGCAGAAGGTGCTTTATCATTAGTGTTATACGGCACCCAATTAAGTGATGACGAGAAAACAGCGCCAACCATAGAGCAACGACAATATGCTCACACGCTATTAGACTTTTTAACCCCCATCATTAAAACCTGGCCATCTGAATATGGGCCTAAAGCCAACTCCTATGCGATTCAGGTAATGGGAGGCCATGGTTATATTAATGAGCATCCTGTGGAAATGTTCTATCGTGATAACCGTCTTAATCCGATACACGAAGGCACAACAGGCATTCAATCATTAGATTTAATGACCCGCAAAGTGCCTATGAACAAGATGCAGGGTTATATAGCAACATTGGACGAAATAACTAAAATCATTGCTGTAGCAAAAAAACACCCAAATTTAAAAGTGTTTTCGAGTCAGTTAAGTGATGCAGTAAGGTTATTAAAAATTACTACTGACTCAGTATTAACGGCAATGTCGACTGAAAATATAGACTTAGCATTAGCCAACTCAGTTAAATATCTGGAATTGTTTGGCCACATTATTATTGCATGGCTATGGTTAAAACAAGCGATAGTAGCCACAGAAGCACTTAGTAAAAAGCCGCATCAAGCAGATGAAAACTTTTATCAAGGTAAGCTGCAGGCTCAGCAATATTTTTATCGATTTGAACTACCGAAAATTGAGCACTGGTCAACCATTTTGTTAACCTCTGACAGTACAAGTTTTGATATGCAACCTGATTGGTTTTAAAGGTTGTATTGTGTATCTGGTGATTTTGAAGCTTAACTTATAAATTAATTTATAACCCCCTCAAAAGCATGATTGATTTTATCAGTCATGCTTTTTTATTATCAGGGTAAATTTTCATTCAATTTATCTTTTTAACTTCCACATCTACTATTCGCTACGGGAATGTGAAGGTATCAAAACTATTCATTTGTTTAATCTTGTTGCTCACATTAGCATGAGTTAATGCTTAATTTTTATTCATTAATTAAATGTGACAAGGGAATGACAACATAATGCCAACAGTAATTAATAGAGAAGACATTGGAAAGTATATCGGCTTTCAAGCTGAGGCTACTGATTGGCATACCATTACTCAAGAGCAAATAAACCAATTTGCAGATTGCACGCTCGATCATCAATTTATCCATGTAGATGAACAAAAAGCCAAATCGACCCCCTTCGGCAGCACCATTGCTCACGGTTTTTTATCTTTGTCTATGTTGTCTCATTTTGCCGAAGACTTCAGCGTCATCATCGATGGTTTTTATATGGGCTTAAATGCCGGTTTCGATAAAGTGCGATTTTTACAACCTGTAACGGTTAACAGTCGTGTTCGTGCTTTTGCAAAAACCTTATCTATTGAAGAGAAAAAACCAGGACAATTTAGATTATCTACCGAAGTAACAATAGAAATAGAAGGCTGTGATACACCAGCGCTGGTTGCTCAATGGATATCTGTGCAAATGGTTATATAAAGGATTTTCCTTTAAACAATAATAACAATAGTGAAATTGAAAATTAGGAAAACAGTATGACGATTAGTTTTATAGGAAAAGTGGCTATAGTTACTGGAGCTGGAAATGGTTTGGGCCGTTCGCACGCATTAGAGTTAGCCAGAAGAGGTGCCAAGGTGGTGGTTAACGATTTAGGCGGCGCTCGAGATGGCAGCGGCGCTTCAAGTGCAGCCTCTCAAGAAGTGGTTAAATTGATTGAGACTATGGGCGGAGAAGCCATAAGCCATGGTGCAAACGTGGCTGATTTTAGCGAAGTTGAAGATATGGTGCAGCTGGCCATGGCGAAGTGGGGCCGGGTTGATATTCTAATTAATAATGCGGGTATCTTGCGTGATAAATCATTTTCTAAAATGGGCCTCGATGACTTCAAGTTAGTGATGGATGTCCACGTTATGGGCTCCGTGAACTGCACTAAAGCTGTTTGGGAAATCATGAAACAGCAAAATTATGGCCGTATTGTCATGACCACATCATCAAGTGGCATGTACGGTAATTTTGGCCAATCAAATTATGGCGCTGCAAAAATGGCGGTGTTAGGTTTAATGAATACCTTAGTACTTGAAGGCGCTAAAAATAACATTCGAGTTAATGCGTTAGCGCCTACTGCAGGTACACGAATGACGGAAGATTTAATGCCAGAAGAAATTGTAAAAGCATTCGCACCTGAGGCGGTAACTGCTGGGATGCTAACCTTATGTGATGATGAAGCGCCTAATCGATTCATTTTATGTGCCGGAGCTGGCGGGTATTCTAGCGCAAGCATCTTTGAAACGGACGGGTGCTTTTTACCTCAATCTTCACAAACCCCAGAACAAGTCCGTGCTCATTGGGATGAGTTAACGGCGCAAGAAAGCCAAACAGAACTCACTTCAGGCGCCAAGCAAGGTGAGAAATTTGTTATGAAAGCAATGGCGTTTATGCAATCTCAGCACTAATTCTTAAACTAATAATTTTACATACAATCATAATAAATTTAGCGACTCAGTTTTGTTTGCTTTATACCGAACCTAACAATATAAAAACTAAAATAATTAAAATAAGAGAGGGGATTTATGAGAGAAGCCGTCATAGTTTCAGCTGCACGTTCACCGATAGGCAAAGCTTATCGGGGCGCTTTTAACGATCTTTCTGCGCCGACTTTAGCAGCTGCTACGGTCACCGCCGCCATAGAACGAGCTGGAATTGAGCCAAGTGATATTGATGACTGCATCTTTGGCGTGGTGTTAACTCAGGGCAATCAAGGAATGAATTTTGGCCGTCAGGTTGCCATGGCGGCTAATTTACCCGTTTCAGTTCCCGGAATGACAATTGATCGTCAATGTTCTTCAGGCTTAATGTCGATTTCAATCGCGGCCAACCAAATTGTCTGTGATGGTTCGCAAATCGTTGTCGCAGGGGGCTGTGAATCACTGAGTTTAGTGCAAAACGATAAAATAAATAGCTACAGGGTAGTTGATCCAAACGTAAAAGCTTATCGCCCCGCCATTTATATGCCGATGCTTGATACTGCTGAAGTAGTCGCAAAACGTTATAACATTTCTAGAGAACAACAAGACCACTACGCTTTATTATCACAACAACGTACTGCAGCAGCGCAAGCAGCTGGAAAGTTTGATGATGAGATAGTGCCAGTAACTTGCACTAAATTAGTCATGGATAAACAAACTGGCGCCATTACTCAGCAACAAGTCACTTTGTCTAAAGATGAAGGCAATCGTCCATCAACCAATTTAGCGGGTTTATCGGGTTTAAAAGTCGTTAAAGACAATGGCTCCATAACTGGCGGTAACGCATCACAGTTATCAGATGGCGCTGCTGCAGTGGTTGTTATGGAGCGTGAACTCGCCAAAGAGCGAGGTCTTGAACCATTAGGGGTTTATCGCGGTTTAGTGGTGACAGGCTGTGAACCCGATGAAATGGGTATTGGTCCTATTTATGCCATTCCTAAATTACTCGAGCGTCACGGCTTAACCATGGATGACATCGGTTTGTGGGAAATAAACGAAGCTTTTGCTGTTCAAGTGTTGTATTGCGCAGAATACTTAAATATTCCAGAAGACCGGTTAAACGTTAATGGTGGTGCAATTTCTATCGGCCACCCGTATGGTATGAGTGGCACTCGAATGGTAATGCATGCATTAATTGAAGGTAAGCGTCGTGGGGTTAAATACGTAGTCATAAGTATGTGTATTGGTGGCGGACAAGGTGCAGCGGGCTTGTTTGAAGTGCTTTAAGGTTTAACAATAATAAATAAGAGGCAAGTATTATGGAAAAGATTTGGCTTGAAAAAAGTTATCCACCTGGGGTTGAATTTGAGATTGATCCAGATAAATACAGTTCATTAGCTGAGTTGTTTTTTAAATATACCAAGTTATATAAAGACAACACCGCCTTCGTTAATATGGATGTTGCTATTAGCTATGCAGAACTTGAGCAACAGGCTACTGATTTTGCGGCCTATCTACAACAAGAGCTAGGGCTAGTAAAAGGTGATAAATTTGCCATTATGATCCCTAATTTATTGCAATATCCCATAGCCCTGTTTGGTGCGCTGATAGCTGGGCTTACTGTCGTCAATGTTAACCCGCTTTATACTCCTCGGGAACTTGAGCATCAACTCAAGGATTCTGGCGCCAAAGCTATTCTCATTCTCGAAAACTTTGCCAATGTACTACAAGCCGTTATTGATAAGACCGCTGTAGAACAAGTGATTATCACTGCTGTAGGTGACCGCTTAGGAACAATTAAAGGTGCTTTAATTAATACCGCGCTAAGACATGTAAAAAAACAAGTCCCAGAATATAACTTACCTCAAGCAATAAAATTTAATAAAGCCTTAGCTTTAGGCAGTAAATTATCTTTTACTCCAGTTGAAATTGTCGGTGCTGATTTAGCTTTTTTACAATACACCGGCGGCACGACAGGCCCATCAAAAGGGGCTATGTTAACCCACCGTAATATGGTGGCAAATATAGAGCAATCTAAAGCTGTAACTAAGAATGTTTATGAAATAGGTAAAGAAATCATGATTACGGCTTTGCCGCTTTATCATATCTTTGCACTTACATCGAACTGCCTAGCCTTTATGCCTTTTGGTGGTAAAAATATTCTAATCACCAATCCACGTGATATGGACGGCTTTGTTAAAGAGTTAGCTAAATATCCTTTTACTGCTATTACAGGGGTGAATACCTTATTCAATGGCTTATTACATACCCCAGGTTTTGACAAACTAGATTTTAGTTCTCTTAAAATGGGCTTTGGTGGCGGTATGTCAGTCCAACGGCCCGTCGCAGAACTGTGGGAAAAAGTAACTAAGACTCGCTTATTAGAAGGTTATGGATTAACAGAATGCGCCCCATTAGTCACCATGAGCCCATATAACCAACAAAGTTATAACGGTTCCATTGGCGTGCCAGCCTCGTCAACGGATATCCGCTTAGTAGGCCCCGATGGTGAAGACGTTGCCAATGGTGAGCCCGGTGAAATGTGGGTTAAAGGCCCACAAGTGATGAAGGGTTATCATAATCGCCAAGATGCTACTGATGAAATCCTTATCGATGGCTGGTTAGCAACCGGCGATATTGCCACCATGGATGAAAATGGCTTTTTTACCATTGTTGACCGTAAAAAGGACATGATTATTGTCTCCGGCTTTAACGTTTTCCCTAACGAAATTGAAGAAGTACTCGTTAGCCATGAAGGCATATTAGAAGCCGCTGCTGTTGCAGCGCCAAGTGATGCATCTGGAGAAATGGTCAAAGTGTTTGTGGTTAGAAAAGATCCTGATTTAGACGAAGCCGCGGTATATGAGCACTGCTCTGAATTACTGACTAATTATAAGCGCCCTAAAGAAGTGACCTTCTTAGATGAATTACCTAAAAGTAATGTCGGTAAAGTACTTAGAAAAGAGCTTCGTTCTTAGTCAATAACCTAGTAGTAAGATTGCATTTGAATTTAACGTTTTAAATTTCAATACTTTAATAGCAGATCAGGGGCATAATGACCTGATCTGTTTTCCGCTGCCATGATTTAGCAATCATTATAGATATTCATTAATGACAAAGCTTAGTTTCTTAGTGTGACCCATCTGAAAAATAACAAGAAATACAGGAACAAATATATGAAATTTAAAAAACTGCCCATAAGCCAACTGTCAGTTTCTATTATGCTATTTTTAGCAGGCTCAGTAACGTTACAAGCTAATGATTTAGCAGAGGTGGGTATTGAATTAGATGCAGCTAAAGCTGCTATTGATATTGATGAAAACAGCTTTAGCTGTATCCGCGATATGACACCAGTAAGGCATTTTTATGTGGACAACATACTTGGTGATCTTGACGCAACATTGGCAGTAGCCAATGCCCCTGAGGGAGCAAAATATCCTCCAGGCTCAGTAGTACAGTTGGTACCAACAGAAGTGATGGTAAAAGGCAAGGCGGGTTCATCTCCTGTCACAGGTGATTGGGAATTTTTTGAGTTAGAAGTCAGTGAGGACGGCTCAAAAATAGTTAATCGCGGCTTTGTTGATGTCAATAACCGTTTTGGCGGCAATTGTTTTACTTGTCATTTACCTGCTCGCGATAAGTGGGACTTTATCTGTGAATCAGATCATGGTTGTGAACCCATTCCAATCGATCACAGCATGACGGGTGCGCTGCAACGCTCAGATCCTCGCTGCGGCGAAGAAGCACTTGAATCTGGCGACAGTATGGCGTTATTTAAATTAAAAACCATGGTGGTTATTGGTTCGGTTAAAAAGTGGTTTGAAGACCTTTTTTAACCACACTGCTATTAAGAGTAAAGTGAATAAGCTTTGCTCTTTTTTATGGAAATTTTAAAAGTAAGATTAACCAAGTCAGGGATGAACATGAATGAAGTCAAAACCCATTACCGAAATTGTAATATTTGTGAAGCCATGTGTGGCTTGGAAATTAAATATCAAGACAAACAAATCTTATCGATAAAGGGCGATCAAAACGATCCTTTTAGTAAAGGTTACAATTGCCCTAAAGCCACCGCGTTAGAAGATTTTTATTACGACAAAGATCGTTTAAAAACCCCCATTAAACGTACTACATCAGGTTGGGTTGATATCTCATGGGAAGAGGCATTTGATGAAATAACCGAGAAATTCAAAGCGATTCAACATAAACATGGCAAAAACGCATTGGCAGTTTATTTGGGCAACCCTAATGCCCACAGCCTTGGCAATGCCATGATGCTAAAACCCTTTTCAAAGTCTTTGGGCACCATAAACCGTTTTAGCTCAGCTTCGGCTGATCAATTACCCCATCATGTAGCATCTAACTTCATGTTTGGTGCCGGTATGTTAATCCCAGTACCAGACATTGATCGCACCGACTTTATGCTAATTATTGGTGGTAACCCTGTTGTGTCAAACGGCAGCATGATGACAGCGCCAAATGTTATCGGGCGCATGAAGGCGATTCAAAAAAGAGGTGGTAAGGTTGTCGTCGTCGATCCTAAATGTTCACGTACCGCTAAAATTGCCGATCAGCATCTGTTTATTCGCCCAGAAAAAGACGCTTTACTGCTATTTGCGCTGATCCATTGTGTATTTACGTCTAACAAAGTGAATTTACGTCACTTAGCCGCCATGACTGATGGTGTTGAGACACTTGAATCTGTCGCAAAAGACTATGCGCCTGAAGATGTTGCTGAATTTGTTGGTATCGATGCACAGAGTATTCGCCAGCTAGCTGCTGATATGACCGCCGCAGATTCAGCCGTTTGTTATAGCCGTATGGGCGCCTCAACACAAACCTTTGGTGGTTTATGCCAATGGTTAACCAATGTACTGAATATCATCACAGGTAATTTTGATCGTGCTGGTGGCGCTATGTTTCCTCAGCCTGCTTTTGATTTACTAAGAAACCACGTAAAAGGGCATAAATCATCATTTGGCCAATATCACTCTCGGGTTAGAAAGTTACCATTTTTTAATGGCGAATTCCCAGTTTCTACCCTAGCTGAAGAAATACAAACACCGGGTGATGGTCAAATTAAGAGTTTAATTACTATTGCGGGTAATCCGGTACTGTCTGCGCCCAATGGCAAGCAAATAGCTGATGCATTTACTGACTTGGATTACATGGTGTCGGTGGATATCTACCTTAATGAAACCACAAAACACGCCAATATTATTTTACCTGGCACTACAGGCTTTGAAAATTCCCATTTTGATATCTTCTTTAACTCATTCTCAGTAAGGAACACGGTTAAATACTCGCCGCCACTATTTGAAAAAAATGCCAATCAGCGAAGTGATTGGCAAATTTTAAAAGAAATTTCATCACGTATGACCAATACGCCTATGGATCCTTATACACCAGAGATGATCTTAGATAGGGAATTAACCCAAGGGCCTTATGGCGAAGAAGGTATGAGTTTACAAAAGCTGATTGATAATCCACATGGGATTGATATGGGCCCATTGATGCCGTGTATTGAGCAAAGGATTAAAACGGCTACAGGTAAAATAGACTTAGCGCCGCGAATATATCTCGATGATTTATCACGCTTAAATGCGCTGATGGCCACTGCGCCAAGAGATCAAACATATCCATTTGATTTAATTGGCCGCCGTTTAGTGAAAAGTCACAATACCTGGACGCAAAACTCGGCGCGTTTAGTTAAAGGTAAAAATCCCTGCACCTTAGAGATCCATACCCAAGATGCGCAAACCCTCGGTATTAAACAAGGACAATTGCTTAAGGTGAGTTCTCGGGTGGGTGAAATCCACATAGAAGCCGCAATTACCAATGACATTCTCCAAGGCGTGGTGTGTATGCCTCAAGGTTGGGGGCATAATCAACAAGGTACACGCATGTCAGTTGCAGCAACACAGGCGGGTGTCAGTATGAATGACTTAACGGATGCAAGTAAGGTCGACACGTTAACAGGTAATGCCGTACTTAATGGTATACCCGTTGCTATTGAACTTGCGTAACTGTAGGGGAAACATGACAGATGAAATACTTTACACCGTTATTTGTTTTTATTGCTGGTTGGATACTCTTAATATTTAGTGATACTTTGGCGACAATTGGTCTTGTTAATGGTTTGCTGCAATTACTCATGTTCACCTTTGTGGTATGTATTCCTACATGGCGTACAGGCCGAATGTCCTAGGTTGATATAGGTTGGCCATGGGGGCTCACACTCATTGGTATTATGACTTGGTGTTACAGTGACGGCGATTCAACCCGTGTCGCATTAGTCAGTATGGCTTATATTTTTGCTGGTAGCCGAATGGGGTTTGGGGCGTTAAAACTGTGGACATCAGGTCACCTGCAAAAAGAATTGCCACGTTATGAATACCAAAAACGTCGCTGGCAAAAAGCAGGTAAAACTAACGTGGCGTTAGCGCAGCAAATAGAGGCGATAATACAAGGTTTGGCCAATGCATCTTATTTGGCTTTACCTGCATTTATTATTGCAGCCAATACAGACTCACAAATTTCAATATTTGAAATTATCGGCATTATTGTGTGGCTGGCTGCATTTGCGATGGAAACTATTGCCGATATACAAAAGTTAGCTTTTTTGAAAGCGATGAAATCGACAGGGATTAACAATCAGGTTTGTAATGTGGGCTTATGGCGATTTAGTCGTCATCCAAATTATTTTGCTGAATGGATGGTGTGGAATGGATTAGTCATTGCCGCTATTCCATCATGGCTAGCCTTATACCAACAAGAGACAGTGGTTGTTTGGGGATTATTAGGTGTAGGTTTACTGATTACCTCCAAAATAATGTACACCACCTTAGTTGTTTATACTGGCGCAGTACCTTCTGAGTTCTATTCAGTGCAAAAACGCCCTGAATATAAGGCCTATCAACAAACAACTAATATCTTTTTCCCGGGCCCGAATAAGACACAGTAAATATAACGTTAACTAAAAATAGCACTAGAACTAAAACTAAAACTATCACCAATAGGTAAAAGCATGTTTAAAAGTACTGACAACTATATTGCTTCGAGCGATCTCACTATGGCTGTGAATGCCGCTATCGTATTAGAAAAACCGTTATTGATTAAAGGCGAGCCGGGTACCGGTAAAACTCAATTAGCGGAAGAGTTAGCTAAATCTTTAAATTGTAAGTTGTATCAGTGGCACATTAAGTCGACTACTAAAGCGCAGCAAGGATTGTACGAATACGATGCGGTGTCACGCCTTAGAGACAGTCAGTTAGGTGACGCACGTGTGCATGATATTTCAAACTATATCGTTAAAGGTAAGTTATGGCAGGCTTTTGAAGAAGAGCAAAGACCCATTCTGCTTATCGATGAAATTGATAAAGCTGACATCGAATTTCCCAACGATTTACTGCAAGAATTAGACAAGATGGAGTTTCATGTATATGAAACTCAGCAAGTGATCAAAGCCAAACAGCGTCCGATTATCATCATTACCTCAAATAATGAAAAAGAACTACCAGATGCCTTTTTAAGGCGCTGCTTTTTCCATTACATTAAATTCCCCACCAAAGTCGAAATGGAAAAAATCATCGATGTGCATCATCCAGATGTTAAGCAACAACTACTCAAGCAAAGCTTAGAAGTATTTTTTTACCTACGAGAAGTGAATGGCATTAAGAAAAAGCCGTCTACTTCTGAACTGATTGATTGGATCAAGCTATTAATATCAGATGATATTTCTCAAGCGAGTCTATTGGATAAAAATTCTGACGTTATTCCGTTATTTGGTGCGCTGCTTAAAAATGAACAAGATGTGTCATTGCTTGAAAAACTCGCTTTTATGAGTCGTAGAAACCGCTAATCGCTAAAGAAAGGTAGTGAAATCATGTTTATTGATTTTTTTCTTACGTTGAAAAAACATAACGTACCTTGCAGTTTGCGGGAGTTATTAGATCTTATTGCCTTATTAAAAAAAGGCGTGGTGTTTGCAAGCGTTGAAGATTTTTATAACTTAGCCAAAATCGTGATGGTGAAAGACGAAATTTACTATGACAAATATGACAACGCTTTTGCGGAATACTTTAAAGGCATAGAAAGCATAGATGTGTTTGATCAAATCTTGCCTGAAGATTGGTTACGTAAAGAATTTGAAAAGCATTTAAGTGATGAAGAAAAGCAACAGCTGAAAGCCTTAGGTGGCCTCGAACAGCTAATGAAGGCATTAAAAGAGCGACTTGAAGAACAGAAAAAACGCCATGCTGGTGGCAATAAATGGATCGGTACCGGTGGAACATCACCTTTTGGTGCTTATGGCTATAATCCTGAAGGAATAAGAGTAGGGCAAGAGGGTAACCGTAATAACAGCGCGGTTAAAGTCTGGGATAAACGTGAGTTTAAAAACTTCGACCAAGACCGAGAGCTAGGTACCCGTAATATCAAGTTAGCATTAAAAAAATTACGTAAATTTGCCCGAACTGGTGCCAGTGAAAAGTTAGATATAAACACCACTATTCGCTCCACTGCTCAAAATGGTGGCTTGTTAGATGTACACATGGAGCCTGAGCGTCACAATGCGGTAAAAGTGCTAATGTTTTTTGATGTTGGCGGCTCAATGGATGATTACATTCAAACCTGTGAAGAGCTTTTTTCAGCCGCCCATACTGAATTCAAACAATTAAAATTTTTCTATTTTCATAATTGTTTATATGACAAAGTATGGCAAGACAACAGCAGACGCTATCAACAAACAATTGACCTTGAAGAAGTCATCAGAACATACGGATCAGATTATAAAGTCATATTTGTCGGCGATGCGACAATGGGGCCTTATGAAATTGTCGCCCGCGGTGGCAGTGTTGAACACTGGAACGAGAAACCTGGCAGTGATTATATGAATCGGCTATTAGGCCACTTCAATAAAGTGACCTGGTTAAATCCACAACCCCAGCAGCATTGGTCTTATCATCAGTCGATATCGATAATTCAGCAGTTAATGGAAAACAAAATGTACCCGCTAACGGTAGATGGTATTGGTAGGGCGATTAAGGAACTGAGTTAACTCGCGATATAAAATCGACAAACTACAGCTTCATATTGAGCTAAAATAATTCAAGGAAGAAATAAGTGGCTTTTGTGAGGTATCACAAAAACCGTATTTAAAATTATGATTATAAAAGAGATTAATATCACCCAAAAAGCCATTGAGCTGTTTTTAATCGCCATTGTTGTCAGTGTTTTTCTAAATGACATTATCATTAATGAACATACCTTAGCCGCTAACCATCTTTGGTATTTAGCCTTAGCGGTTATCATATTAAGCCTATATCGGCTAGATATCCGCCCCAACAAACAAAATAAAATTCACCATCAAGGTTTAAAAAAAACAGGTATTTATAGTCTACTGTTTATTGCAATTTACCTTTGTGGTCCACTCGCCACAGCAAGATATGGTCATGTTTTACTGACTACGCTAGGTAAATATGAGCATGTTAACCATGAGTTCATTGTTAAATATGTGAGTACAGCCTATAGCAGTCAATATTGTACTGGCGCTGTTTACATTAAAAGTTACCAATTATTCGGCAATGACCGTATATGCGGGGTACCTAAATCACTTTGGTTTAGGTTAAAAAAAGGTGATACATTAACCGTTAAAGGTAGACAAACTAGCCTAGCGTTTGAATATCAGACCGTACAGTTAATCAACAACACTAGCGGAAGCTAACCGCTGTAACAACAAGGTTTTATGAATAAGGATTAGGTGTGAATAACATACAAAAAATAGCTGGCGTTGCTGCACTTTTTGAAGCTGTTATTTACATATCAGCTTTTATATTTTTTGGTGCGTGTTGGGATTACCCAGTCAGTGCAGGTGATACACAAAAACTCAGTTATCTAATTCATCATCAATCAATTTTATCAATCGTTAATTTTGTTATGTATGTCGCTTTTGGGCTTTTTTTAGCCATATTAGTTATAGCGATCCATCAACGGATGAAAACCAAAGCGCCTCTTTTGTCACAAACGGCTACAGTCTTCGGTATTATTTGGGTTGGCCTTGTCATCGCAAGTGGCATGATTGCAAATGTTGGATTAGCAGCTGTTATCGATTTGTCAGCCCAAAATCCACAGCAAGCAATGACCCTTTTAATGGTTATAAACACAATCGTTGAGGCTTTTGGAGGCGGCAACGAAATTGTCGGCGGCTTATGGGTTCTATTATTGAGTGTTGCAGGGTTAAAAGCGATTGAATTACCGAAATGGTTACACTATTTCGGACTATTAATTGGAACTGTCGGTGTTCTTACAATTTATCCTGCTGAAATCCTCACTGAAATATTTGGCTTAAGCCAAATAGTGTGGTTCTCTTGGCTAGGTATGGCAATGCTTGTAAACCTTAACAGCGAATAGGGCGTTCAAACGGCTGAATGACCATTGCAGTCACTAAGTAAATTACTATGGAGTTAACTTTAAAGATAAATATGCAAAAAGTTTCGCACCTTGTAGTAAATAAAAATAGGCCGCCAGAAGCTAAGACTATTGTTAGTTTTACTTTATAAATATAGCTGACTAATTTAGCTGCTATTAAGTAATAACATTATTAATACCATTAGCGTTGTTACCAGTCTTTGACTATGGCCTTAATCATATTGGCAGTATTTTGTGGTTGCTCTAGGGGGAACATATGACCACCATTGGGCATCATGGAAACTTCAATGTTGTTTAAGTTTGCAAAGCGAGTGAAATTCTTAACCGGGAATACGTCAGTTTTTTCGCCATAAATAAGTGCAGCTGGGACCTTAAGTTGGTTTTTATATCTGGCTAAGTTACAAGGTAAATGTCTGAAAATATCGGCTTCAACTTCGGGGGTAAAGCTTAATTCTAAGCGTTTATTGCGCTGGGTTACACCATGGTCAACGTAATCTTTTAAACACCTTGGATCAAAGTTTTTAAATAAATTTTTCTGTGCGAAGTAACCAACTAAGTTAGTGTTTAGCGGCCAATGACGTTGACGGTTTTGTGCCCGGCCTGCAGGAGACCATTTATCAATAAGACGAGTCTTTTTAACAACTTTAAGCACATGACTGAAAGGACCTGTCACCACAGGCGGATCTAACATGATTACACCACGAAACAACTCTGGATGTTGGCATGCTGCAAGAAATGACAGAATGCCACCAAATGAATGACCAATACATATCACTTTTTCATCTTGCTGTTTTAAATAATCAAGCAACTCAGTAACCAAGTGCTGCCAATTAGTGTGTATAGGGTATTTATGATTATGCCCATATTGATCATGAGCAATGGTACTGAACTTTTCATTAAATTCACCGAGAAATGTTTTATAACTTCCTGCAGGAAATCCATTGGCGTGAACGAGGTTAATCAGTGGCTTGGTCATAGTTACTTCATACCATGTTTGATTACTTTTGGTTTAAAATCTTTTTATAAAATCTTGTTATAAAAGCTTTTATAAAAAGGCTATTGTCGATTTAAACACTGTTTGGTTAATTCAATCGAGCAATAGCCCTACAGCGAGTTAGAATATTTTTGAATTATCAATTGGTGTTAGCTCTTGAAACTCTGGTGCTCGTTTTTGCGCTTTGGCAGTAAAAGTTTCCATCATGTCATTTTGCGGTTGGAACATACCACTTTGCCAAGCTGCCATATAATTTAAGCTGTCTGCTACAGAATGATCGCGGCCATAATTTATCATCTCTTTACAGCCTGCTACCGCCAATGGTGAGCGAGCAGCAATTTCAGCTGCTATTGCCATTACGCCTGTTAACATGCTTTGTTGATCTTCAAATACCTGATTAACCAGACCTGCATCTTTGGCTTCATTGGCTGGCATTCTGCGACCGGTATAGGCTAATTCTTTAACTAAACCCATTGAGATTAATTTAGGTAAACGCTGTAATGTGCCTAAGTCAGCGGTCATGCCTAATTTAGTTTCTTCAATACTGAAAAAAGCATCACTGGTACAATAACGACAATCAGCAGCGCTGACCATATCAACCGCGCCACCAATACAACCACCTTGAACGGCCATTAATACTGGCATTCTGGCACTTTCTAATACGTTGAAGCACTCTTGTAGCCTTAATACTAAGCGACGTAATTGCTCATGTTTACGGCCTAATTCAATATTCTTATCATTATTACTTTGGGTAAAAACGGCTAGATCCATTCCTGCACAGAAATGTTTACCTGTTGATGAAATAACAATGACACGAGCAGCAGCTTGATCATTTATCTGTTGAATCACTTTTGGGAATTCATCCCAAAAATCAATATTCATTGAATTAAATTCATCAGGGCGATTAAGCTTGATATGGGCAATTTTAGCGTTAACTTCTACAGTCAAACTGTTAAACTTTTCATTGTTATTCATCGTATTAACCTTATAAAACTAACGTGCTTTTAGCATCTATTTCTATCGCAGCATCTAACGCGGCAAGGATTGCGTGACGTTCTTTTAGTTTGGTGCCATGATGTGATTTCATATCAAGAGATAGCATATGCTTAGCCACTGCATAGGCAGTTGCCATCAGGTGCTCAGGTTCAACAACTTGATCAAGAAAACCTGCTGAAACCGCTGTTTGTGGGGCAAACAGTTCAGCGACTATAACTGAACGAGTAAGATAATTACGTGGGACACGATTTCGCGCAAGCTCAATACCGGCATTGTGCATTGTCATGCCTATAGCGACTTCATTTAAACCAATTTTAAAATCACCCGCACAGCCAATACGGTAGTCACAACTGAGTAATAAAAATGCCCCTTTGGCAATAGCATGACCGGTACATGCCCCAATAATAGGGGTCGGGAACGCCAGCATTCTGCGGGCTAACTTAGAGCCTGCGGTTACCAGTGCTATTGCAGCCTCTGAACTAGACTTCATGGTTTTAAGATCAAAGCCACCTGAAAATATTCCGGCTTGGCCTGTTAAAATAACTACGGCTTGTTGCTGCTCAGCAGCATCTAAAGCGACATTAATTTCTGTAATTATCTCTGGCGAGATAGCATTAACTTTGCCATTGTTTAGCGTAATTACATGTATATTGTTGTCGATTTCGACCTTGATAAGTTCCATTTGCTACCTTTTTAGTTTTAGTTGTCTGTTTTTATTGTCAATCGTTGGTTGCAATATTGTTGCTGTTAATTACTTTATACAGTATTTACTCTAATAAAAAGTCCTATCCGTGTTTTAACACTAATTGATAGGCCGCTCTTTGTTGAACTTTGCTGAGGTAAGCTTTGATATTGTCTTGTCCCTTGAGTAATTTTAAACTCATGGCTATCTCTAACATTATGGTCATCATGATATCGGCGGCGCTAAAGTCATTGCCAGCAAAGTAACTGTGGCTTGCTAAATATTGGTCAATATAAGCAAAGTCGATTGCTAATTCTTTGGCAATATAACCATCTAGTGGGTAACTACCGGCACGGGGTTCCATTTGCAGTAATAAAGTCGTGATAACGGGTAAAGCCAGTGAGCCTTCGGCAAAATGTAACCATTCAAGGTATTGATAATATTGGCTGCTATTTGTGTCTGGTCTTAAATGCGTTGAATAATCTTGGTTTAAGATATATTCCATAATGGCACCAGACTCACATATGGTTATGTCATCATCAACCATGATGGGGGATTTACCCAGAGGGTGTATGGCATATAACGCCTTCGGTGCGAGGTTAGTGTTTGGATCACGCTGATGTATGACTAACTCATAGGGTAACTTCATCTCTTCAAGTAACCATAAAACGCGTTTAGATCTTGATTTAACTAAATGGTGAACTGTAATCATATGAGTATCTTCCGTGTTGTTAATTTTTTAAAGGGCTTCATTTCGCGATATCTAACTGCACTTTCGGTTTATCGGCGCGATTAAACTTTGAATTAAATATTCTGACGAGTACACCTGCAGTAAATAGCATGGTTAACGTATAAATAGCAGGTGTAAATGACATTTTATAATTGGCCAATAAGGTCAGCGCCATGAACATGGATAAAGTACTATTTTGTAAACCTACTTCGATGGTAATTGAAGTGCGCTGAGCAAGGTTTAAACCAAGCCACTTACTTGAATAGTAGCCCAGCGCCATGGTTGAAATATTGAGCAATATTGAAACTGGCCCTGCAGCGATAAGGGCTGAAACCACAATGTCTTTTTGAATGTATGTCAAAAAGATAATTAATAAGGTTAAAAATAAAATACCAAATTTAGACACATGAACTTGTGTACTGTCAGCTAATTTGGGGGCAAATCGCTTTATTAACATCCCGATGCCAATAGGCAATATTGTCAGCTTCATTAAACTTATCATGGTGGTAATAATCGGTAATGAGAACTCAGTACCTTTACCCATAAAGTGCTCAAGCGATAAGTTAAGTATCACTGGAATGGTAAATACCGTTATGATGCTGGCTATTGCTGTCATCGAAACTGACAGCGCGACATCTCCTTTGGCTAAATGGGTAAACATATTCGAAGTCGTACCACCTGGACATAGTACTAACAGCATGACGCCTACGGCATATTCTGGTTCTAAAGGCATGACACTTGCCAATACAAACCCTATAAGCGGCAAAAGTATGAGTTGATTAACCAAACCGATAGATACAGCTTTAGGGTACTTTACCACTCGCTTAAAATCTTTAGGAATAAGAGAAAGCCCCATTCCCATCATGATTAAAAATATACAAATTGGAATCACTTTTGTGTTTACAAATTTGACTAATTCAATACTTTCCATACGAACCTCAGGTTTAACAGACCTTGCTGCTGGCCAATTTAAATGAATTGATATTATTAATTACCAAGAAACAATTTGGCCCACAGATGCATCGGCTTTACCTGCTAATACTTGTTGGTAAATGGCATCTAATTCAGTAACGTTATGAGTTGTGTTGATGGTTATGTTCACACGGCAAAACTCAATGTAACGCAGTAATGCTAAATTCATCTGGTTCATCATTTCGGTGGCACCATATTCTGCAGCACGTTTTTTAAGCTGGTTTGGTGCAAAAAAGAACTCTGGTTTTGCGCCCGGCAAGCTAGCAACGTTAAAACCATCCGAGATATCAATATCTTGGTGATGAGTTGCCCCTATTCGACACGAATAACGCAGTGAGTCTGCAAAGTGGTAATGTATTGCTGAAAGTGTTGATTGACCGCCAGCCATATCAACTAAAATTGATGTGACACCGCTGTCGAGTGACGCTATTTGTTGGTAGCTGACAACTTGATCATAACAAGCTAATGACTCAACAAATTTACGATTAGATTCAGAGGTGATACCAATAGCAGGGCGTTCGCCTCTGTCTTTAATTGAGAAGGCCAGGGCAATGCTGGTTTTACTTGATGCACTGGTGATGAGGTATTGAGCTGCGTCAAAGTAATTATTATCAAACATAAAGTCATCAACTAACCATGAAGTGGTAAATAAACCTCGAAGTAAAATATCAAATTCTTCGTTATTTATCTGATAATAAGGATTAGTATTAACCCGATCAAAGCGACTGTAAACAGGTGAAAGACCTACTCGGCATGGATTTATATCAGAAAATCCCGTTGTAGCGATATTGCCAGCAATAACGGTTAAATGAGTCGCCATTGGCATAAATCCCCAAAGCCTTTCTCCCACTTTAATATGTTGGCAATTTGAAGCAATAACATCTGCATAGCCCATTACTGGGAGTCGCCCCCATTGGGCTTGCTCAGTGCTATTTGCCGTTGGGAAAAATCGCCAATAACCTAAAGCATCTCCGGTGACGCCGTAACTAATGTTGTTTGCTGTAAGAGCAAATTTATCTACTTTCAGCAGTAATTCATTTTCAGCTAAAGGCTGTTCAATATTAAGTGGTACTACTCGGGTTTGGATTAAATTTGATTTTGAAACTTCAAAAACAAATGCACTGTGGGTTAACGTTTGTGATTGGGTCATAACAAGCCTTTATTTTTGTGATTATGTATTAATAAAATGATTCATGACGTGGTTTATCTCTGCAGGTCTTTCGTGTTGTAACCAGTGACTGCAATTTTTGAAACGCACTATGGTGCAATCTGGAACGTATTGGTTAATATCGGTAAGATTCTCATTAACAAAGGCTTGGTCTCGTTCACCCCATAAAATAAGCGTTGGAAGGTTAATACGTATATTGGGTATTTTTATTGTCGCGATGTCTTTAATTGGACTCAATTGACCCGAGTCTTCACTTTTTGACGAGCAGTTATTTTGTTGTTTTAGCGCTGAATGATTAGTGTTTTCTTTTGCCGCTAATTGCGGCATTGCACGGTAATATTGCAGCATGCCATTAATGCCGCCTTGTTGACTCCAAACCTGACGGTACTCAGATTTGGTTTTATTACTAAATGTACTTTTATAAGCACTTACCATGATGTTCTCAGCTAGGTATTGATAGTTATTTTGCTGTAATAAATGCTCTGCATTTTGACTAATTAAGTCATGAATATAGGTACTCTTTTGGCGTTGTAGTGGGTTGTTAACCATTTCTCGGGTGAAGGTACTTGGATGCGCGGCATTCAAAATAATCAGTTTACATATTAGTTGTGGATGAAAGGCTGCAAGGGGCCAAGCGATGGCGCCGCCCCAATCATGGGCAACTAAAATCACTGCGCTATTTGGGCTAATGTGTTTAATAAACTTTGAAAAGAAAGCGATTAAATTGGGGACAGAGTAAAAATCAACTTCAGTAGGTTTATCACTTAAGTTGTACCCAGGTAAATCAGGCGCTATAACCCGATAATTTTCAGCGAAATAACTTAATTGCTTACGCCAAACGCCCCAATATTCAGGAAAACCATGAAGGAAAATGATCGTTGGCTTTGCTTCTGTGCCTGATACAAGATTCGATTCAACATAGTGAATGTTGGTCTGATCTATTAACGCAAACTTATGCTCCAACTGCATGGTGATACTCTTTTAATGTCATATATAAAAAGGCATTTATTCGAAAAAACTGACTGCATTATCGATTAACTCTCTGTCTGTTCTGGTTTTATTTACAGGATTAGTGTCATCAGCAAAGCCAAAAGACATGCCAAATAAGATGCCGCGTTCCTCAGGTAGGTTTAATGCTTCTCGCACAGGATCAGGAAATTGACCTAAGGCACCTTGCATACAATTTGATATGCCATGCTGAGCAAGAACTAATGAAAGTGTTTGCGCGTAAATACCTAAATCTACTGCACCCATAATGTCTAAATATTTATCCATGGTAAAAAATACCGCATGGGGAGCATCAAAGAATTGCCAGTTACGCAGCATTGCCATTTGACGCGCTTTCTTATCTTCTCTGGCTATGCCTAATTCGGTGTAAAGCGCATTTGCTGATCCAAACTGACGCTCGCGGTGTACGCCACTGTATTGTGCCGTCCAGTTAAAGTCTGGGTTTGGCTTGGCGCCGCTCATTAATAATTCCATGAATTGATGTTGTAATTTGTGTTTTGTTTTTCCCGACACCACACAGGCTTGCCAAGGTTGAACATTACAATTGGAAGGGGATAATTGCACCGTTTCAAAAATGTGTTTTAAGGTTTCTTGTGGTACAGGCTTATTCAAAAACGCACGTGCTGAATAGCGTTGTTTTAAAATCGTTTCAATAGGCATTTGCTTACTCTTTACTTAGTATAAAAATGTAGAGTGTTATTAATTGCGTTAAAGGTTAAAGCCAACAGCGACAATGTAAGTCATTGTCACTATTGGCTTTCTCTTAACTAAAACTCATAGGAAATGTTAGCACCGAAAGTACGAGGTTGATTTGGGTAGCCATTAAAACTACCTGCTTGAATCGGAGGCGGGAATGCTGACAATAAGTATTCGTCGTTGGTTAAATTACGTACCCAAAGCTGTAGATTGATACCATTGCCAAAGGCTAATCCGGTGCTGGCATTAACGGTATTAACTTCGCGAGTTAATGAATCAGGCACGTTTTCAGCTAATTTAGTGTCACTTTCATATAAGTAATCAACTCTAGCGTAGCCATATATGTCCTCACCGATTTCATAATTATAAGCAAGTCCTGCTGTCAGGCTTAAATCAGAGATACCAGCTGGTTTTTCACCGGATAAATCCACAGGCCCGTCTAGACCTGATGCGCCAACAAAGGAATCATAAACAGGGTCAAGGTAAGTCCCAGCAAAGGTGATTGACCAATCACTGTTTAAATTATATTTGGAGTCAAATTCAATCCCTTGAGTACTTTGCTTACCTGCATTAGCTAGCACAAATCCAGTACCGATAAAGATAGATGATTGAAATCCTTCAATAGTTTGATCAAAAAATGTGGCATTAAAAGCGCCATTTTCAAAACGTGTTTTAATACCAAGCTCGTAAACGGTAGCTTCTTCAGGAGAGGCATAACGTCCGCCATAAGCTTGGTTAGGTTGTGAAATACCGGCAGTTTCTAATGCCTCTTGATCTGATGCAAAAGGGCTACTATAACGGGACAAATTCCATGACGTCGCTTTAAAGCCTGTTGCAGCTGTGGCAAATATATTGACGTTATTGTTGATTTCGTAGGCTAGGCGAAATGACCAGGTGGTTTTGCTGTCATCTGTTTTATGGTTTTCTACCACGTTAGGTAATTCCATCATTGGCGGTAAAAATTGTAAGCCTTTCAATACTGGAACTGCAGGAGCTAGTTGGGGGATCGAACCAATGGGCACACCAAACAAGGTAAGATCATTATCTAAATCAATTGCAGAAAATACATCAGTATTAGTTTGTTCTATGGTGATGTCTTTTTGGTCATTAATATAACTGACACCAAAAATAGCCGTTAGCTGTTCAGTGATATGGTAATCAAAGCTTGCGAACAGAGAATAGGCATCATTTTTTTGTTCAAACTCTGAGTTAACGGCTGAGGTGTTTGAAAAAAATGTTCTTGGTTCAAGACCATATACTCCTTCAACACCTGCTAATAACCCTGAGGCACCGCCTGCAGCGGTTAATACATCAAAGTAGTTTCGAATATCATTACCGTAATATAAAGTATCGCCAGTAATCACTTCTTCATGGAACAGATAGGCACCGACCATCCATTCAAAGTCTCGCTCGCCTGTTGAAGTTAAGCGCAACTCTTGAGTTACGGTTTCTATTTCTGTGTGACCACCTTCAGTGAGAATATCTAAAGACGTGTAATCAACATCATTCTTAAATCCTGAATCATTACTGCGATAAGCACTGATTGACGTTAATGCAAAACCATCAAAATCAACGTCAATTTGTAGTGAGGCACCGCCATCTTCGACATTATTGTCAGGGTTTGAATTAAGTGCAGATTGATAAGAAAATGAATCATTTTCGTCGATAACAATGCCACCTAATGCGCGAACGGCAGCAGTAGTAGGACCATTAATTGAATCTTCAACAGCGCAGCAGGCCTCTTGAATTTCGCTATAGTCGGCTATTAAGCGAAATTTAACATCTTCAGTGGGTTCATATAAAGCTTGCCCTCGAATGTTCCAACGGTCGCGGTCATTAACATCTGACAGACCAACAATACTTTCAGCATAACCATCGCGAGCGTTATAACCGCCCGATAAACTCACGGCAAACGTATCAGAGAGCCCATTAGTTATATAGCCTTTAACTATTTGCTGATTGTAATTGCCATAACCTAATTCAACCATGCCTTCTAAATCATATGAAGGTTCCATGGTAGTTACGCTGATCACACCAGCAGATGCATTTTTACCAAATAAGGTACTTTGGGGGCCACTGAGCACTTCTATTTGTTGAACTCGCGGTAAGTCACCTATTTGCGCCGCTGCGCGGGAGCGGTAGACACCATCAATGAACACACCAACCGATGGCTCAATCCCGGTATTATTGGTGCCATTACCAAATCCACGAATTGAGAAGTTAGTATTGGTAGAGCGCTGTAATGGCGTAACCCGTAAAGTGGGCACCAATGTTTGTAGATCGTTCATATCAAGCGTATTTGACTGTTTAATTGCAGCGCCGTCCACTACGGTTACCGCCACTGGTGACTCTTGCAGGCTTTTAACACGTTTGGAGGCTGTGACATAGATGACTTCGATATCATCTTTTTCTTCTGAGTTGGTGTTTACTTCTTCAGCAATAGCCGATGAATTAAGTACCCCACAAACTGCTAATGCTGTTAAAGAGTGCTTAAAGATTTGTAATTTTTTTACATTCATATTTATCCCCAATAATGACTAATAGTTATTAAGTAACCTTGTCAACAAACTGATTTACTTAAGTTATTTGTGGCACTTAAGTGCTCTATTAATAACCTGTAAACATCTAGTTTTTATTTGCGTTATTCAATAACTGCAAGGGAATAAATTAGAAGCTAACCTAAGCTTCTGAATATAACTAACTACCACTTTTATGAACGTTTAAACGCTAAATCATGCTATGTGGAGTTTCTGTATTTAACCAATCAATTGTTTTAATAGATTACTATTCATGTAAGGAATACAGGCAGGGCTCAGTCTATGTATAAGGTATGGGAATTACATCGAGCAACAAATACCCACTGACCCGATTAACTAAATAGCATAAATCAATACCATATTATTTTTACTAATAGATCGTCATAAGTATTATGCATTTGGATAATAGCTTTAGTTAACTTAGCATCGAATATTCGGAAATGTTATTTGTGTGAATTATCATCCAAATAGTCAGTTACCACCTTAAATAAAATAATTATTTGGAGAATGACAATGCCTGACTACAAAGCGCCCATACGCGATTTTAAATTTGTGATGCAAGAGTTACTTAGCTGTGAAAGCCATTACCAAGGTCTTGGTTATGAAGATGCAAGTATAGATATGATTGATGCCATCATTGCTGAGGCGGCTAAATTAACTGAACAAGTCGTGGCACCATTAAACCAAATTGGCGACCAACAAGGTTGTACTTGGACTGACGGAAACGTCACAACTCCTGATGGCTTTAAAGATGCCTATAAACAGTATGTCGAAGGTGGATGGCCAACGTTATCGCAATCACCTGAATTTGGTGGGCAAGGCTTACCGCACTCATTAAATATGAACATTGCCGAGATGTTTTCTAGTGCGAATCATAGTTTTGCCATGTATCCAGGCTTAAGTCATGGCGCTTTGGCAACGATTGAAGCCCATGGCAGTGAAACCCAAAAGCAACAATTTATGCCAAAACTTGTTGAAGGAACATGGGCTGGCACCATGTGCTTAACTGAACCACATTGTGGCACTGATTTAGGCATGTTGCGCACCAAAGCTGAGCTTAACGAAGATGGCACCTATTCGTTGTCAGGGACAAAAATCTTTATCTCTGCAGGTGAACATGATTTATCAGATAATATTGTTCATATTGTTATTGCGCGTATACCTGGCGCACCAGAAGGTAATAAGGGCATTTCGTTATTTATCGTGCCTAAGTTTA
The DNA here is from genome assembly GCF_030548765.1 of Shewanella sp. 3_MG-2023. Taxonomy (NCBI): domain Bacteria; kingdom Pseudomonadati; phylum Pseudomonadota; class Gammaproteobacteria; order Alteromonadales; family Shewanellaceae; genus Shewanella; species Shewanella sp. 3_MG-2023. The sequence goes on along the minus strand of NZ_JAUOSH010000014.1, from coordinate 61,527 downwards.
ATGTAAACGAAGATGGCAGTATTTCAGATCGTAATGGCGTGAGCTGCGGTTCTATCGAACATAAAATGGGCATTAATGGTAATGCCACCTGCGTGATTAATTTCGATGCTGCTACTGGCCACTTAATTGGTGAGCCAAACCGTGGCCTTAAGTGCATGTTTACCTTCATGAATGCAGCCAGAATAGGTGTTGCCAGTGAAGGGGTTGCTGCTGCAGAAGCTTCATTTCAAGGCGCTTTAGCCTATGCCAAAGACCGCCTACAAATGCGATCAATTAGCGGAGTGAAAAATCCACAAGGACCAGCTGATCCTATTATTGTGCATCCAGATGTACGAAGAATGCTATTAACTCAAAAATCAATTGCTGAAGGTGGTCGCGCTTTATTATCTTATTTAGCCCAACTAGTTGATATTGTCCATGCAGAAAAAAATGAAGCAGTAAAAGCTGAAACTGAAACTAAATTGGCTTTATTAACCCCAATTGCAAAAGCATTTTTGTCTGAACTTGGTTTTGAAGCGACCAGTCATGGAGTACAAATATTTGGTGGTCATGGATTTATAAAAGAGTGGGGCATGGAGCAACTCATGCGAGACACTAAAATTAGCTGTTTATATGAAGGTACAACCGGTATTCAAGCACTGGATTTATTAGCGCGAAAAATAATAGGTACCCAAGGTGAAATATTAAAACCATTTTCAAAAGATGTGACGCTATTTTGCCAACAAAATATGGACGATCAAGCTATGGCTGAGTTTATCCAACCCATCATGGCATACGCTAAAGAGTGGCATGAACTTACTGTTACTATTGGTGCTAAAGCAACAAAGAACCCTGATGAAATAGGCGGGGCTTCAGTAGATTACTTGATGTTTGCTGGCTACGTTACATTAGCCTTTTTCTGGGCAAGAATGGCAAAAGTGGCTCAAGAAAAGTTAAAGACTGATACATCTGAAAAAGCATTTTACCAAGCGAAAATAAAAACCGCACAGTTCTTTATCCAACGTATGTTGCCAAGAGCTAAAGGTCATGCCGCCTGTATTCAGAACGGTGTAGATTCGATGATGGCATTAGATAGCAAAGATTTTGTTTTCTAAACTTTGAGACCTTATTCATATAACCCGCAAAGTAGGTTTTGCGGGTTATATGTTTTACAAGGCTAATCAGCCATTTCCCAATGAGCATCCTCAAAACTAAGTTGCTGCAATAAAGCAATTAAACTGCTTAGTACTGGCCCTGATTGATGTTGCCGAGAAACTAAGCAACCAACAGGCGTTATCCAGCCTTTGTATTCATGTGCTACTGGTAAACAAACAATATCATCCGATTGAATTTGTTTAACTAATAATGCTGGCACATTTGCCCAACCAACGCCTTGCTGCACTAGTTCAATTAATGTTTGGTGTGTATTGGCATACCAAAGCATTGAGCTAATACCATAACTAAACCACAGTTCATTTTGTTTAAAACTACGATGCACACATTGACGATAGCGCTTTAAATCGGCTCCTTGAACAATATCAAGATTAGCCAAGTGGTGATCTTTTGATGAAATGGTAAAAAACCTCGCTTGACCCAACAGGAAAAAATCCATATCAACTTTTAGTTCACCATCAGCATATATGATACCTACTTGCACTTTCCCTATTCGAATCCATTCTTCTATATCAAATGAAGAGGCAGTGATAATTTCGACATTTGTAATAGGGAATTTGTCGGCCAATGAGGCTAAAACGGATAACAGTTTACGGTCAACAAGACTTTCATCTATCGCTATCACTAACTCGTGTTCATCCTTGTTCGTCAAGGACTCCACTTTTTGATCAAAATACTGCTGTTGATGCAATATTGATTGGGCTACAGGTAGTAAAGTTGCACCGTTTGCCGTTAATACAGGGATGTTTTTTTCACGGTTAAACAACTCTTGGTTAACCGATATTTCCAGGTTAGCAATAGCCTGACTTACGCCAGATTGTGCTCTTTTTAATTTTCGCGCGGCCGCGGAAAAGGAACCCGTTTCACACACAGTTACAAAGACTTTTAATTGCTCAAAACTATACATAATCTGACCACGAATCAATTAATTACCACAAGGTATCACGAAAGCTGATGGCTGTTAACTTTGTTTAGCGGTTTTAAAAGTCATAATAGCGACTTGTTTTATTCAGTAATGCTTGTTGGAGCGATAGTTATGGGTACATTAGAAAGGGTTTTTCACTCGGTTTTGTTTGAAGTTTTAGCGGTATCAATGTCAATTGCAGGATTGGCTTTATTTACAGATCATGAGGTTAGTTCATTATCAGGAACTATGATAACAATCGCTTCAATTGCCATGGTTTGGAACTATATTTTTAATATGGCATTTGACCGAATAGTTAAGGGTGAAAAAGAAAAAAGAACCTTTTCAACACGTATTATTCATGTTGGTTTGTTTGAAGCTGGGTTATTATTCTTCACGATTCCAGTGATGGCTTATATCCTCAAGATCAGCTTATGGGATGCTTTTATTCTTGATTTAGGGGTTACCATTTTTATTACCATTTATGCATTTGTTTTCAACTTAAGTTACGATCATTTGAGAGCATTTTACTTAAAAAATAAAGCAGCTAAAAAGGCATCGTTAGCTCATTCTATATCTTCATAAAGTATGAAATTTAGTTAAATAATTATGCTTAAGTTACTGTTTAACTGCCATAAGACGGTAAAAAAGCAGATACCCTAATCAGTATCTGCTTTTACTTATCTACAAAATAATCTACTTAAATATTACTGTCTTTGAGGTGTAATTAAGTACTTTTCACCAGTCGCTTGCTTAGCATAACCAGCTATCGATTTTAAATTCAAAACCTCAGCTAATGTCACTTCATGTGTGTAGTGACTTGCAAATGTTGTAGTAATTTCATCTGCGACACGTTTACGCATAGCGACGACCGTTTCAGTGCCGAGTTTACCCAGTGCATTAAATAATAAAAATCCATTAACACCCCAAGCAAAACCGAAGTTACGGTTAAGCGTAATAGGTCCACGGTTTAATGCGCCGTAAATGTAAATATTTTTAAGTTTATTGAAATTTATAGCTGTTTCAGCAAACGTTCCAATTGAATCTGTATAGTGGTTAAGAATCTCCAATGAAGTTACATAGGACGAATACTTAATGATAAAATCTGCCTAAGCATGTAACCAATATCAGTCGTTCATTACATCAAACAATAAAAATCGGATAATACCTCTCGTATTTTTTCAATTTCATAAGGTTTCCCTAAATGACCATTCATGCCTATTTTCTTATAATATTCAATGTCACCTTCTGTGATATTTGCTGTTAAGGCAATAATATTTAAATCATCTGCACTATAGCTTTTACGTAGTTCTATAGTAGCTTCTTTACCATCCATTATTGGCATTTGAATGTCCATTAATACAACACGATAATTTTTCTTCATTATCAATTCGATTGCCGAGCGACCGTTTTCTGCTAAATCAACATGAAAGCCCAACTTCGTTAATAGTTTTTTGGCTATCAACTGATTTATTTTATTATCTTCAACTAGTAAAATACTATTTTTACCTTTAACAAGCTGATTACTTTCACTTTTGTAAGCTTCTGAATTTTCCTTTAAAAACGATAGAGGGGTATCAATGTTACTATTAAGATTAATTGTTTTACTTAATGACAAAAAGGTTAACGGTTTAGCTAAATATAAAATTGTGCTCTCTACTGGTGCATGTTTTTCGATGTATGCTTGACTATAGGCACTGCATATAACTAATGTTTCCGGACAACAATTTTTAGTCTTTATTTCATTAATAAAATCTAATCCAGTTTCGCCATCTAAACTCCAATCAACCAAAGCTATATCGAATCTATTTTGCTGGCAAAGATTAATTGCTTCTTTTACGCTACTTGAAACTTTAACAGTTGAGCCAATAGCTTCTGCCATTTTTTGTATCACATTTTGTGTAACTTTATTATTTTCAAGCAATAATAAATGTTTACTATTCCGCTGTATTAGGTTTAAATTTCCTTTATTTTCATCGACTAATCCTAACGGTAAGGTTACGCGAAATGTTGAGCCATGTGCTAGTTTACTCAAGACATTTATTTCACCATCCATTAAATCGACAAGTAATTTACTAATTGCAAGACCTAATCCTGAACCGCCATATTTTCTCGTAGTCGATTGATCTGCTTGTGAGAATCGTTCGAATAGTTTTGACTGTTGTTCATCTGATAAACCTATTCCAGTATCTTTTATTTCATAAATAATTGTTTGTGACTGCTCATTATCATTCCCCAATGAAGCCTTGAAAATAACATGACCTTCCTCAGTAAATTTTATTGCATTTGATAGCAAGTTTAATAAAATCTGATTCACTCTGACTGGGTCACCCATTATTTCTAATGGTATATCCGGCGATATATCAAAAATCAACTCGATACCTTTGTCTTCCGCTACCATGCCAAGCATCATGATAAGATTATCGATTAATTTATTATGCTCCCAAGGTATATTTTCAATTGTTAACTTACCAGATTCAATTTTAGAAAAGTCTAAAATGTCATTAATTATTACTAACAATGAATCTGCTGAGAACTTAACTTTCTCAAGGTAATTACGTTGTTCTTGATTTAACTCAGTTTGTAATGTCAATTCAACTAAACCGATAACGCCAGTCATTGGCGTTCTAATTTCATGTGACATATTAGCTAAAAATTGTGTTTTGACTTCTACAGCTTTGCGATGTAATTCAGATGTTTCTTCTAAAGCGTATTGATGACGTTTAATAATTATTATAAAGAGGAACAGTAAAGGAAATAAAGAACAAAAAAAGGTAACAATCTGATTGAATTGTATATTTTCAATATCTTTATTTAGTAGGTCTAACTCTTCTATAATCGAGTCAACTACCCTCATATCAATAAGCCTTTGCCGATAATGAGCGGTTAATTCGTGGTTTTCTAATATGAATACACTGTGCAACTTAACTAACTTTAAATATTGATAATTTTCAACTTGGCCATCCTCTGTAATATCTAATAATTTTCTAAGTGAGGATTCATCTTTTTTATTTGGTAAAGTCAATAACGAAAATATTTGTAAACGTATAGCATTTATAATTTGTATAATATTTTTATCATCTACGTTAGGTTTTTGAGCTATTAATCTTAGAGAAGTCTTCATCGTACTGGCTAACTGTATGTAATCTAATGAGTTTTCTTTATACTCGTTTAGTAAGCCATCAAATTTATTATTAAGCCTCACCTTTAATAGTATAGATTCAATTTCAAATTGTATTTGAGCTAGTTTATCATAGTGCTGCTGGTCACTAAAATTTGCATTTAGTAGCTGTACTTTATGCTGAGGTATTAACAGTTCAAGTTGTTGTAAGGGTTTTACTTTTATTTCTTTTTCTTTGTTTTCTTGAATAGAAATAACCCATAAAGTAGAAAACATTGTAAATAAAAACAAGCATGTAAACTCAGGAATATATTTTAAATTAATCATCATAATTTACCTCTATTACTTGAGAGGTAAATGCATGTAATAGTGCCACTATATCGTCAAGCTCTGAATCAGTTAACTGCCTGCCCAACTGAGAGCTAGCCATAATACGAACTGCTTCTGTTAAGCTTTCAACTGCACCATTATGAAAGTATGGCCCAGTTACAGTAATATTCCGGAGGCTAGGTACTTTAAAGACATACTTATCTTTATCAAGACCCGTGACTTCAAATTTACCTAAATCTAATGTTAATTTTTTGGGTATTGTATTTATTCTTCCTAATTTCTGAAAAATATTACCGCCTATATTTCTTCCTTGATGGCAAGTACTACAGCCATAATTGATAAAGTAATTTAAACCTCTCTTTTGTTGATCTGTTAAGGCAGTTTTATCCCCTAATAAATACCTATCAATTGGTGCATTCGGTGTAATTAAAGATTCTTCAAAAGTAGTAATTGCTTTGATAATATTTTCAGATGTTATGCCCTCATAGCTTAAGTCTTGAAATGTTTCGCTAAAATAACTATCTTGTTTAAGCTTTTTAATTATCTCAGGCCAAGTAGAACCCATTTCAACCGGGTTATGAATTGGACCTTCGATTTGCTCTCTAAGTGAGGCAGCTCTACCATCCCAAAATTGTCTAAAATTAAATACGGAATTAAGTACGGTGGGGGAGTTACGTACACCTTGCCCATTATTTACTCCAATTGATACAGGAAAACTGTCGTCACCTCCAAAGTCCAATAAGTGGCATGATGAGCAAGAGATTGTATTATTTTTAGATAACAAAGGACTATGAAATAGCGCTTTACCGAGGATTAACCACTGTTTATCAATTTCTAGTCTGCGTGGAATTGGCTGAATAGGGCTATCAACTTTCTCAAAATAGTAGTGAGTTTTTGTATGTGACTTTTCTGCTTTTTTTCCTATCGTTGCCATGTACACAGTTGCAGGAACTACTGAGCAAATCAGAATGCCAGAAATTATCAATATATAATATTTTTTGTACATAACGAGTGTCTTAATCCCTTAAGTATTTAGCTAGAACAAAAAGCTATCACTAACGTTATTATATAATAGTTCAATATTTGAAATATTGTTTGTATACATATCAAAAAAGGTAAATTAATTACTCCAATTCTCATAAATTGTATTACCTATGAGTCCGAAGTGGCACTATACATTTAGCCATAGATATGAGGTTATCAGCCTTTATCTTTTGCTTTTTTTAGTTAAGTCGCTCACTCTATTTTGTACAAAGGGGTTAGGGGACTTAACAGTTATTGTTTGATTCATTCCACGAAAAGCTAGCTTCTAATATTGTCAATTTCAGTTTGCTTTGACCCAACACAAATAGAAATAAAACCAATTAATTACTTTGTACAATATATGATTAGAGATGAGCTTTGATACTGTTATTTAAGGTAATCAAAATCCCAATAGAATTACAGATGATTAAACGAATGCTGTAATAACTTAAAAAATAAACTAACGAGTATCTTTGTCGCGCTATATAATTTTTATGTACCAGGGAAATGACTCCTGAGAGTCTGTGAGGCTATGTGTTTTGGCAATTTATGCACCTCTGTTTAAATTATACAGGCCAAGTCCTTAGTAAAAGTCGCAGATTTCACGTAGCGACGCCTAATTATTAAGCATTTTCTTGTTCGAGTTAGCTTGTTTAATAATTGTCTTTTTATCTAAATACTAAACTGTTATTTATTATCTATAAATTTCATACACTTAATGTTAACTAGTATTAATAGGTAATGATATTCAGTTTATAAAGAACACCAGAAAACATGCTTCATTAACTTTAGTGTCAGTTTTTGTGTAGTAAATCAATACATGTATGCGGAGTTAACAGCTTACTATATGTTTTCAGTTCGATCTGTAGTTATCTTGCTGAGGGCATAGTTATTGGTACAAGGGCAAATAAAAATCTCATTGCGCAGTAAAATCTCGATCTAAGTGGCAGGGCTTGAAAAAATTTTTTATTATAACTAAACGTTTAAATGCTATTTAACTTATATGACTTTGATGACTGCTTCATAGTAGCAATAAAGTTCCAAAGCATTGTTTATATACAAATTAATTTTATATTTAAATTAATAAATGATCATAAAGTTCATGAACTTGCATGTAGTGAGCATTTTAATCATGGATCTAACGGTAGTAGTTCATGAACTAAATGCTGGAAAGGCGAACACAACTCATAATGCTGAAATAGTAAACAACTAACTCTTCTCGTATTAGTCATATTTTTCACTACTTCGTGATGAATTGTGATGAATTCTATTATGTATCGCTCTATTTGATTGATTTTTAACTCCTTAAGCAAGAGGCACTCAAAGCCTAACATTAGTTAAACTAATTAATCTAGTTCTCCCTCACGATGAAATCGGTTGATTGTCTGTAGTGGCCAATTGAAATTGGCCACAGGTATAGAGCTTATCCATACTTTGGGTAAGCTGAAATGCCATGATTACCCAAAGTCCTAACACGAAAATGTCCAGAAGTAAGTTAAGGCGTAACGCGTTATTCCCCCCAAAACGTGTTTAAGATTGATATTCCTTGGGTAACACTGGTTGTGTTTCCCCCTCAAAAATAGATTACCACCTCCAATTGAATGGCCAGATTTGATAAGCCACTACATTCTGTTAAGTCATTACATTAATGAGGTTTTAAGCTAATACATAAAATGTGTTACATAAAACATGTATTTTTTTAAGGAGTGTGTAGTGGCATAGTGAATCTGGCCACTGATTTGCAGTTGAACGCACTCTTAGAATAGAAAACTTATCGTAAATTTTTCAAGATTACATTAATTAGTAACTCGGAAATGTCCATAAATGAGTTAGTAGCTTGACTAATTTAAAGAATTCTATGCACGGAATTACCATGTTTAATCATTAAGAAAGTTGACTTTTTTGCCATTCAGAAATATAGTCAATCTTAGTTAGCAATTGCAGCTTCTATTTACACTATTTAATTGCAAGTAATTGAAACTAAACGACTAACTTTAAATTTAATACGGAAGCCTTGGGTTCAAATCCCTATCCCTCCGCCATATTAAATGAGAAAGCCTTATCAGAAATGATAAGGCTTTTTTGTATTTGTAGCATTTGAACCCAGGGTTCCTGTTTATAAGAGCACTATCCCTTTGCCATATTGAACGAGTAAGCTTGATCAGAAATGATAAGGCTTTTTTATATTTGTAGCATTTGAACTAGGGTTCCTCTTTATTACAAGCAAGCTATCCCTCCGCCATATTAAATATGAAAAAAGCCGTTGATTATCTACGGCTTTTTTTGTTTTTGGCGTTAGAGAGGCTTTCCAACAGGATTGACTCAGACAATGTACCTGCTTTTTACATTAGCAGAGCCCCCAATAACGTGTACTACACACGTATCTGCTTAGCCTAATCCTTATGCGATAATGCGCTCTAAAAATACCACCTAGCATTGAGAGACAAACGCTTGTAAACGTGAGGCTTATTTTATGTACTATATGGAAAAGTTAGAAAACTGGTGCGTGCTCCACTTCTAGTCAAAGGTAGTCTTCGTAGTTCGCCAGCGATGAATAAAGCTTTAAATAACTCTGCAACAGACCTTATTGGTATTGCACGAAGGATGGCCGTCGATTCAGACTTACCAATGAATTAATTGCAAAGCCAACTTATGGAATGCCCCTGACCGGACAGGCAACTGGTAAGCCTGCATTAGACATAATAGCTTTGGTTTGAACTGGTATTAACACCAAATGTGACCTTTAACAGCCGGTAAAGAGAGCGTTCCTAAATAAAGTGCGTTGAGTGTGGTATTTAAAATCGTTTTGGGGTCGGGCAGGTATGTGTTTAAGAAACGCAGGGCGTAATCGATTAAGCCAGCAACAGAACTGGGCTTTATGAAGTTCTGTTGCTGGCGATCAGCTAAGTTTTAGCGTTAATAAACTGTGGTTATTGATTAAGTTTGATTGCTAATAATTGATGATGGGCTGTTATATAAAGCATTGAGTAGTCTTCATTAAAGGCGACATTGGCAGCAATACTGGGTAAATTTATACGGGCCAGTAATTTTCCTGACGGGTTAAATAAAAATATGCCTTTTGGCCCTGTAGCAAAGATAATTCCGCTTTGGTGTATTTTTAGGCCGTCCGGTAAACCGTGTGAGTCATCTCTAACAGCAGATAACTCATAAAACACCTTTTTATTCATAACCAGCAAGTTTTCATCAAGTTGGTACTGATACCATGTCGGTTTGCTGGGATCAGATGCCGCAACATATAATGTGCGTTGATCGGCTGAAAGGGCTATGCCGTTAGGGTAGAGGATACTATCGTCGATTAGTGTTAGCTGTTTATTTTTATCTAACTTGTACACGCCTTGAAAACTCAGCTCTTTGGCTGGGTCATTTAGTTTGCCTACTAAACCATAAGGTGGATCGGTAAATAATAAGCTACCGTTACTGGCTAACACGCCGTCATTAGGACTATTCAGGCGTTTACCTTGAAAAGAATCGGCTAAAACCTCGTATTCACTACGCGGCATGTTTAATGTACTGCGCATTTTTGCAATTTGGCGACTGCGAGACTGCATTAATATTAAGGTTTTGTTTTGGCTAATAACTAATCCGTTAGAAAACCCACTGTTCTCTAAATACTCAGTTAACCCATGTTGGTGATGATACAGATATACAATATTTTTAGGAATATCTGAAAAGAGTAACCCGTTATTTCTGACTGACCACACTGGTCCTTCAACCCATTCAAACCCATTGGCTAATACGTTAATTGGTTGGCTGGTATCTAAAACACTTAATGCTTCGTTTGAGTAAATTGTATAAATATCAGACTGTATTTTTGATGCTTTACTTTTAGAAAATGGCTTTTGTTCTAGTGTGTTGATATGCGCTTTATTGGCTGAAATGGTGCTTGAATTTGAACTGCAAGCCATTAAAAGTAAGCTGCTTATTATGATAAACGTCCCTTTACCCATCTAAACTCTCCTATTTTAACTTTTGTTATTTTTTATGGTGATGCTGTGTTTTTTACGATATTCACTATTTTGTGAGCAGTATTAATTGCATTAAGTTAATTGTTAACAATTTATGCGACCTGTGATAACTTATCACAATATGATCACATTTGAATAGTGAATTGAATTAGCCGATGCGGAAATGTATTGGTTAATTATTCATGGCAGGGAATAAGGACAAGTACCTATTTTTTGCTGCTTTATTAATCGCTTATTTTAAATGCTTTATTTTAATTGATAATTTTATAGAAGGTCATCATGCAGCAAGAAAATAGCTTATTTGATCCAACGGAGCACCCTCATCGACGCTACAACCCTATGACTGATGAATGGGTGCTTGTGTCTCCACATCGTGCCAAAAGACCCTGGCAGGGCCAAGTTGAAAAAGTGGATGAGCAGGATAAAGCAGCCTATGAATCAAAATGTTATTTGTGTGCGGGTAATGTACGAATTAATGGTGAAGTTAATCCTAAATATACTAAAACATTCGTATTTGAAAATGACTTTGCAGCCTTAAAAAAAGATACCGTCAAGGTTGAGCAAAATGATCCTCTATTTAAACTGAAAACCGAGCAAGGTGTTAGCAGGGTGATTTGTTTTTCACCTGATCACAGTAAAACATTACCCCAATTATCTATCAAAGAGTTAACTCATGTCGTTGAAGCATGGAAGCATCAAACTGAAGAGTTGGGTAAGCATTATCAATGGGTGCAAGTGTTTGAAAACAAAGGGGCTGTGATGGGATGCTCTAACCCGCATCCACATGGTCAAGTATGGGCACAAAATCAATTACCGACTTTGGCGCAAAAAAAGCAAAACGCGTTTAATCAGTATTATTCCGATCATAGCAGCAATCTGCTTGCTGATTATGTTGAACGTGAATTAGCAGAAAAAACGCGTGTTGTGGTTAGTAACAATGACTGGGTTGTGGTGGTGCCATATTGGGCGGCATGGCCGTTTGAAACCCTGTTATTACCCCGTTTCTCTATACAAAGAATGACTGAATTATCCCCAGAGAAGCAAGTTAGTCTAGCGGATATTGTTAAACAAATTACCACTCATTATGACAACTTATTTAATTGCTCGTTTCCTTATTCAATGGGGTGGCATGGTGCACCATTTGATGGAAAAGATCATCCAGAATGGACCTTGCATGGCAGTTTTTGTCCGCCTTTATTACGCTCGGCGACGGTGCGTAAGTTTATGGTGGGATATGAAATGATGGCTGAGTCGCAACGCGATCTTACACCAGAACAGGCTGCAGAACGATTAAGAAGCGTGTCTGCGGTTCATTATAAATCTAACTAGTTATAATTTGCAGGTTAACCATGAATAATGAATTAATAAATATAGTAAAACAAACTTTCTCACAGGTGTTTGGATATCAAGCTAGCCATGTTTTCCAAGCACCAGGAAGAGTGAACTTGATTGGTGAACATACTGACTATAACGATGGTTTTGTTTTACCTAGTGCCATTAATTTTGCCACTCTAGTGGCCGCGAGTCCCCGTGAAGATAATCGAGTACGAGTGATATCAGTTGATTATGATAATGCCGTAGATGAGTTTTTAATTGATGACGATATTAGTCAATCACCACAAACCTGGGCTAATTATATTCGCGGTGTGGTGAAGCATTTGCGCTTAAGAGGCTTAACCTTTAATGGTGCAGATATTGTGGTGAGCGGCAATGTGCCACAAGGGGCGGGTTTAAGTTCATCTGCTGCATTAGAGGTGGTTATTGGATTAACTTTTAAGTCGTTATTTGATTTACCGTTAACAGCGCAAGATATTGCTTTAAATGCCCAGCAAGCTGAAAATCAGTTTGTTGGTTGTAATTGCGGTATTATGGATCAGTTGATTTCAGCGCAGGCAGAAAAAGACCATGCTTTGCTCATTGATTGTCGTTCACTTGAAACCCAGTCGGTATTGATCCCTGATAATTGGCGAATTTTAATTATTAACTCTAATCAGAAACGTGGCTTAGTTGACAGCGAGTACAATACTCGACGTCAGCAATGTGAACAGGCCGCTGCATTTTTTGGGGTAAAAGCGTTACGTGATGTCAGTATTAGTCAATTTGAACAGCGTAAGCCAGGTCTTGCCACTATAACCGCTAAACGCGCACGACATATTATTACTGAAAATAAACGCACTGTAGATGCCGCTGAAGCATTACGTCAAAACAACATGCCTGTACTACAGCGTTTAATGGCAGAGTCGCACGCATCAATGCGCGATGACTTTGAAATTACAGCGCCTGAAGTGGATGCATTAGTAGACATTATGAAAACAGCTTTAGGGGAGTTAGGCGGCGTTAGAATGACGGGTGGCGGCTTCGGTGGCTGTGTCGTTTCAATATTACCAGAAAACATGATTGAACAAGTGGTTGAAGCGGTTAATGCACAATACACAAAACGCAGTAATTTAACGGCATCGATATTCATTTGTACAGCAGAGCAAGGGGCTCAACAGCTTTGTTTTTAGTATTTTCTGTGGCTTTGGGTTAGATAGTTATTCATTAAACAGCCCGATAATCATTGAGTTATCGGGCTGTTTTATTACTGATGAAATAGGAAATTTAACCGATTAATTTCCCACATTAATCCATTGACCTGCGGCAACGTCATGTTGTTGTAACTGGCTGTTATCTCGCCACGTCACGGTTATTGTTTTTACCTGATTTGCTTCACCCAAACCAAAGTGAGCTATGTTCATTAAGCTTTGAGAGTGTGCCGCGCTAATAGAGCCTACAGTAAATACTTGTTTGTCTATTTTTTCTATCGCTTGAGTGGCGGACTTTTGATGATATTCAATCACTACTTTTGCCCCTAATGGGTCAATACCAGAAGCGCTGTAACCTACATTCACATTAATAAAGTTGGCTTTACTGGCAGCTTGCGCAACACCTCCTAGGTTGTTAAACACCTGCCACTGACCGTTATCATCGTCACCACTAATGATGTCTACAAAACCGTCTTTATCAATATCGAACGCCGCGCCCATATCGCCATGGGCTTGAGAACCTAATGCAGTAGCGCCATGGCCTTCAACCTGAGTAAATTGACCTTGATTATTAAGCAGTAATATATCTTCAACTCGTTTATTAAGTTCACCAAATCGGTAAACAAAAAAGTCTGAATAGCTATCATTGTCAAAGTCTGCGCTGATTACTCCCCAATTGTTATGCTTAGATTGAGGAGGAAGCCTTGAAGATGCGTCTACAAAGCGGCCATTATCATTAACAAGTAATATGTCATCTACCCCTAACGCTTGTGGCTGCCAATCAGGCTGAATGGAGGTCACTCCAGTAATAGAAGCTCTGATATCCCAAGCAAGATTGTCGTTTAGTTTCCAATCCAGTCGCCATTGATGCTGGCCCTTATTTTCACCTTGTTGAATTTGCCCCACATAATGGATGTACCAGCCAGACTCGGTTATTGTCGGTTTGCCTTTGGCTAATTCAGGCGTCAAGGTAATGGATTTTTTTGGTGGATCGATTCGGGCATGATGTTGGCCAATAAACACCGGTAACTTGATAAGCTTTGGCCCACGAGGGAAATGATAAAAGTCGCCTAATGTAATGGGGCCTTGGCTGGTAAAACTAATACCGTCTTGGCTTTTATTACCTTCATCACGAATATCTAAGCGGGTGGTTTTTTTATCAAAAGAAAGCGCGTTATTAGCTATTTGATAATAAGACTTGCCTCGGGCTAAATATAAGTCTGTATCGCCATCATTTTCTATGTCAGTTTGGGCTATCGCAGTAACAAAGCCAACATCTTGCAAGTGAGCTGGTAAATACTGTTTCGTGGCATTTTCATATTGGCCATTGATTTTTCCTAGCCATATTTGTAGCGCTGAATAAGCATTAAAGGTAATTAAATCTGGATATTGATCATCATTTAATTGGCTTATCAAGATTTTTTCTGCATCAATGTCTTCAAATAATGGACTTGAATGATATTTGAATTGCCCATCCCCCTGATTAATAAATAACAAATTACGCGGTACATCTTCGGTTATCATTTTTTCTGCGTTAATTTGAATTAAGTCTAAATCACCGTCGTTATCGACATCTAACCAACGGGCTGAGCGTCCTCTTGCTCCCATATTTGCTAGCCCACTTTGTACTGTTACATCAACAAATTTACCTTGCTGCTGTTTGAATAAGCGCGGTGGTTTAGGTTGTGTACCATTACCGCCACCTAAAGTGATAATGACGTCAACCTCACCATCATTGTCATAATCAGCAGCGGAAATACCATGGACATCAGCTTGCGCAAACAAATGCGGTCCGCTGGTAAAAGTCCCCTTGTTACTGCCATAAAATAACTGAGTTGGCCATTGGTCATGGTTAGTTAGCAGCAAGTCATAATTGCCATCTCTATTTAAATCAACCGTTGCAGGGCCGCCATATTTCCAAGCTGGAAAAGAACTTAAGCGACTTTCTTGGGTTACCTTGGTAAACATCGGTGTAGGTGGAGCAGCTGCAAGTACATAATGATTATTCAATGCCATCATGCTAATTAGCCCAACAATTGAAATTCCATTCCGATGCTGAGTAAGTCGTTTGTTGTTCATAAAGTATCCTTTCCGTATTTTGTTAACATTAAACAATTTGTCTGTAAATGTAAATGGCTATTAATCATTCATGTTTAATTGGTGATGGCTCATTAGTAAGCAGTGTTTTGTTTGAAATGCGACGATTACTGAGTGAATTAATTTGTCCTTTGAAGTTAACTTAAGCTTTACATCAAAACCACACAAGTGTAGATTGTTAACAATAAATCGTAAAATATTATCTGATAGCGAGTCTCTATATGACCAACGAAGTGACAAGAATTGAAGCGATAAATGTTGAATACTATCAAGTGCCGTTAGCTGAAGTCCTTTCAGACGCTAAGCATGGTGATCATACCCACTTTGAACTCATTCTAATGCGTATTCGAACCGCTGATGGTTATGAAGGTGTAGGTTATACCTATACAGGTGGTAAAGGCGGGAGGGCTATTTATTCATTACTCAATGATGAAATGAAACCGTTGTTATTAGGTAAAGACGCAGCAGATATCATGGCTATATGGGATGAAATGCAGTGGCATTTTCATTATGTCGGTCGTGGTGGTTTATTGAGTTTCGCTATTTCAGCTGTTGATATCGCATTATGGGACATCAAATGTAAAAACTTAGACTTGCCACTTTGGAAAGTCGCTGGCGGTCATAGTAATACTGTCAATTGTTATGCTGGTGGCATCGACTTAAATTTTGACCAGCCCAAACTGCTTAATAATATTCAAAGTTATTTAGATCGCGGCTTTGAAGCAGTAAAAATCAAGGTAGGTAAAGCCGATTACAAAGAAGACGTAAGGCGCGTTGAAGCTGTTCGAGAGCTAATAGGTCAAGATCGTATCTTCATGGTTGATGCCAATTACTCAATGACGAAAGAGCAAGCAATCAGATTCTCTAATGCTATTACTCATTGCGACATTAAATGGTTTGAAGAGCCGACCATTCCAGATGATTATCAAGGTTATGCTGACATTGCTGATGCGACTAGTATCCCCCTCGCAATGGGAGAAAACTTACATACTATTCATGAGTTTACCTATGCAATCCAACAATCAAAATTAGGTTTTTTACAACCAGATGCTTCTAACATTGGCGGCATTACCGGATTTTTGATGGTGGCACAGTTAGCTTATGCCAATAATCTTCCTGTTTGTAGTCATGGCATGCATGAGTTACACGTGAGTTTGTTAGCGTCACAACCCCATTCTGGATATTTAGAAGTCCATTCATTCCCCATCGATGAATACACCACAACACCGCTAAAAATTGTTAACGGCAAAGCTGTTGCGCCGAATATTGCTGGTACCGGTGTTGTCTTTGACGATGCGTTATTAACACCCCATTTAAAAATGAGTTCATAAGGTAAATTATATGCAAGCTGCTCAATATATAGGTAACAAGTCATTCAAAATTATTGAGGCTTCACCAGTTGCTCCTGCAGACGATGAAGTTCGATTGAACGTAGGTTATGTTGGTATTTGTGGTACTGATATGCACATTTATCACGGCGTAATGGATCAACGTGTTAATCCGCCGCATACCATTGGTCATGAAATATCTGGCACCATCGCCGAGTTAGGCAAAAATGTCAGTGGATACAGCGTCGGTGAACGTGTTGTTGTGCGTCCGTTAGATTGGTGTGGTGATTGTCCTGCCTGTGATGCTGGCCATACGCATGTATGTCAAAATCTTAAGTTTATGGGGATTGATACTCCGGGCGCTTTTCAAAATTCATGGACTGTTAAATCGCGCACTTTGCACAAACTGCCCGCTAACGTAAGTTTGAAGCAAGGCGCGTTAATTGAACCATTGTCAGTGGCTTGTCATGATATTTCACGTTCACGTCTTAAAGCAGGTGAAAAAGCGGTTGTTATTGGTGGCGGTCCTATTGGTCAACTTGTTGCGTTAGTGGCTAAATCAGTCGGGGCTGAAGTGATCATTTCAGAGCCTAATGAAAGTCGCCGCAGCTTTTCAAATAAATTTGATATCCCAACGGTTAACCCAATCGAGCAAGACTTAGCAGAATACGTACAAGATTGGACAAATGGAAAGGGCGCAGATGTGGTCTTTGAAGTTTCTGGTGTACAACCTGCTGTCGATTCAATGGTTCAAGTAGCGGCAGTTAGAGGCCGTATTTGCATGGTGGCCATTCATGCTCAAAAACCACAAGTTGATTTATTCCAATTCTTCTGGAAAGAACTTGAGCTGCTAGGTGCACGAGTATACGAACATGCTGATTTTGATATGGCGATTGAACTTGTTGCTGCTGGTAAGATAGATTTAGAACCTTTCATCACATCTATCAGTGACTTAGAGAATATTAGTAATGCTTTTGCTAGTATGGATAATAATCCAATAGGTATGAAAGCACTGGTTTCATGCGAAGAAAAACTAAACGGTTAATAAGGTAACAAAATGCTTAATAAATTTGATTTAACAGGTAAAGTTGCCTTAGTCACGGGTTGCAGTCGCGGTATTGGTAAAGCAATGGCAGAAGCGCTCGCTGAAGCTGGCGCTGATATCATTGGTGTATCAGCAAGTCTTGCTGCATCAGGTTCTGATGTGGAAAAAAATGTTCAAGCGGCTGGTAAAAAATTCTATCCATATCAATGTGATTTTTCAGATAGACAAAGTCTTTATCACTTTATCGAAACAGTGAAAGCGCAGCATGCAAATATTGATATTCTAGTGAATAATGCGGGTTCTATATTACGCGAGCCAGCAACTGAGCATCGTGATGAATACTGGGATAAAATCATTGAGATAAACCTAAATTCTCAATTTATTTTAAGCCGTGAAATTGGCAAAGAAATGGTTGCACGTGGTGAAGGTAAAATTATTTTCACTGCTTCATTGTTAACATTTCAAGGTGGTATTACTGTTCCTGGTTATGCAGCAAGTAAAGGTGCAATTGGTCAGCTAACAAAAGCACTTGCAAACGAATGGGCTGGTAAAGGCGTTAATGTTAATGCTATTGCACCAGGTTACATTGCCACTGATAATACTGAAGCACTGCGTGATGATCCTGTGCGTTCTAAATCTATTTTAGATCGTATCCCACAAGGGCGATGGGGAACTCCTGATGATTTTAAAGGACCGACAGTATTTTTAGCTTCCGCAGCTTCTGATTATATGAATGGCGGTATTTTGTTGGTTGATGGCGGTTGGATGGGAAGATAAAGTCATGGAAATTAGAAATAACGTAAATTTTATTAATGGTGAGTACGTACCGTCAAAATCTGATGGCACTATTTCAGTATTTTCACCTAGTACTGGAGAGTTAGTCGGTGTTATTCCGCAAGGATGTGTTGATGATGCGCAAGATGCATTAGAAATTGCTCAGCAGGCTCAAAAGCTTTGGGCGAAAAAGACCCCGAGAGCACGTGCCGTTATCTTACGTAAATTTGCTGATGGTATACGAGCTAGCGCCGAATCATTAGCAGAGCTCTTAGTAAAAGAGCAAGGTAAATTGATTGATGTCGCCCGCATGGAGGTGAATGCCACTGCGACATTT
This sequence comes from Shewanella sp. 3_MG-2023, assembly GCF_030548765.1. NCBI lineage: Bacteria > Pseudomonadati > Pseudomonadota > Gammaproteobacteria > Alteromonadales > Shewanellaceae > Shewanella > Shewanella sp. 3_MG-2023. The sequence goes on along the minus strand of NZ_JAUOSH010000014.1, from coordinate 42,905 downwards.
GTTGAATATGCTTGTGATAATGCGTTGACCTTACAAGGTGATATTTTACCTTCTGATAATGAAAACGAAAAGATTTACATCCATAAAGTACCTAAAGGTGTTGTGGTTGCGATTACCGCGTGGAATTTTCCGTTAGCATTAGCTGGCAGAAAAATTGGCCCAGCATTGATAACGGGTAACAGTATTGTTGTTAAACCGACTCAAGAAACGCCCCTTGCAACGATGGAGTTAGGTCGTATTGCTAATGAAGCGGGTATACCACCAGGTGTACTGAACATCATTAATGGTAGTGGCTCTATTGTCGGCCAACATTTATGTGAAAGCCCTATTACAGAGCTGATAACCATGACGGGTAGTACCCGTGCTGGTCAAATTATCTATCAGGCCAGTAGCAAGCATCTCACGCCAGTGATGCTAGAACTTGGGGGCAAAGCGCCGTTTATTGTGATGGAAGATGCTGATTTAGATAAAGCCGTCGACGATGCCGTAGTTGCACGTTTTGCTAATTGTGGTCAGGTTTGTACCTGCGCAGAACGTCTATATGTTCACGCCGATGTTTATGATGCCTTTATTGCTAAATTCATCCCTAAAGTGCAAGCACTTAAAGTAGGTAACCCAATGGACCCAAGTTCTGATATGGGGCCAAAAGTTAATCAAAGTGAGATTAACAATATTCACAGCTTGGTTGAAAAAAGCATTAAACAAGGCGCGAAACTCGCTACCGGTGGGAAAATTGCTGAGGTTGCAGGTTTTGAAGGCGGAAACTGGTATGAGCCTACAGTGCTGGTAGATGTAGAGCAGAATAATATTTTGGTTCATGAAGAAACTTTCGGCCCAGTATTACCTATCATTAAAATTCACAGTATTGATGATGCTATTACTTATACCAACGATAGTGAGTATGGTTTGTCGGCGTATTTATACACCAAAAACTTGGCTTACATTCACCGCTCTATTGCAGAAATGGAAGTTGGCGAAGTATATGTTAATCGTGGGTTAGGGGAGCAACATCAAGGTTTCCATAATGGTTGGAAAATGAGTGGTGTTGGTGGTGAAGACGGTAAGTATGGTTTAGAGCAGTATGTTGAAAAGAAAACCGTTTATATGAACGAAGCTGAATAAAGTGATATTTGTTACCAAGCCTTGAGGGTTCTCCTCAAGGCTTCAATTTTTGAGTTAATTCATCCTGTTGTATTCCATCATTAACCATTTTGCACTGGCAAGCCAGTGCAATCGATTGTTGCAACTGTGATTTAGTATTCGGCAGGTATGAAGTGAAATTTTAAGGCGTTAATTAACCATTATCAGCGTAGTCGTTTTGCTGACTATATTGCAGGAGGCGATATGCCTGAACTATTTTTAAATAATGTTCCAATAAAGGTTTCAAATAACATTTCAAATAAAGCGCGTGCAGTGTGTGGCTTGCTTTTACTAGGGAGCCTAGCGACATTATTGGGCTGCAATAGCCATACTCCAGCAGAAGCCACAACAGCTAATACGTCTGAGACAGCCAAAGATACAGTTTCTAAGGCGGATAATGTCAATTTTGAACGTACGCTGTTCGACTTTGAAAATGCTGACCAATTACAAAACATCATTGGAAAAAATGCCCTGTTTTCCATAGTGAATAGCGGCAGCAATAATGCCCTTGAAGTTACCTTTCAATCTGAAGTTAATTATAAAGCCAATATTAGTTTACAGGCAACATCACCATGGGATATAAGCGGTCACCAAGATGTTGCCATTGCGGTGGACATTACTAATCATGCCGACGCATCAACGCCACTCTATGTTAAAGCGTTTGACTTAAACGACCACCAATCACGCAGTACGGTTATTCCGGCGTCTTCCTCCAAAACCTATTACATTGTGTTAAGTGGTGATGAGTTAGACCAAAATACCGGAATTCGTTCAAACCCTAAATATTGGCTCACAGACTATGAACAAATTGAATGGCGGGGTGGCAAAAAAGACCTAGATTTACACCACATAACAGCCTTTGAGTTTCAGGTTGGCGGCTCTTTAGTCGATAAACATCTTTCGTTTGATAATGTGCGCTTAATAACGCCTAAAGCGGTAATAAGTGATTATTTAGTCGGCTTGGTTGATCAGTTTGGTCAAAACGCAAAACAATATTTCAACGGCAAGGTGAATTCTGTTGAAGCATTACAACAGCGCAGTGCAAAAGAAATCGCCCTACTTGAAAAAGCCCCACGATTGGCCGATCGAAGTCAATTTAACGGCTGGATAAATGGTCCTAAACTAGCTGCAACAGGCTATTTTAGAGTGGATAAGTATCGAGATAAATGGACCTTAGTTGACCCCGAAGGCTATTTGTTCTTTTCAAATGGTATTGCCAATATACGCATGGCTAATACCTCAACTATTACCGGCTATGATTTTGATCCCGCGCTGATAAATATTAAGTTAGCCACTGACTTAACACCTGAAGACTCACTAGGATTGAACCAAGTTGACCATCAAGCCATACCCAGTCGTAAACTCGTCTCGGCACTACGCAGTGACATGTTTAGCTGGCTGCCAAGTTATGATGAACCCTTAGGGCAGAATTTTGGTTATCGTCGCAGTGTTCATACTGGGCCGGTACTTTCTGGGGAGACTTTTAGTTTTTATCGGGCAAATTTACAACGTAAATTTGCCGAAAATGACCCTGAAAAATTATTTAAAAAATGGAAAGATAATACTATTAATCGTATGCACAGCTGGGGCTTTACCTCATTTGGAAACTGGGTAGACCCCGGGTATTACCAAATGAATCGCTTACCATATTTTGCGAATGGTTGGATTATAGGTGACTTCAAAACGGTCAGCAGTGGTAATGATTATTGGAGCCCACTACCAGATCCTTTTGACCCAGTTTTTGCAGTACGTGCTAGAGCCACTATTGCGCAAATAGCCTTAGAAGTCGATAACAACCCTTGGTGTATTGGGGTATTTATTGATAACGAAAAAAGTTGGGGCATGATGGGCAGTACACAAAGCCAGTATGGAATTGTGATCAATACCCTAAGTCGTTCAACTGAAGACAGCCCAGCAAAAGCGGCGTTTGTTGATGCATTAAAGAGCAAGTATTTAACGATTGACTCTTTAAACAAGGCGTGGGAGCAAAAGTTCAGTTGGGATGATCTCATAAAAGGCGTGAGTTTAAAGAATATCAACGATGATGTTAGCGCTGATTTATCGATGCTACTTACCTTATATGCTGAACAATATTTTAAAACAGTGAGTTCGACCTTGAAGCAATATATGCCCAACCATTTATATATGGGGGCGAGATTTGCCAGTTGGGGGATGACGCCAGAGATCCGCGCGGCAGCGGCTAAATATGCTGATGTGATGAGTTATAACTATTATAACGAAGGCTTAGATAAAGGCTTTTGGGCCTTCTTAGAGGAAGTTAATCGGCCAAGCATTATTGGTGAGTTTCATAATGGTTCACTCGACTCAGGTTTGTTACACCCAGGCCTAGTGCCTGCACAATCTCAAGCTGATAGGGGCCTGATGTATCAAGAGTATATGAAAAGTGTCATCGAGAATCGATACTTTGTCGGTGCGCATTGGTTTCAATATATTGATTCGCCTTTAACCGGCAGAGCTTATGATGGCGAAAACTATAATGTCGGTTTTGTTTCGGTGACAGATAAACCTTATACCGAATTGGTAGATGCCGCGAAAGTTGTTAATAGCACTCTGTATAAAAAGCGTTTTAGTGAAGAAATAAAGTCAGTAAAAGACGTAAATTAGCCCAGTACGCCCTAAGTTAAATACTACTGACATTTTCAATCCTAACTATACCAATACCAGTGCTTATTACGGATAAAGATGGCTATTTATCTCTTTTTTTCATAGATATAAAAACACTTATCTACGCATTTTTGAGCGTCATTAAAAAGCATTAAAAATTGTCAACAATAAACAAACTTCAAAAAACTATTGACAGAGTGGTTAATAAATAGCTAGATTGTTAACAATTCGGTCACAAATGTGCGCTAATGCATGCGGTCGGATTAAGGCTTAAAATCCGATAACAAGAAGGTTTTTCATGATGAAAAATAAAAATTTCAGATTTAATTCTGTTTATTGTGCGATGTTGATAGCAGCAAGTGTTGGGGCACAAGCTGAGGAAGTTGACAGCGTTGATGGCAATAGTGCAGAAACCGCAGTGGAAGTTATTCAAGTTAAGGGTATTCGAAGTTCTCTGACTAAATCAGCTCAAACTAAGCGTTATTCTGATGGTGTGGTCGATGCAATCAGTGCTGAAGATATAGGTAAATTACCTGACACTAATTTAGCAGAGTCGCTGCAACGTATTGCTGGTGTTTCTATTGACCGTGCAAATAACGAAGGTAACAAGGTATCTGTTCGTGGTTTTGGGCCTGAATTTAACCTAGTAACCTTAAATGGTCGTCAAATGCCAAATTCATCTGCGCTGCAATCAGCAGGGGTTTCACGTAGTTTTAATTTTCGTGAGATTGCTGCTGAAAGTGTTTCTGGTGTAAACGTTTACAAAACCGGTAAAGCACACATCACCTCAGGTGGTATTGGCGCGACTATTGATATCGCTACAGCGCGTCCATTTGACTATGATGGTTTTAAGGCGTTTGTTAGTGCCAAAGGTATTTACGATACCAGCGTTGAAGAAGGAGATTCAGTCACGCCAGAAGTTTCAGGCATGATCAGCCAAACCTTTGCTGATGATAAAGTCGGTTTCTTATTATCAGCCTCTCACGCAGAACGAAATAGTCATACCGATTTAGTAGGGACAGATGGTTGGGTTAGAAACCGTAGCCGTGACAATGTAGATTTATCGGCCATTGATACTGATAGAAACCCAGAGCAAGCAATTTGGACGCCGTGGACGGCTAAAACAGAGCAACTGGATACCGAAAGAACGCGTCAAAATGCTCAAGCTGTTTTACAAATCCAGCCAATTGATTCAGTTGTTGCCACACTTGATTACACTATCTCTCGCTTTGAACAAACCAGTGTGACCAACCGTTCAGCGTTTTGGTTCGATAATCCAAGTGGATCTGCCGATGCTAATGGCACCTTGTGGAATCCTCGGGATCAAGACGATGAGTTAAACTTTTGGGCGTGGGAATATTACGAAGAAAAAGAAAATGATTCACTGGGTCTGAACATTGAATGGCAAGCAACGGATACTTTAAGTTTTGAGCTTGATATTCATGATTCAACTTCAGAGTCTAATCCTGATGGTCAAACCGCAGAGACATTAGCTAATTTAAAAAATCCATCTGGCTCAGTTGGCTTAATTGGCGCTAATTTTATTGGCGATATTCCCGAAATTATTGTTGATGACTCAAACTTACCAGGTGGGGCTTATAACAAAGACAACATCGTTTCTGATTTATATCAAAAACGAGGTTACTCAATGAAAAACAATGTTAAGCAATATCGTTTTTCAGGTAGTTGGGAAAATGCTGCATCAGACAGTGCATTAACCAAAATCAATTTCGGTATTATGAATACCGATTACACCATTGATACTCGTCTCAGTGAAGTGTTCTCGTTTGTAGACGTACCACTGGCGAATTTAGATTTAGCTTTTATGCCGTTAGGGGATACCGCGGATCAGTTCCCCGGCGCAGATAAGTTATTCCCGTTGATTTCACAATATGATGTTAATCAATTCATCGATATTGTCAAAAATGAAGGTAAGTTTGCCGAGCCGAATATTAAAACCAATGGCGTCAATGAAGAAACGTTAGCGGCTTATTTGTCATTTGATTTTGATACCGAGTTTAATGACATGCCAGTCAAAATGAATGTAGGTGTGCGTTACGAAGATACCGATGTGTCAGCTTATTCGGTTCAAAATGGTATTGTTGCGATGAATTATCGACATGATCAAGAATTGCGTCCTGTTTATGATGATGTCCCAACAGCAGATGAATTAAGCGGTAGCTATACTCGAATTTTACCTAATTTTGATTTCAATATGACGGTAACTGATGAGCTAGTAACGCGTTTTTCTTATAGCCGCACATTATCACGCGCTGGTGTTAGCGCCATGTTCCCGGCAACCAACGTTAATGCACGTCCGGGTGGACCATTTAACGCATCTCAGGGTAACCCAAACCTTTTACCTATCACATCGGATAACTTTGATTTGTCATTAGAGTGGTACTTCGATGATGGTAGCTTTGCTTCTGCCGGTTACTTTAAAAAGTATGTTGAAAACTTCATCGGTGCCGGTACTGAAAACCGCTCGATTAATGATGTTAATGGTCAGCCATTAACAGACCCAAGTGTCAACCCTCGTGCAGGGTGTCCTGATGCTGCTGATATACCAAATCCTGCATGTTTAGGCGTTGCGAAAGATCCTGTGATTACCTGGGAAGTTGCTACGCCTGACAATCTACAAAACCGTGAGGTTGATGGCTGGGAGTTAAATGCACAATACATGTTTTGGGATAGTGGCTTCGGTGCCGTGGCTAACTACACAATCGTAAACAGTGATGAGTCCTTTGACCCTTATAACTTCGATCAAACTATTGCACTGACCGGTTTAAGCGATTCAGGTAACTTGGTGGCATTTTATGAAAATGATAGCTTCCAAGCCCGTATCGCTTATAACTGGCGTGATGAGTTCTTGCTAGCGCTTGGTAATGAACCTACGTTTACTGAAGCTTATGGTCAACTTGATATGAGTGTGTCCTACGATATCAACGACACGTTTACTGTATCTGTAGATGGCCTTAATTTAACCGATGAAACGGTACGTCGATTCGGCCGCTTTGAAGAGCAATTATTGTCTGCAGAGCAATACGGGCCTCGCTTTACATTTGGTATAAGTGCCAAGTTTTAATCTTGGTGAGTACCTAGCTAATTGAGCCTCTGGCTGCTGCTTTTTGCAGCAGCCTTTTTAGCTTGTAGTAGATTTTAAATGACAAAACGAGAATTGGAGTAAATCATGTCTAAATCCTTAGCGAACAATCCAATCGACGAACAGCATCAGCAGCAGAATAAAACTATCGAGAATATCGTTATTGTAGGTGGGGGCACTGCTGGCTGGATAACAGCTGGCACGTTAGCGGCAAAGCTAAACAAGCAGCATGAAAAAAACTTTAGTATCACATTGGTTGAGTCAGCTAATGTGGCGCCCATTGGCGTGGGTGAGGGTACTTGGCCTACCATGCGCCGAACGCTAAAAAATATGGGAATTAGAGAAACCGATTTTATCCGCCAATGTCATGTGTCCTTTAAGCAAGGAGCTAAATTTTGCCAATGGGTCACCGGAAAGCAAGATGATTACTACTATCATCCTTTAATGCTTCCCGAAGGTGGTGAGCATGATAATCTGGCCGTACATTGGTTCAATATTCAATTTCCATATCATCAGGCTAATGAGGAATGGGTACCTAATCAAGCTTTGTCATTTTCAATGTGTTTAAGCCCTCAAGAAGCAATATGCCAAGCCGGATTAGCCCCTAAATTAATCACTACAGCAGAGTACGATGCTGTTGCTAATTATGCTTATCACTTAGATGCAGGTCGTTTTTCTAAGTTTTTAAAACAACACTGTATTAGCCAACTGAATGTTAACCATATTGTCGATGATGTTATTGCAATTAATAATGATGATAGTGGGGATATTCAATGTGTGACGACGGCGAAATCTGGTGATGTATATGGTGAGTTGTTTATAGATTGCAGTGGCTTTAAATCACTGCTGCTTGGGGAGCATTACCAAATACCATTTAAAAGCTGTAAAGACATATTATTCGTTGATAATGCTATTGCCGTTCAAGTGCCCTATGAAAACGAGCAAAGCCCCATTGCCTCACAAACCATTTCAACAGCGCAAACCGCAGGCTGGATTTGGGACATAGGTTTATCAAGTCGCCGAGGGGTAGGCCATGTTTATTCCAGTAAGTATATTTCAGAGCAAACGGCAATTGCTGAGCTTAAACAATATCTTGCGCCTTCAGTAAGCAATATTGATGAATTAACATTTCGTAAAATACCGATTAATCCAGGCTATCGAGAGCAATTTTGGCATCGCAATTGTGTCGCGGTGGGGTTATCTGCAGGTTTTTTAGAACCATTAGAAGCATCAGCACTGTTGTTAGTAGAGATCTCAGCCAACATGATAGCCCAGCAGTTACCTGTTAATCGTGCATGTATGGATATTGTAGCGAAGCGATTTAATCAAACCTTTACATACCGCTGGGAGAGGATCATAGATTTTCTAAAGCTGCATTATATGTTGACTCAGCGTGATGATAGCCAATTCTGGATAGATAATCGCCACCCAGACACTATTCCACAAAGCCTTAAAACATTACTGAGCTTATGGAAGTACCATATTCCAAGTGATAATGACTTTATCCATGCTACAGAAGTCTTTCCTGCTGCCAGTTATCAATATGTTCTTTATGGGATGGGGTTTAAAACTGAAGCGTCTCATCGGGGTTTAGCTGATACAGCACAAAAAGATGCTGCATTATTGTTTCAAAAAGTCGCATCTGACACCTCACAATTAACCGCTCATTTAATGTCAAATCGAGAACTATTAAAGTTAATCAATCAATACGGTTTACAACGAGTATAAAAGGAGCAACCGTGGACAATATCATTGTTGATAGTAACATCCATAAAAATACTAAAGTGTGCAGTGGCCATGGTAATCAATTTGGCGAAAATATTCACTTTGTGCCTGTCATAGCAGATGAGTTACGTAGCCTGATTTTGGAATACCCTTGCTGTTTACTAAAGGATAATCAAACGGGTCAATTTGGCTTGCATGCATTATTGGGCTTTGAATCCGGAGAGAACCTATTTTTAACTGCAGATGGCTGGAGCAGCCACTATATTCCCCTTCATATTCGTCGACAGCCTTTTATGGTCGGACGAATTGGCGAAAGCTCATCGCCTGCTAGTGCTGATAATACGGTATTAACTATTGATATGAATAGTAAGAGGGTTATTGAAGGCGATACAGCAGATAATGCCCACGCATTATTTGATGAAAACCAAAAGCCAACAGCCTATTTAACGGCAATGAGTAAGATGGTCTTTGAGCTTTCTCACGGCATATTGCGCACTGAGACATTTATTCAAACCCTTGCAGATAACGATTTAATTGAAGCAATTCAATTGGAGGTTACTATCAATAAAAAATTAACTGCAGCGAATCCATCGGCTTCACAACAAGTAGTGGACTCAACTTTAGCTACCCAAAAGGTTAACTTTGACGGTTTGTATGTAATCAATGAAAAAAAACTTGCTTGTCTTAGTGATGCCTTATTAGAGCAATTTCATCAAAATGGTTATCTGCAGGCTTGTCATTTAATGATGGCATCGATGGGACAAATTCAACATTTAATCACACTACGGAATAGCGCAAATCATGCTTAATGCTTAAGGTAAATTAACGTTTTACGCATTTAAGTCGGAATACCTCGATTTTATCGGGGTATTTTTATGCTTGATGGTTTAATGGAGTAAACACCCAAACTTCGTTATTTATAGTAAACATTGGGTGCACATTTTTTAGGATAGGTTACTTGAGAAACTATTGTGTTAATGAAAAGCGTTGGTTATCGCCATCATAGCAATTCCATTGGGTAAGGCTTGCACCATCAGATGTTACTTTACCCGCTATATCCAAACATTTATTACTGACCTTATTGCGAATCTCATATTGGTCATTGCCTTTGTCGATTAGATCCCACATTTGATTTTGGTTTGAACTGTTACAAACCCATTGCTGAATTTTGGCGCCATTAGCGGTTGAACCCGCTGATAAATCTAAACAAAGGTTACTCACTTTAGCCTTAATAGAATAGAAACCATTGGATAATTCAGTAAAACTAAATTGTTGGTCACTATTGTTGTTACTACAAGCTGTTTGTTGGTAAGTACTGCCGTTTGATTTTTTACTATCAACAACATCTACACATTTATTACTATGTTTTGCGACGACTTGATATTGAGTATTAGGATTGATGTCACCGCCAGTATTACCACCTGATGAACCATCACTCACTGGTTGATAGACGCGGATCCAATCTACATACATTTTGTTTTTACTGGCGTCAGCTAAATCTGCATTAGTGGCAATATTACCCGCTTCAGAACGCCAAGAGTGATCTTCAGTATCCAAAATAATGAACATTTCTTCGTTCATTGTATATTGGCTTTTGTTCATTATCGCGCCAGTGTAGTCTTTGTCTTTCATGACGACTTCATCCCATGAACCCTGTGGGGTTTCTTGGCCATCAATATAAAAGGTAACATCTGTTGGGCTTTTCCAATATGCACCGAACCGATGGAAACCTTCACGCCAATTGTTACCCCATACCGGTGTATTATGGGTTTGATCATTAAAGTCACTTCTGATGCTATTGTCATTGTTTCTTAAGAAAACATGAAAGTTAGTCGACATATTTTGTGCAAACCAGGTTTCACGTGCGCCGCCATATACTTCTAAAATATCAATTTCACGCTCATCATTTTCGCTTAGTAGCCAAAAGTTTGATGATAACTCTAGGTTACTCACCTTAATATTGGCTTCTAAGAAAATAGGGTACTTAACTTTAGTTTTTGAGGTAATAACACCTGCATTCACCAAGTCTGGTGCTTTGCGCGATGCGCTAATAATCAAATTACCATCAGACACCCAAGACTCTCCGCTGTTCCAACGTGTTAGTCCAGGTCCTTCCCATGCATTGAAATAGGTGTCATTCCATTTACTGTTAAATGTCGATGTCTTACCGTTATAGTTAAATGAATCTGAATATTGATCATTCAATTGCCAAACTAGCCCATTACCTGCAACTACTGGCAGTGGAATATCATCCCAATCAGCTGCATAAATTGAACTGGATAAAACACTCGTGCTTATTAACGCTGTTGCGCATACGAGATTTAAATGATGTTTCATATATTTCCCTTTCATTGTGGATCTTTATTATGGGTAAAGTTTGGACCTTAAGACTATTCCTGCCCCAACAGGAATAGATCTCACCACTGCGATAACGACGTAATATCACAATCGTAAGATGAGTTTGGGTGCAGTTTTCACTGCACCTAAAATATCGTTTAGTCTGTTATGTGTTTTATTCGCGAATGAGTTTTTTTGATTGTTCAAAATATTGCATTGAAACAGAGGTAACAAAGCCACCATCATCATCAAAAGTAATCTCTACTTGATTGTTTTGGTTTACATAGCTGTTGTTAATCGGAATTTCGATTAATCCGAAAAATTGTAGTCGACCATCCCCATTAGCATACTGATCGTAGCCACGGTAATCAGTATTGATAACAACGGGATTACCATTAACGGTAACGATCGGTTGTAGTGATTTACCGTGATCGCGTCCTAAGCCTATTCGTAATGACGCTTCACCATTGTCGGCAATAACAACATTATTAAGGTTAAAAGTCAGTGGGCTATCGGCAACAATACTTTGCTTATAAATGTCTGCGTAGTATTTGGTTTCATTCTGGCTATGCCCTTGAGTGATGAGCTTATTAAATGAGAGTTTAATAATTGTTGTGGCTTCTGCGCCGATAGTGAGTGATGCAATATCGGCGAGTAACTGCGGTTCAGTTTCAGTTAACACAGGGGTTTGATTGTCATGAGATAGCTGTTTAATACTAATTGCGCTTATGGATGTTTCATCAAATCCCAGTAGTGATAAATCAACAAGTTGTGCTGTTTGTTCCAAACTATTAATAATAAGGTAAGCATCGCTATTGCCCGCATCATTGGTATTAATGTATGCATCTAACTGAAAATCAGCATCAGTAGCAAAGCTATCAACTCGGGTTCCGTTAACTTCTGACCATAATTGGTAAAACTTCACCATTTCGGTATAAACGTATTCATCACCAGTTTGACCTGACGCCTCTTTATTTTGACGCATTAACCGAGTGTAATAGGGGACGGTTTCACTTAAGCGCCCCCATTCAGCTTTAACTGGGATAAACGGAATCGCCATTTCAATTTGGTTTGGACGCTCTAAAAACGACATCAATTGCCCGTTAATCGCTTTTAAATGATTCCAGTCACGCTGTGGTAACCAAGGTTGGTTAAACAGAGAATGCATTTGAGCGCCATACTCAGAAATGATAAAGGGTTTAACTTCTCCTAAAGACATCGCCATATATTGCTCAAGCATATCGAAAGTTGCTTCTATATTACTGCCCGTTCTTAACTCTTCTCTGTTTTGAAAAGAAGGGAAGTCATAAAGGTGTAGTGAAATAAAATCCATGTCTGCGCCAGCAACATCAATAAAGGCTTTATCCCTTAATTCCCAACGCTCAAAATTTTGTTTATCAAAATCAGGAAACGCAACCGTATAGCCGCCAATCAGCACATTATCGTTAGCGAAGACTTCATTGACTTTTACTGCTTTAATGGCTTTTGCAACGTTACTATGAAATTCAAATACTTTAGTTACTGTGGTTGGCTCTTCTGCATAATCAACTAAGTCGTATAGTGGCTCGTTCATCACTTCAATGTATTTAGGCTTAGGTTGTCCGTAGATATCAATGCCATCATTTTTGTTAAAGTATTTGGCAACAAATTGCCCCATATAATCACCGGTAGCGGTGCCAAAGGGCTCAGAGGCGCTGTCCTTTTGTGAAAATGACCAACCTTGCCCCGTATCTTTGCCATCAGGCCAATAAGGGTGTTGTTGCGCTGCAACGACCATATTTGGATTACGGTGTTCATGTTTGCGTTGGGTTTCTGATCTTGCATCGGTTGCAGTGCTATAGTTCCATCTTCTATTTCCGCCATTGTTGGTGGCCATTTGCGGGTCAACAAAGCCGCTGTTGATTGCTGATTCTGCCAATAGACTGAGTTGATAACGCATACCGCCAGTATCACGGCCAAAATACACATCGTAGTCTTCAACAAATTCAGTAATAAGATCGGCAGATTCATTGACACCTACGTTATACCAATCGTTTTCAGTATGTGAGGCATGAATGGTGATAAACTTTTCTCGCGAAAATTGATTAACCCCGTTAACGGAATGCTCAGTATCGAGGTTGAAATAAAGTTTTACATTTTCAGGCTCTATTTCGGCTTGGGTGGTTACAGTAAACGTAGTGGTAAATGTACCCACGGTCAGTTCTGTTAGCACGTCTGTGCTTGATGTTTCTGCAGATAATAGCTCTATTGCCACAGTGTCATTGGCTTTTACTGTGCCTTGTGTGTCTGTGAATTGAGCGCCATTAATGGAATATTTACCTTTGCTAATACTAATGTCGACGTCAGTATCAATGCCTGTTATGGAAACAGTATTAGACTTGATGAGGGTGTTAACTGCTACATCTGTTTGGTTGATAAAGTTAAATTCAACTGGGCTTGTGTCTGGGGTTACGGGTGGTGTAGCTGCCGGTGGCGTGGCTGTTGGTGGGCTAGCAGGCTCATCTGAGGAGCCGGTACAGGCCATTAAACTTGAACTTAATACCAATATAGCGAAGGCTTTATATATAAATGAATAGTTGGAAAAATGTTTATTGTCTTGTTTCATAGTGGTCACTTCAATTGTTATTACAAAATAAGGGATCAACGACTACGCAGACGACCATCTAATTCTTAATTATGTAAATCATAGATTGTGAACTAGATACAAACATGAATATCCCAAAGGTTACACAGATACACTAACATTATTTTTGGTGAATTGTTAACAATTAACCATAGATTTTGAGAGGTAAACTTTTAAGATATCTTCGCTACATTTAAGATCTTGAAAAATGTACTTAAAATTGTATTATACTTATGGGGGTTGAATTTAATTCATGTGAGTTTTATTTATTGGTTTGTAATTAAAGTACTTATTTGGATTTATATCGATGTAGTAAATTGTTTTCAATAACAATATTCGATATATACATTGCAACGACCATTGAAGTTAATAGTGAATCTGATGAGCAAACATTTTAGTCGATTGAAAGCGAGGAAGATTTCACTGTAGATGAACAGAGTTAATGAACAGAGTTAAACATAATCGTGGTAGCGAGGAAGTTACACCATTAATAATTTTAATCAATGAAATGAATGCTTGCCTGTGAATCGACTGAATTCAGCGTATTAAAAAAGGACAGTGGCAAACTGTCCTTTTGTTAGATTGAATTGGGGGGAGTTACTTGATATTCGCTTTGATGGCCTTAACTGCGCTGCTGATGTCGTCATCGCGTAATGCCTGTAAAATGCCTCTGTGCTCTTCTACACATTCTGAGCTAGTGGTAATACGTTTATAGTTAAGGCGCATACGCATGACGTATGGATACCAGATATTAACTAAATCTTCGCCACCTGCTTTATATATTAGGTAGTTATGGAACGAGATATCAACTTTTGTGACTTCAGTAAAATCTTCTCTATCAAAGGCTCCTTGTAACTCATCAAGAATCGTTTCCAATTGGGTTACATCATCTTCAGTTAATGGGTTATTTTTGAAATTTTCGATAGCATAGACTTCAATGTTACGACGCAGGTTAATCATCAGCTTTTGCAGCTTTGGCTCTAGAACACTGTTAACTGATGCACCACAGTTATTTTTAGATATCAGTAAACCTTCTTTGGTCAACTGTAAGATCACATCTCGAATCGGCCCGCGCGATAAACCAAAGCGTTTTGCTAACTCTTGCTCGTTAAGCTTAGTGTTTGGCGCTAAATCACCAGCAATAATATCTGAACGCAGTTGATCTGCAATTTGATCTTTAACTGAAAGAATTTTTGTCGGTTTTGCTGCAGCCATTGTTGTACCCAATTTTCATCATTATATACTAACATTCTAGACACTTAGTGAAATCATTACAATTGTCAAATGTCATATTGTTAATAATATACAGAATTATTTTCTGTAAGTTATTGATGTTAAATGATTCATTAGAATAATTTCTGTTATTTTATGAAAAACAATGCTCTGAAACCGTTTATTGTTAACAACAAACATAGTTGTTAAATAACTGACAGGGCAACTCTGGAGAACTAAGCAGATTTCAAACAATCAAAACGAGATTGGATAAAACTGAATGCTTCCTGGGGATAAGAAGCATTCATAAAACAAAGATTAAATTAACGCGGTTACTCTCTTCATTCTTGTTTACCAAACCTTCTTTGATACATATTGCCATTCACGGTTTTAGCCGCTTCAACCATAAATGGGTAAGGGGTGTCTGTAACTGAAATGAATCCGACATTGTAGTTTTCGCCATCATAAGCGCGACCAGTAATAGGTGAATCGATATACTGGAACCAATGCGCACCGATGAAGTAAGGGTTATCAATAACCGAATTCATATAATCTTGATACATCACGCCGCGGTCTTGCTGATCTGCAGCATGAATTAAACCAGGATGATATAAACCAGAATCTTTAGCGCCAATATGAAACTCACCAATGATGCTTGGCATGTCGATATCTTCGAGGAATTTCCAAGAATTTTTAGTCAGTCCTTCTTTATATGAATTAAAGCTCACGACATCAACAAATTTTGCTGAAGATTTAACGACTTCAATAGGCATTCCCCAATCAGGAAAGCGAGAGCCTAAATACATATGGTTTGGCATGTATTTTTGTAATGCTTTATCTACCGTGCTGAAGTACTTGTCAGCATAGGCTGAAAGTAATACGCCATAATCAGCTATTTGACGTTCGTTATTGATACTTGAATCAATGCCGCGGTCAAATGCTTCCCAACTGGTGAACTCTTTCTCCCAAACAGTATTCAGTGCTTGAATCTCACCATATTTTTGCTTCATGACTGCGGTGAATGCAGCTTTTGTTGGAACATCTTTGCCGTCACGTGTGAGTGTATTAACTACAATGCCGTAATGACTTTTGACGCTATCTGAACGGCCAAAACTTTTTTCATTATCGATGAATACGCCGACACACCAAGGATTATTTTTAACTTCTTCATAAACCACTTTCGCTGTTTCAAAAGCTCGGACTTCAAATTCAGGGTCAAATACATCTGGCATAGCCCCCCAAAAGTCATCACCACTTGACACTGTTTTGTAGTTACCAATAATCCATCCGTTAGCAAAATAGGGTATTTTATTGTTGTCGTAATATCGTGGATCAGTCCAGTTACCTAAAGATGTAAAACCCCAATCTAACATTCTGTTGATTGTTGTATCTTCCCAAGCTTGCATATAGCCTTGAGGCTGGTTGCCGTATTTACGTTCAAGGTTTGCAGAATAAAAGCTGTAAGTTTCACCATGTTTCAATGGCCCAGAATGTGCGCTTCTTCGATATCCAAAATGTTTGCCTAAAGGTTCGTTATATTTAGGTAACCAATTGAACATGTTTGCGCGAGTATCTGATGCTTTAAAACGACTGGCGATAGCAGCATCGGATACCCGATTTAATTTTTGTGAATCTTCTGGGGTGACATCAGCTTTAGTGCGTTGAACAATATTTTGTTGAGCGAAGTCATAACCTGTCATGGTTGATGAGTTTGATAATCGAATGATATCTAGGCCAGTGGCGAGATACAAGTAACCATCGGGATCAACTAATGACCACTTATCATTAACCTTTTCGGTTCTAAAATAGCCCGTTGCGGCTAGTTTAGGACCTGCTAGCCAGCCACCATATTGGCTCCTTCCATCAGCGACTTTTCCAGATAAGGTTTTTGCCTCAGCCACGCGTTGGTTTTCTAATTCAACTTCATTGTTTATCTTACCCACAAAATCTTCTGTGTTGTTCTGACCAAATTGATCAACGATGTGAGTTAAGAACTGTTTATTAAACTCAGGGTTTTGACGAATTCTAATGTTACTCAACAAAATTTCTTTATCATGTAAGTTACTTTGCACACTTAAACTAATTTTCGCGATGCCTTTGGTGTTGAGGTTCTTCTTGCCCCACATAGAGGTAAATTGTACTTCGTCACTTTCCCAAGTATCAGGGTTTGAACGTAAACCTGAATTAAAATTTAGTTCAACTTTATGATCGCCATCAGGAGTGGCTAAATCATGACCTGCCATTTTCGCATAATAGGTATTTGAGGTGCTGCCGACAGGAATATTGACTGTGCGAGTGTAATTAGCACCATCAATATCACTGATATCAAGGTAAAGCTGCACACTGTGCTTACCAGTATTGGCAATATCAAATGCGAGATTAAAGTCTTTTAACGCACTCCAATCCCACGGCGTATCAGGGTTAAAACTGATATTACTGTAACTATTATTTTCAGATTTAAACTTAACTGCGATAGCGCCATCATTAATCTGCGTATCTGCTGCAACGGTATTGATTAAATCGGTCTGCTGTTTATTAAAATCAATAAGTTGGATAGTTTGGCTAGCAGTTGAATCTATTTCTGATCTCGGAGTGACATTAAATGTCACTGATTCAGACTGACAACCGCTCAATGCAGCAATTATTGATGTCACTAATAAAGCACGCTTGGTTGACTCTATTGTTGACAGGGTCGAGCTCATTTTGTTTTTCATAACCACACACAATGTTAAATTTATTTTGTTAACAATCTACATTGCGAATGCTGTTGACGCAATAAGTTATTAATAGTTTGCGAGGATTCTTATTTAAAAAGCCGTATATTTGAAAATTGGAATATTTAACTAATACAACTAATAAAATAATTCGTTTCAACAAATTATACATATTATTCAGTGTAATACATTAAAAGTTTGGCTAAGTAAGTGGATAAGAAACAACGAGACAATTATTCTCTATAGTAAATTGTTAACAATAGTTGCTAAATCTTTGTTGTTAATGCTACTGTAATGTTAATGGTCGTTGAGTGACTAATTGTAACCGTCATTAAGATGACTAATGCGGAAAATTAACAGCTCATAAGCGGCATCATTACAAATTATTACTAAAAGATGGATACACATATGATTGCTAGAAGTCACAGCGTTTACTATTGTGCGTTGGTTGTTGCTATCGGAGGATTTATCTTCGGTCTCGATGCTGCACTAATATCAGGGACCGTTAGATTTGTTACCAGTGAATTTGGTTTATCTGATATGCAAATAGGAACCGTCGTAAGTGCCCCAGGTTTTGGTGTTATATTTGCTTTACTCATTACTGGTTTTGTTTGTGATAAAATCGGGCGTAAGAAAACCCTCGTACTGATTTCTTTTATTTACATTATCTCAGCTGTGTTATCTGTTATTGCGACCAGTTTCGAAGCACTGGTTATTGCCAGGTTTATAGGTGGATTAGCATTTACATCTTTATCTGTCGCCGCTATGTATATAGGCGAAATAGCACCATCCCATCTACGTGGCAAGCTAGTATCAATTATTCAAATTAATATCGTTGTGGGCTTATCATTAGCATATTTCGTTAATTATGGAATATTGTCTTTTTCAGAAAGTGGTCATCCATTGGTGACTTCACTAGGAATCGATACCCACACATGGCGTTGGATGTTGGCTGTTGAAATAATACCGGCCATCATTTGGTTTTTACTGTTACTGAATATTCCTCAAAGCCCACGCTGGTTAATCATGAAGCGTAAAGAAGTTAAAGCGAAAGAAATCATTAATCAATTCAACAATACGACCCATTGTGATGATGAAATCGCACAGATTAAAGCAAGCCTTAAAGATCACGATGAGAAAGCCTCGTTCATTGAACTATTTAAAAGTCTATTTGATACCAAAGTTAGATCGGTAATGATTATTGCGTTAACCATTGGTATTGTTCAACAAATTACCGGAATTAACGCCATCATGTTTTATGCCCCAACGGTATTTGAACAATTAGGTATTGGAACGGATGCTGCTTTCTTCCAAGCTGTTGTTGTGGGTTTAGTGAGCATTGTATTTACGATTGTTGCTATTTTACTTATCGATAAATTAGGGCGAAGACCTTTAGTGATCTGGGGTTTAGCAACCGCTACGGTAAGCTTGTTCGCTTGTTTTTGGGGATTTCACAGCGCGACATATACATTAACCGATCAAGCTTTAATTGCACTAGCTGCTGAAATTAATATTGGCGACTTATCGTCAATGGCTAATGTGGTATATCAAAGTGATGTCGAGTTTAAAGATGCCCTTATTCAAATAATGGGTGAGGCGGATGCCAAGCTCTATGAAAGTCAGATATTACAAAGTGCAGCCAGTATTAATGCAAACTTGATCATTGGCGGCATTATTGGCTTTATTGCTGCGTTTCATTTTTCAATTGGTCCAATCATGTGGGTGCTATTTTCTGAGATATTCCCTACTCACATTCGCGGTGTGGCAATTCCGGTATTTGCTTTCATAACCAGCTTTGTTAGCTATTTAGTACAACAGTTTTTCCCTTGGCAACTCAGTGTATTTGGCGCAGATGAAATATTCTTATTCTATGCCATCTGCGGTGCGATTGGTTTTGTGCTCTTGTATAAAATTATGCCAGAAACTAAGAACAAAACGATTGAAGAAATTGAAATGTTACTAGCAAGAGAATCTGAACCTGAAAACGTTACTTTGCTAAAAAGAGAAGCGTAACCATGAAATCAATACTTGCTATAGGTGAGTGCATGATGGAGTTAATTGAAAAATCTGACTCCTTATTAAACCGATCATTTGCTGGTGATACATACAATGCTTTGGTTTATGCAAAACGCTATAACCCACAAACCGATTGTCGTTATTTTACTGCTGTAGGTGGTGATGCTACGAGTAAAACAATGTTGTCCGCGTGGAAGAAACATAACTTGAATACAGACTGCGCTCTGGTATCAACATCTGCAACAATTGGGATTTACGCAATATCAACAGATGATACAGGTGAACGCAGTTTCAGTTATTGGCGCTCACAATCAGCAGCGACACAAATGATGCGTTTAAAGCCATTACCAGAATTAATCAACCAAATCGGCCATGCTGATATCGCTTTTTTTAGTGGAATTTCATTGGGTATTTTATCTGATGAAGATAAAGGGCTATTACTTGAATTGACCAAGAGGCTCCAAGAAAATGGCACAAAAATAGCCTTCGACCCTAATTACCGACCCGCAATGTGGAAAGGCCCAGAACATGCTATTCATTGGCTTGAGTTAGCATATCAGCACTGTGATATCGCTTTACCCGGAATAGAAGAACATGAGTTATTACTTGGTCATACTTCACCTATAAAAATCATGCAATATTGTCAGTCATTAGGCGCTAAAGAAATTATCGTTAAGTGCGGTAATGACGGCACATTTGTATATGAATGTGGCGAACTTATTGCGCATCAAGCGTTTGTCGCTGCCCCAGTTCAAATTGATTCAACAGCTGCAGGAGATTCTTTTGCTGGTACTTATTTAGCTGCACGTAATATCGGTTGTGATATTGAGACAGCGCTTATTGATGCTTGCAGTGTTGCAAGGGAAGTCGTCCAACATAAAGGCGCAATATTAGACATTGACGTATATGCAGCAATAAATACATACGCTAAGCGTAATTAGTCTTAAATTTAGTGTTCAGTTAGAAATCATCAGTAATGAGTGCAGTTGTCATAATTTACTCGAAAACATTTACTTTTTATTAAACACTTCTAGTTGCTTAAGTTGTAAGGGAAAAACAGTTTATGAGTGTACAGAAACCATTGAGCCTCGCGAGTCAACGCGCTATCGAACGTGGTTATGATGATAACAATGCCGAATGGATGGTCGAGTTTGATGTAAAACCGCTAAAAGGAGATTTTGCTTTTGAAGAAGGGGTTATTAGACGAGATCCATCATCAGTAATTGACGTCGATGGTGTATTGCATTGCTGGTACACCAAAGGCCAAGGGGAAACCGTAGGGTTTGGGTCAGATAACCTTGAGGATAAAGTCTTTCCATGGGATTTGACTGAAGTGTGGCACGCGACATCGAATGATGGCGAAACGTGGAAAGAACAAGGCGTTGCGATTGAACGTGGTCAAGCTGGTCAATATGACGATCGCGCCATTTTTACCCCAGAAGTGTTGGCTCACAATGGGCGCTTTTACCTTGTATATCAAACCGTCACCACGCCTTATACCAATAGGCAGTTTGAAGAAATTGCACTAGCCAGTTCTGACAGCCCTTATGGTCCGTGGCTCAAGTCTGCATCGCCAATCCTAAGTCCAAGTAAAGATGGTCAGTGGCGAGGGGATGAAGACAACCGTTTTCATGTGAACAGTAAGGGGAGTTTTGACAGTCACAAAGTGCATGATCCTTGCCTACTGTTTTTTAATGATAAGTTTTACCTTTACTACAAAGGCGAAACCATGGGCGAAGAAATGAACTTTGGTGGCCGTGAAATTAAGCACGGCGTTGCGATTGCTGACAACATTGAAGGCCCGTATATCAAGTCTGAGTTAAACCCTATTTCAAACAGTGGTCATGAAGTGGTTGTGTGGAATTTTGAAAGCGGCATTGCTTCATTATTAACAACCGATGGCCCTGAAAAAAATACCATTCAGTTTGCAGATGATGGTCTAAATTTTGAAATTAAAGCCCACATAAAAGGGGCGCCAGAAGCCATTGGTTTATTTAGACCAACTAAGCCTAATAGTGTTGCAGCAAATAGCTCAAATGTAGGTGTGAATGACAGCCGAAGACCAGGCCTAAGTTGGGGGCTTTGTCATCAATATGATGCTTCTTGGAACTGGAATTTTATTTGTCGCTTTAGTATCAAACGACAAGTGTTAGATGCTGGAACTTTTCAAAATAGTAACTAGCAAATGACTGGTCGTTAGCAGTAAGTAGCTAATCGTTAGGGCATGAAGCCGATGCTAATTTTATCGTATATGGTTTCGACCCCTTAATGATTTGGCGTCGTTACTTTTGCGTTATAACAGTGAATGTTCGGCTAAAGGCTGGTGTTGTCATCACTTAATCGCTTTATTGAGTACAAATGGACTCTTGTAAACAAAACTGAGGAAGGTATGGATAGACGCAGTTTTATAAAACTTTCGGCTTTAGCAACGGGTGGATTGTTATTCCCATCTCAAGCAGCTAGAGCAGCAGCCAATAGATTATCTGTTACTGATGTTTCTTTAGTGGAATCATTGGTCAGTAATAGTAAACGTCCTTGGCTTGGTTCTGCCTTTTGGGGTAATCGCCTGCAAGATTGGCAATTGAATGCAGGTAAGATTGAATGCATTCGAAACGGGCGTGGCTTTGAAATGCGCACGGTGTCGATATTAACGCGACAACTTAATAACAGTATTAAGTCTGCTCGTATTAAAGCAAAAGTTTCAAACTTAACGCCTAACAAAGCTGGCTTTTGTGGTTTTTTATTGGGGGCGGGTTCGGATAGTTTAGATTATCGAGCCAGCGCTTTGATCCAAAGGGCATCAGGTGAAAATGGCGGCTTTATGGCTGTCATTAATGAAAAAGGTGAACTTAGTTTTAATGACTTCACTAACAAACAAAAACCATTGGCTTATGAAAAAATCGTCAGAACCAATAGCGTTAATATTGGCGCTGTTCATGATCGTGAGATTATCTTAGATTGCCATATTGATCCTGTATCAAAAACGTCATTTGATGTCCGTTTAGTTGCCATTGACAGTAAAACCGGTAAAGAGCTTGGGTTTATTGTGAGAACTGGCGTTCCTAATGATGAATTACTAGGCGGGGTGATGTTGTTATCTTCAACGCCACCTAAGCAAAGTGGGGCGCGCTGGGCATTTTCAGATATTCAAACCGGCGGTGAAAAACTATCGAAGCTTGATCAACAAGCCATTGGGCCTGTTATGGGCTGTATGCACAGTGTCAATAAGTCGGTATTAAAACTCAGTGCTCAGTTTATGCCAGTTGCTGACGATGAGTATCAAACTGCAAAGTTACAATATCAAATCGCCGGCAGTAAAGAGTGGGTCTCTGCGCCTTCATCCCAAATGGAGCCCGGTTACATCATTCAATACCGTGTCGATAACTGGGATAACACCCAAACACACAATTATCGAGTGGTTACCGATAGCGCATCAGATCAGGTGGACGTGTTATACCAAGGCCAAGTGCTAAAAGATCCAGGTAAAACCAAGCCATTATCTATCGCTTTATATTCTTGCCTTGTGGCCACCAATCAGTCATTAGATATTGAACATTTCAAGACCCGATTAAAACAAGAAAAGCAATTAGGTCGTTTTAGTCCTGAGAATATTTTGTTTCCTCATACAGAACTGGTGAATAATTGCGACAAGCACGAACCAGATATGTATGTATTTTGTGGTGATCAATTCTATGAAGCAACGCCAACACAAGTATGGCGTAATCGACCTGACTCACACTTAGACATGCTTTATCGCTGGTATCTTTGGTATTGGACATTTAAAGACTCTATTCGAGATAAACCAGCAATATTGTTAGCGGATGACCATGACGTACTACAAGGTAACTTATGGGGAGTAGGTGGCCGCGATCCCGTTGTATTAGAAGGTGATAAACGCACCGAAGAAGACGGTGGCTATATGCAAACCAAAGCCTTGGTCAAAATGGTTTATCGAATGCAACATGGTCATAATCCTGATGCATACGATCCAACACCAATAGAACACGGTATACCTGTGACTTATGGTGCCTTTGTTTATGGTGGTGTCAGTTTTGCCATGGTAGAAGATAGAAAGTTTAAATCCCGCCGTAATATCAATATTGATCCGATTTATGCCCAAGGTGAGTTATTGGGTCATAGGCAAGAGCAGTTTTTACGCGAATGGGCAGATATGGATCAAGCGCTGCCTAAAATCTGTATTGCTGCATCCATGTGGGGATCGCCTCAGACGAAAAGTAATTTAGAACCATTGTTAGATTACGACT
This sequence comes from Shewanella sp. 3_MG-2023, assembly GCF_030548765.1. Classification (NCBI taxonomy): domain Bacteria; kingdom Pseudomonadati; phylum Pseudomonadota; class Gammaproteobacteria; order Alteromonadales; family Shewanellaceae; genus Shewanella; species Shewanella sp. 3_MG-2023. The sequence continues at coordinate 19,145 of NZ_JAUOSH010000014.1, read as the reverse complement.
CAAACGGCTATCCACCTGACGGTAGAACTCGCGCAGTCAAATTGATTAAAGACGCAGGCGCAGTAGTCATTTGCGGTGATCAACATTTAGCCATGGTGGCTAAACAAGGGTTAGACACCTTTGAAGATGGACCATTATTTTATGCCGGCCCTGCAGGCGCCGCTTTTTGGCAACGTTGGTTTGAAGGATTAGATAAGCTCGATAATCAATTCAAAAATGATCCGAATACTGGTGATTTTACTGATACCTTTGGCAATAAGATGCGAGTATTCGCGGTAGCTAATCCAAAAGTGACCTATGATGATTTTAAACAGCAAACGAATAATTCTTGGAGTAACTTTTTAGCTGACAGAAGTTTAAAGAGTGAAGGCTACGGTATTGTAAAAGTAAATCATCATGCCGAACAATTTGAATTTGAATGTTGGGAGTGGGATACCGATCCAACTCAGGGTAAACAATTTGCTGGTTGGCCATATATTCATAAATTTGAATCTTAATCAGTTAAACCCATACTTTGTTTAAAGCCATCCTCGGATGGCTTTTTTATGTTAAGCATCTATTAGATGATTTAATTAACAATTTGCATGCTGTAAAAATATATCTGTTAACATTTCAAATGCCACATTTGAACTTTTTTTATAATTAACCTCAGAAATCAGTATATATCTCTAGCTTCTCATTCTTATTAAAGTGTTATCTTCTACCGATTCGGCAATGTCAGATAATTTAACTGTGTAAATAATTGTTGGCGTAAAATTCTTTAAAATCAATGATAAACAATCGAAAGAACAATAGTTAACGGTATGTTGGTTGAGGTACAATGCGATAAAGACGAGAAAGAGTTTCATCGAATTAGTTAAATAAATCGATTTAAGTTTATTGAAGATTGTTAACAAAATTATGTTGACAGTTATCCCCTTGGTTAGTAATGTCTGTAAACAGGGTTGCAACATTATATTAACTTTTGCAATTCGGGTTAGGCAGAAACACAAACGCTCTTGGGGGAGTAGATATGCCAATTAAGACATTAAAATATAAGTACAGCTCTGTATATCTCGCATTGTTAACAGCAATGTCTATGCAGGTCGTTGCTGAAGAAAAGGCAACCGATGAAGCTGCAGAAGAAATTGAAGTAATTCAAGTTAAAGGCTTAAAAAGTAGTTTAAAGAAGTCAATCAACGATAAACGTTTTTCAGAAAACCTGACTGATTCAATTAATGCTGAAGATATCGGTAAATCAACCGATCAAAACATTGCAGATGCTTTATCACGAGTTACTGGTGTTACTGTTCAGTCAGTTGATGGAGAAGGTTCTCGTATTACGGTACGTGGTGCTAATTCACAACAAAATAATGTCAGTATGAATGGCGTCCAACTCGGTTCGACTGATTTTAGTCAAAGTGTTAATTTATCGCAGTACTCATCTGATATTTTATCTAAAATTGAAGTGGTTAAAACACCCAGTGCTGATCATGAAGAAGGTGCATTAGGTGCAAACATTAACCTGATAACTAACAAACCATTAGATTTAAATTATCAAATTAGAACGGTAACGGTTGAAGGCCGCTATAACGATTTATTAGATGACGAAAACTATAAGGTTTCAGGTACGATATCCGAAAAAATGTTTGATGATACTTTTGGGGTGATTTTTACCGCTGTAAAAGAAACTAACTCTTACCGTAAAGATCAATATAGTGCTGATAATTGGGTATCTGAATTTTCTCATTTAGCTTCTGATACAGAAGGGAATCTTGTTGAAGATGTGTGGGGCATCACCAATAAGAATTCACGGTATGAGTTGTATAATAATGATGTAGACCGTATGAACTTTAATTTGGGATTACAGTGGACACCAACTGATTCAACAGAGTTTAATCTCAATACCAATTACACCAAACAGTCTTTTGAAAGTTCAATGCATGGCGTTCAAGTTCGTAGTGGTCAACAAGGTAATATGATTGAAGGGATTGACCCTGGTTTAGGCGGCGGCCCATCACAGTGGACGGATCCACAGCAAGATTGGCATACCATTGATTTAAAAACCAATACATTTACTAAATACTTAAACCGATTTGGTGATGGTGGTTTAAGCCAGTCTGAAAATAAATATGATGAAGAAAACACCGTTATCTCATTCGATGTTAGACATGATATTACTGACAATCTTATTTTAAATGCCGGTCTAGGTTACTCAAAGTCTGAACGTATTCCTGAAAACCAAGTTTATATTGCGATGCAAAACTTTAGCAATATTAACCGCTGGTTATTAAAAAATGTTCCAGAAACTGATATTGAGCCTGTTGGTTATGACTGCACTAATGGCCCATGTACTTTAGTGGGTGGTTCTGGTCTGATTGATTATGGCGAGAATAACGAATTTGGCGATCCATTAAATGTTTGGGATAACTACGGCACAACAGGCTTTAACGTTGATGAGCTCAATGCCCAGCATTTAACCTTTTTGAATCGCTCAGTTGTTGCCGTTGAAGATGAACAAAAATCAGCTTTCGTCGATTTTGACTGGATAGTCGACGCTGGGCCATTATCAAGTATTGAGTTTGGTGCTAAGTACTCTAACCGTGAAAAATACGTAGATAACCAGCAAAATGCATTTAATAGTGTCGGCGAAGGTGTAGTTATTAATAACCCTTATACAGGAGCACCTACGGTTTTAAATGATGGTTTGAATTCGTTAAGTGGTGATCTATTTGCAACTGGGGAAAGCTTTCCCGTAGATGATTTCATGGACAGTAATGGCTATGGGCGCGATGCGATTACGGATGGTTGGACAACCTTTTCAGCATTTAAAGCATTTGATGTTGCTTTAGGTTCTCCTTCTGTTGGTTTCGAGCCTGATAATTCAAATACACGTTCTGCAGAGCTTGAAAATTTCGCTACCTACTTGAAAGCCAACTTTGATTTTTTTGACGGTCGTTTATCTGGTGATGTTGGTGTTCGTTATGTTAAAACAGAAGTAGAAACATCAGGTTACTCAGGTGTTCAATTTGCTTATGATCCTGGTAACGTTGGCCGGTTAATGGACCCTTTCAAATTGGCTGAATTACGTGATTCAAGTCTGCCTGAATGTAGTGGTATTCCATTTTACGGTACTGATTGGAACGCAGAAACTCGTTGGGCTCGTGTTGATGGCAATGGTTACGATACTAATGGTACTAACGATTTAACTGATGATATTGCTCGACCAGATGAAGGTGCTTGTTTTGATGCTAATGCTGTACGTGGTAATCCAAACGAAAGTGGTTGGTGGTTATGGCGTCACAGTGATATATCTACTGAAAAATTCTATGGTTATGGTGATAGACAACTTGACGAAAATGGTCAGCTTGTTGCAACTGAAGATAGAAGTAAGCGTAGCTTTGCTGTAACTGGTACTCATGATTATGACGTTTTCTTACCCAGTCTAAACTTGAATTATCTGCTTACTGACGATTCGGTACTACGTTTTGCAGCATCTAAGACGATGGCACGCCCACAAATTGATTCATTACGTCCTGGTTTTAAAGTGCGTGAAACCCAGTGGGGCGGTTACAATCGTAATAACACCATTACCCTCACAACACCTAAATTAGACCCATTAGAATCAATTAACTTAGATTTATCGTACGAATGGTACTTTAACGAATCAGGTATGTTGTCTGCAGGCCTATTCTATAAAGACATGACTAATTTCGAAGAATCTGAAACTGTTGTGACTTATATGGATGACCTACGAGATGTCGGCTTAACAGAAGGCGAAGGTTATAATCCTGATGATTTAGTATTGGTAGCAGGCCAAGACAGTCTTGAACAATGTATGCCTAAACGCTTCCAGGGTAATGATGAATTCCGTGAAGATTGGATGTATTCAGGTGACTTGGAGCAAATGTGTGCTCAGTTCAAAACAACTCGTATCAAAAATGGTAAAGGTGCGAACATTAAAGGGGTTGAACTGCAGTATATTCAAACTTTTGACATGCTACCCGGTTGGCTTTCAGGTTTAGGTATTCAAACTAATTATACCTATCAAGACAGTAAATATGACCAAGAAGTATCGTCAATAGATGACACTGTTCAACTACCTGAGTTACAAGTTGCCTATACACCTGAGCATAGTTATAACTTAACTGCATTTTGGGAGAAAAATGGTCATCAGTTGCGTTTATCCTACCGAGGTAATACAGATCAGCTAGCTAAACGTTCTTGGGAGTCGGGTTCATTATGGGAAGAAGGGCGTCAAACATTAGATTTTTCGGCGAGTTACAAGCTAAATGATATGGTGACTTTCTCCTTTCAAGCGGTTAATTTAACGGATGAAGGTGTTCGTCAGTATTACACTAGTCGCTTCCTTAATGTTAATGGAGATGTTTTAGACGAAGGTAGCCCAATCAGTGGTAACGCGACCGATTCTAGAACCGTTAATCAATATCAAACAGGTCGAACATTCCGCCTTAATGCTCGAATGAACTTCTAATCTAGCTTCTCAATTAAGGGTCACTTTAGTGGCCCTTTTTTTTATTAAATTAACATCAATTGCCCATATTTACTGTGTCATTAATCCATGACAAGGAGTGTAATATGAAACTGACTTGCGTTTATCCTAATGCCTTATTGCTAAGTGTATTAACACTGGCGGGTTGTCAGCCTGTCGCTTCACCTGAATCACAAAAAAACTCAACCGATAATTCTGCACCATCAATCGAATCCACTAGTTTAGTGCGCGAACAGACCACAAGTTTAATGACTTTAGTCGATTTCGCTTCTGCTGAGCAGCAAACTTGGCTACAAAGCCGTTCTGCAAAATTTCAGTTGCTAAAAAACCAACTACAAATTGGTTTTTTAGCTCAACATAATATTTCAACCGTCAGCATCAAACCTGAACAGCCATGGGACTTATCGTCACTAAGTCGATATAACTTGGCATTTGATGTGGCTAACCCTCAAGATAAATCAGTGCATTTTTATTTATCCGTTGAAAATCAGCAAGGTGAGTACCAAAGCCGCTCAATCAGTATTGCACCTCATTATAAAGGCACGGTATTTTTCCCGCTAGATGGTAAAGAAGCTGTTACTGAAGCTGGTTTTTGGGGCGATGCTATGCCTTGGAAAACCGACGATTCATTAATGGTTTGGCGTTCATGGCGTGCCGATAACGTAGATTTAACTCAAATTGCTGCATTGAATTTTTTTACTATTGGCCTGTTAGAAAACCGCTCAATTGAAATTAAAGATATTCGCATAAGGGCGAATCCAGAGCCCGATCCGCAATGGCTTAATAAGATTGTGGATCAATATGGTCAAAATGCCCTTATTGATTACCCGCTAAAAATTACCTCCGATGAGCAATTAGCACTGCAAACCGCCGAGGAGTTGGCTCAACTTAACGCATCATCAGGTATGCCTAATCGCTCGATATATGGTGGATACACTAAAGGGCCTAAGTTAAAAGCCACAGGTTTTTTTAGAACTGAAAAAGTTGATGGTAAGTGGTGGATGGTTGACCCACAAGGTCATGTGTTTTTTTCACATGGCCCTGCTAATGTGAGAATGGCCAATATGTCGACATTAACGGGAATTGATTATAAAGATGATGCTGTGCGTTATCGTGACCCGAATGAAACCACCCCTGAAGACTCAATGGGAACGGTGCAAATCCCACAAGCCATAAAAGACAGTCGATATGTGGCGTCATCTTTACGGCACAATATGTTTGAGTGGTTGCCGGAATATTCAGATCCCCTAGCTAAGCATTACAGCTACCGCCGTTCAACCCACAAAGGCGCAATGCCTTATGGAGAAACCTTTAGTTTTTATCAGGCGAATTTACAGCGTAAATACGGTAATCAACCTGATGGTGCATACTTAACCAAATGGCATGAAGTAACATTATCTCGAATGAAAGACTGGGGCTTTACTTCATTTGGTAACTGGGTAGACCCAGCTTTCTATAGTGCTAAACAAGTGCCATATTTTGCCAATGGTTGGATTATTGGTGATTTTAAAACCCTATCTGGCTCAGTTAATCATTGGGGCTTAATGCCAGATCCCTTTGACCCGGAGTTTGCCCGTCGAGCTAAGATAACCATTGATGAGATTTCAGACTCTGTAAAAGACTCGCCTTGGTGTGCTGGCATTTTCATTGATAATGAAAAAAGCTGGGGTGAGCGAGAAGGCTCAATTGAATCGCGCTATGGAGTCATTTTAGATGCCTTGTCTAAAAACATAACTGAAAGCCCTGCTAAAAAAGCCTTTAGTGAATTTTTACATCAAAAGTATACCCAAATCGAGCAGTTAAATGCTGCTTGGCAAACTGACATTATCGATTGGGATTCGCTCAACCAAGGCGTTACCTTTAACCAATACAGTGAATCACAAGTAGCTGATTTATCGAGTTTACTGGAGTTATTAGGTGAGCAATACTTTAAGGTGGTGCATAACACCCTAGCGGAGAAAATGCCTAATCATTTATACATGGGGGCCAGAATGGCGAATTGGGGCATGCCAGATGAAATTATTAAGGCCTCACTGAAATATTCTGATGTACTGAGTTTCAATATTTATGAAGAAGGAATGCAACCTCACTTTTGGCAGTTTTTAGAGCAGGTTGATTTGCCGGTGGTCATTGGTGAGTTCCATATTGGCAGCACAGAGGGGTCAGGCCTGTTTAATCCAGGGATTGTGCATGCCAGTGGTCAACAGGATAGAGCCAATAAGTACAAAAACTACATGCAAAGCGTGTTAGACAAACCATATATGGTTGGCGCACATTGGTTTCAATATGTTGATGAACCGCTAACTGGGCGAGCCTTTGACGGCGAGAATGCCAATATTGGGTTTGTGACGGTGACAGATATGCCTTATCCGCAACTAATTGATGCGGTTAAAGAGGTGACTTCAACCATGTATCAGCAGAGGCTAGACACTAAATAACCTTTACCGATTGAAGTGATAGGGCTAATGGCTTGGTAGCATTAGCCCTTTTTTGTGGCTGACAAATACCCCTAAAGCATCAAAATGACATCAAAGTGATATTTCTGCACCTAATATGTGTATTTTACAGCTAATTGCCACGCTAGAATGTTACTTCGTATTAACATTTTTTAAGTCTAGCCATAAAAAGGTATGCAATGACAGCCAAAATCAAAGGTATTAGCCTGTTTAACGATGCGTTTTCCGACAAGCGTTCAACATCGAGTTTGGGGCAGATGGACGATCAAAATGACCCGGTAAAGATGATTTTAGGCTTAAAGGCACTACGAAAAGCGGCGCATGATAGTGCTACTTTTCAGTCTGGCGCAACCCCCGGGCGTATTGTTATTCCTTCAGAAGTCGCCATTAGACAAACTCGTCAAATTCCATTTGAGCTTGACCCTCCTGAGCACAGTGGTTTTCGTGAATTACTTAACCCCTGGTTCAAACGTCCATTAGCTGCCGTTTATCAAGTCAAGTTACAGCAAATAATAGATCAAACAATTGCACATGCTTTAGAAAAAGATTCAGTTGATATTGTGGCTGAATTCGCCTTACCGCTTCAATCTAAAGCATTGTCCTTATTGTTAAATACTTCAATAAATAAAGCGCAAACCTGGATTGATTGGGGAACACATGTATTTAGAAGTGAATCCAGTAACTTAGATGCAGATAAAGCCAATGTTTTATATAACTACATAGATGCTGAAATTGATAAAACAATGGCTAAGGCAAGACCCGATGATTCCGCCACAGAAGACCTCTATTCGGTACTGCTTAATGCGGAAGTTGATGGTAAAAAACTGACTAAGGAACAAGTCAAAGGTGTGATGATTTTAACCTTTGCTGGTGGTCGAGATACGGTGATTAATGCCATTACCAACACCATTGCTTACTTTAGTGAAAACATCAATGACTTACAGCGAATTGCTAACGAGCCAGACATTGTTAACCAAGCGGTTGAAGAGTTATTGCGTTATTTTTCTCCTTTAACCCAAATGGGTCGTGTAGCAACTGAAGATACTACTGTTTGTGAACATGCCATTAAAGCCGATAGCCGAGTTTCATTGTGCTGGGCATCTGCAAATCGTGATGAAAAAGTATTCAGTCACCCTAACTCAGTCGACTTTGACCGCAAAGTGAACCCTCATGTTAGTTTTGGCTTTAGTCACCACAATTGTTTAGGGGCGACTCATGCAAGGCAAATTTTAAGGCAGCTGGTGCTGACACTGGCAAATAAGGTGGCTGACATTAACGTTGTTAGCGCTGATGAAAACATTGAACAGTTAGGCGAGTTTTCACGCAAAGTGGGCTTTAACCACCTAGTGGTCAGTCTGTCAGCTAAATAACTAACCTGTGCTGCGGATAAGAGATTAGCTAACAGACTAATTTATTCAAGATTGAATTTAAATTACATTTCTAGAGAGATATTTTTGCTTAGAACAAGGCAATTTTTTGCGTCAATAGCGAGTCTATTGCAAACAAGTTTAACGCCGTTATCAGTAAAAATTGCCTCTAGAAAGCAAGTTGTTATGCGCTGCTCAGGTTAACTAATAACGCAATAAAACTAAAACCAACAATAAAGGAATTACAATGGCTAAAGTCATCTTTGTTACTCAAAACAACGGCTCGGTGGAAGTGGAAGGCGACAGCGGCTCTTTAATGGAGTTAGCGGTGGCAAATGGTGTTGCTGGTATTGATGGTGACTGTGGCGGAGTGTGTTCATGTGCCACCTGTCATATTTATATAGACCCAGCCGACTTTGACGAAGTAGGGTCTGCTGAAGAAGTGGAAGCTGATATGTTGGAATTAGATGACCAGGTGACTGAATATAGTCGTTTGTGTTGCCAAATTGAAGTATCTGAACAAATTGATGGAATGACTTTTGTTGTCGCCAACTAATATCAATTAAAGGGTTAAACCATGCAATTTCCAGCTGAAGAATTTCATTCTAACAATGGGGCAGTAGTGATTATTGGTGCCAGTCATGCAGGGGTTAATTTTGCATTTCATCTGCGCCAACAAGGGTGGGCTGGCTGCATAACTTTAATAGAACGTGATCCCGAGTTACCGTATCACAGGCCACCGTTATCTAAAAAAACGTTGCAATCAGCAGAGTTGAAGTCGACACCTTTGAAGGCTGAAAAAGCCTACAGCGATAACAATATTGATTTAAAACTTGGTTATGAGGTGACTACAGTAAATCAATCAGCCAAGCAGATTACTCTCAATGATGGTCAATGCATTCACTATAACAAATTAATGTTAGCGACTGGGTGTCGAGCCTTTATCCCGCCTATTTTAGGATTAGAAGTGATTGATTCCTTTGATAAACGCTTAATCTTTACTATGCGCACTTATGCTGATACGACAGCCATTAAGGCCGCACTGAATAACAGCAGCGATAAGCAGGTGGTTATTATTGGTGGTGGTTATATTGGCCTTGAAAGCGCCGCATCCTTGATTGCAATGGGTGCCAAAGTGACTGTGATTGAAAAACAGCCGAAGATATTATCTCGAGTGACGTCAGCCGTGATGTCAGACTTTTTAACTGAATTACATCTTAGTAAAGGTGTTGAATTACTGACAGATAAAGACGTTATTGAAGTTAAGCAACTCAGTCACCAATATCCTCACCAACCCCCTCACCAATACCAACATAAGCAAGTTGTGGTGTGCAGTGACGGCAGTGAATATTGTGCCAATTTTATTATTGTTGGTGTCGGCGTTAGGCTAAATACCCAATTAGCGCTTGAGGCAGGTGTTGACGTTGAGCAGGGCATTAAAGTGAATGAGGCTTGCCAAACATCTAATGAAGACATTTTTGCCATTGGTGATTGCACCCAGCAATTTAGCTCACTTTATCAAAGATGGATTCGGCTTGAGTCAGTTCAAAATGCCGTTGATCAAGCCAAGATTGCCGCGCAGTTTTTAACGGGGAAATTACCCCAAGGTGAGCCTGTTCAGCAAACCGTCCCTTGGTTCTGGTCAGATCAATATAACTGTAAATTACAAATTGTCGGCTTGTCTAAAGGCTATGATGAGCTCCTTGTGAAGCAAGAATCAGCCCAGCAGTTTTCGGTTTGGTATTTTAAGGCGGATAAGTTGCTTTGTGTTGAGGCAGTTAATTATGCCAAAGCTTATGTGTTAGGTACGCAGGCGATAAAGCAAAATCTATTAGTTGATAAGGCGGCATTGCAAAGCCGGGATGCGCTATCCAAAGAAACCCTGTTTTTAGCTGACTCTAACTAACATTTACTCTGCTGATTAGTCGATACTGCAATCGATTAGCTGGTTAATTGTTTGCGGTATTGATGTGGGGTGATATTAAAATGCTGTTTGAATTGCTTGATGAAATACGACGAGCTTGAAAAGCCTAATTCATAAGAAATATCTGTTACTGATGTGGTCGTTTGGCTTAACAAACGGGCCGCATTATACAGTTTATGACGGATCATATAGTCGGAATAGGGCACTCTAAAGTGATTTTTAAACACTCTAGAAAAATAAGACGGCGATAGGTGACATTGTTTGGCTGCGTCTTCTAATGACAAATTTACACCCGTGGGTTGAGTTAATTTAGCCATTAATGGAGCGAGTTTTTGGTAACTGTTCGACACATTTAGCGGAGTTTGCTTGCTGGTTAAGCTACTTTTGCCATATTCGCACACTATGGTCACAAGACTATTGAACAACTGTTTACAGGTATGACTTTGGGGATTTTCATTAAATTCAGTCAATAACCAGCCTAGTAATTGATGGATTTTCTGTTGTACTTCTGTGGGAAATCGCAAATGCAAACCGGTTTTTAGTATCTCAGTACACTGACTTATCGATGGGGCATTGAGGCATTCAGGCATAAATTGGACTATATACCAAGATTTAGGGCGAGGATTTAGTTCGAAGTTATGGCTTTCCATTGACGGAGTAAATACCGCTTCATAGTCTGAAAGCTTACTCTCTCCTTGATGATAAAAATAGCTACCGTCAATGTGTTCAAAAAATATAAATTCGTGAACCTGATGAAAGTGCAAAAAGCATGAGTAGCTATCGTGTTGCAGATAACTGACGTAATGAATTTCAAAGTCATAACCGTCTTTTATGGAATAAGGTTCGCAGTAAATAGTAGGTTTTTTCATATCTTTATACTTATTGTTAACAATTAGGAGTTTACATGTACAAGGCAAAGGCTGCAATTGCAGACGGTAAAGGGGGGTTCTTTTTTGACACAGTAACCTTAGGTAAGCCAAAGGCAGGTGAAGTAAAAATAAAAATACAGGCCTCCGGTATTTGCCATACCGATTTGGACTCTATTAAAACTTGGAATAAAAAGTTCATCATTGGTCACGAGGGTGCGGGCACCGTAGTTGAGCTTGGTGACAATGTAACTGGCTTAGCTATTGGCGATAAGGTAATTTTAAATTGGGCAATTCCATGCGGTGAATGTTTTCAGTGCCAAGAAGGTAACTTACATATTTGTGAGGTTAATAGTCCTGTAACGGGTGATGGCTTATGCGGACATGCCCATGAGCAAGGTTGCCAACATAATGGTAATAGTTTAAGTCGCTCATTTCATTTAGGCACCATGAGTGAATACACCATAGTCAAATCAGCCGCAGTGATAAAAATTGACAGTAATATACCGTTTCCAAGTGCCAGTATTGTTGGCTGTGGTGTGATGACCGGATATGGCTCAGTGGTTAATGCTGCAAAAGTAAAAGTGGGTTCCACTGTTGCGGTATTAGGCTGTGGCGGAGTGGGCTTAAATGTTATTCAAGCTGCTGCTATTGCGGGGGCGGCTAAAATCATCGCCATTGATTTAATAGAGTCTCGCTTGCAACAAGCCAAGCAATTTGGTGCAACTGATATTATAGTGGCCAGTAAAGATGACCCTAACTTGACTGAAATGGTTGCTCAAGTTAAAGCCTTAACACAAGGTCGTGGCGCAGATTATGGCTTTGAATGTACCGCTGTTCCAGCTTTAGGTTCAGCGCCATTAGCATTAATAAGAAGTGCCGGTGTAGCTGTACAGGTCAGTGGTATTGAGCAAAAAATTGATTTTGATTGTGAGTTGTTTGAATGGGACAAAATTTACATTAATCCGCTGTATGGTCAGTGCAATCCCAAGCTAGATTTTGGTCAAATTATTCAATTGTATGATGCAGGTAAAATGAAGCTAGATGAGTTGGTCACTAAAACCTATTCATTAGCCGAATTACAACAAGGTTTCGATGACATGTTGGCAGGACGGATTGCCAAAGGCGTTATCGTGTTTGATGATTAACTTAGCCAATCTAGTTAATGGATTATTTATTTATGTAGGGAATGATTAATGACTGTCAAGCGTTTAGAAGTGTCACCCATTAATTTCTACGGTGATAATTTTGACACGATTACGGCTTATAGCAGCCACCTGAATGGCCGAGGTGATATTAGTGTTTATCGCCAAACAACAAAGAGTACCAATGTCTCTATTATCATACTGTTACATGGGGTGTATGGAAGTCATTGGGTGTGGAGCCAGCTAGGTGGAGTAGAGCAGGTATATACAAACCTACGGCAGAAAGGCTTGAGTGAGTTTGTGCTGGTGATGCCATCAGACGGAGGTCACTATGAAGGCAGTGGTTACTTACCATTTAATCATGCGGATTATGAGGCTTGGATTGTTGAAGATGTCATTTCAGCTGTTATTGACACTCTGCCTATGTGTTCTGATAAATCAAAAATTTATATTTGTGGCTTATCAATGGGCGGGTATGGCGCATTACGTCTAGGAGCGAAGTATCCTAAAGTGTTTAGTGGTATATCGGCTCATTCATCAATTACCAATATTGAAGATTTTACTGAGTTTGTTGACCGTGAGACATTAAATTCATTGCAACAAACCACGGATATATATGGCGGAGATGTATTCACCACATTAAATGAAAATCACTCGACATTAGCACCTTTGAGGTTAGATTGCGGTAAAGAAGACCCGCTTTTTACTGCTAATAGCCGATTAGTAAGGCAACTTATTATGGCCAATATTGACCATACATTCGAAATATTTGATGGCGGACATAGTTGGGAGTATTGGCATCAGCATGTGGTAAAGACGTTTGAATTTTTTGCCCATATAGAGAAAAGCAATAATGCTTGAAATTCATATCAGGCACCCTTAAGGTTTCCATACCCGCTACCCTCGAGTTTTCCTAACAGTCACCCTTGAGATCTTTAATCAAGGGGCTGCCTTTACCTTTTGTTGTGGTCAACCGATATTGGCCATGCTCTTAGAGTTTAACCAGAATATTCGTCCTGTGTGGCTGGATGTTAGCCTACATCATATTGATGGACCCTGAACTGATAGTAATACTCAATTATGTATTGAGTAATTCACCTTGCGGACTATATACCCAGATATTATTGATGTTGTTATGAAACATCATGAAGCGGCGCTCCTTGGCATCCATAGCATATCCATGACAAATTAGACTGGGTATTGGGCTGGGTTAAGCTTGCCCCAATGTGCATCCACCTAGAATGTAAACTCTCCGTGACCAATAATTTTGCCGTGAAGGGCCAGTCCATTAATGGGAATGGCATGTTGAGTAAGCGTCTGGTTTGCAGTCTTGGTTTATTCTTATGATAAAACCGCTCAAATAATGTTTTAAGCGGTTTGGATTAATTTATCTGAAAGGCTACAAATGGATTAACTGGCTTGCCAATTCAAAATGGCATCATCTTCTACTCGGTTTAATGGGTAGTAGACTGCTTCGTTTTCAATAAACGATTGATTACTGATAGCATTGTAAGCGCTAATCATGCTCCAGCGAGGTTGTGCTGAACGGTTTTGGTTGGATTTATGTAATAAATTACAGTGGAAGAATAATACATCTCCAGGTTCAAGTTCGACATTAACAAGAGGATGATATTTCATCGCTTCTTCTACGAATTCCATTGCCGCGCCTTTTTGGTCACCGGTTTTGTTGTGGTCTAAACGACCTAAGTGATGTGAGCCTTTTAGTACCTGTAAGCAACCATTTTCTTGGGTTGCCTTATTAATAGCAATCATGCAACTGATCGCTTTGGGATAAAGCATGAAGTTGTCGCGGTGCCAGTAACCAAAGTCTTGATGCCATTCCCATGCGCCGCCCACAAAGGGCTCCTTCATCATAATTTTTGTACTAGTGTGGTAAACCTCTTCACCTATTAACGTTTGACATACATCCACTAAGCGTCGGCCGCGAGAAAACATGCTGTAAAAATCGTCGCCGGTTTTTTGCCATAAACACACTTTACTGATAGCGCCTTGTGCATCTTTTTTATCCCATGCTCGCTTATACAATGACTCATCGTTAAATGCGGCTTGTTGTAATCGAGAAATTTCTTCCTGCGAATAGTAGCCTTTCATAATCAAATATCCATTTTGATTAAATTGCGTAATTTGTTCGGCGGTTATTGTCATATGCTATTGTCCATAACTGATTGTGGTTAATGATTATTGTTAACAATAATCATGGATGATGTTGAAGATTTCAACTAGAATTTATATAAAAATATGACATTTATATATGAATATTTATGGTTCTATTAAGTCACTGTTTTATTTGTTTATTGTTATTTCTTAGTGCTGAAAATATTTTTTTGTTCATATTAGAATATGTGATTAAAGGAGCCAAAGTGAAAGATAAAACAAGCCAAAAATATGCAGTACCGGCATTAGATAAAGGGTTGGATATACTTGAGTTTTTGGTTAGTCATGCTATGCCTTGCAACCAAAGTGAGATAGCGGCGGGTGTTGGGCGTGGCCCAAATGAGATTTATAGAGTACTTGTTAGATTGGAAAAGCGTGGTTACGTTCAACGCCACCCCACAACAGGTCGATATGAATTATCGCTAAAGTTGTATCATCTCTCTAGAAACATTTCGCCTATGGATAGAGTTCGACAATCGGCGTTACCGTATATGGAAGATCTAGCTGTAAGTTCTGGTCAGTCTTGTTATTTAAGTATGCTGTATCAAAGCCAAGCGATGGTAATTGTTTATGCTAGAAGCACCAGTGCTATTCACTTAAGCATTGCAGAAGGTGCAATGTTTCGCCTTAGCCAATCAACAGCGGGAAAATTACTACTAGCCAATAGTAATGAAGAAGTACAGACGATGTTAATTGAGCATGATCCGACATTTTGCCACTGGGGCCCGTCTGAACGAAGTTATTTAACGACAGAGTTAGCAGCTTTAAGACAATCTGGATTTATTGTGCAGCCAAACAGTTTACTGACAGGAGTAAAAGATTATTCCGTACTTATTGGCCAACCAAATGCAAAAGTCATTGCGGCTTTAAGTATGTCCACTTTTGAAATGCAAACTGATGAAGTTAATCGTTCGCATGACCTGCTTGAATCACTATTTAAAACGGCCAGTCAAATTACTAGGTTGATTGCGGAATAAAACACGCTTGCGACATTGTAGACAATAAACAATTTAAACGTTATGGTATTATCACATTATTATTTTACTAGGTTATAAGAGTTGCTGTTAGATAGCTGATAACGCTTTCTGAATTCTTATCTGTGTTTCATGGATGGTATTGATATGAATAGGCGACAATTTTTAATCAACCTTTCTGTTGCTTTAGGTTGTAGTGTTGTTTCAATCGAGAACATGGTTGTTGCGGCTACATCTGCGTTTGATCGTGAAACAATGAAGGCAGGTTTTACTGAAAAGCAATTGGAATGTATTAAGTTAATAAGCGATATCATTATTCCTCATACGGATACACCCAGCGCTAGCGAAGCCGATGCGCACTTGTATGTTGACTATTACGTTCATCATTTTATGACCCCTGATGAACAAAATAAATTTGTTGGCCAGTTTGATAATTTATTTAATGCTAATCCAAGTTTCTTAGATCTGTCAGCCAATCAACAGGTTAACTTAATAGAAACAATTGATGGTGATATGTACCAAGGTTCTGAGCAAAGTA
The DNA here is from genome assembly GCF_030548765.1 of Shewanella sp. 3_MG-2023. Classification (NCBI taxonomy): domain Bacteria; kingdom Pseudomonadati; phylum Pseudomonadota; class Gammaproteobacteria; order Alteromonadales; family Shewanellaceae; genus Shewanella; species Shewanella sp. 3_MG-2023. The sequence goes on along the minus strand of NZ_JAUOSH010000014.1, from coordinate 3,208 downwards.
CATTCTATCGTAAGCTTAAACAACTGATTGTAATTGGTTATTACACTTCAAAAATCGGTGCTACTCAGGCGTTAAACTTCGATCCCATTCCCGGGCCATATCAAGAAATTAAGTTAAATCAAGTTGGCGGCGTTTGGTTTTAACTGCTGACAAAATCAGGAAAAATTAATGAATTATGATGTCATTGTTGTCGGCTCAGGAATGTCTGGGGGAATTGCGGCAAAAGAGTTTTGTGAGAAAGGATATAAAACTTTGGTATTGGATCGGGGGGAACCTATTGAACATGGTCAATATAAAACGGAAGGGTTAGCACCTTGGCAAATGGCTTTTCGGGGGGAAGTGTTGCAAGAGTTTAAATTACAGCAGCACATACAGAAAAATATATACATCTATAGTGACTTTACCAAGCACCATTTAATTAATGATCTTGAAAATCCTTATATCCAAAAACAACCATTTATTTGGTATCGCAGTGCCACTGTCGGAGGTAAATCATTAATTTGGGGTAGACAGAGTTACCGTTGGTGCGAACAGGACTTTAAAGCAAATAAGCAAGATGGTTATGGTGTAGATTGGCCTATACGATACCGTGATATCGCCCCTTGGTATGACTATATAGAGCCTTTTGTTGGTATCTCAGGTAGCTATGAAAATTTGCCTCAACTACCAGATGGTAAATTTTTACCGCCTCAGCCTTTAAATGTGGTTGAACGAGATATGAAAGCCAAGGTTGAGGAAGCCTTTCCTGAACGGAAATTTATTCCTGCACGAATGGCTAATTTAACCCAAGCAAGTAAGATTCATACCGACTTAGGGAGAGGGCAGTGTCAAGCCAGAAGTGAGTGCCCTAGAGGGTGTTCTTTTGGGGGTTATTACTCTTCTAACTCGGCGGCCTTACCTGCGGCAAAACGGACTGGAAACCTAACGCTTATCGCCAATGCTCAAGTGCAAGAGGTGCTCTATGATGACGAAGACCGTAGAGCAACAGGGGTTCGTTATGTTGATAATAAAACAGGAAAATCGCACAGTATCAATGCGAAAGTCGTATTTATGTGTGCTTCTACCTTAGGCTCAATTCAAATCCTACTCAATTCTAAATCGACTACATTTCCCAATGGTATTGGTAATCGATATGACATTCTGGGACGTTACATTATGGATCATTGTGGCGGCGGTGGCGCCAGCGGCAAAATACCTGGTTATTTAGACGATTATTATAAAGGTCGCCGTCCAGGAGGGGTATATATACCGCGGTTTAGAAACCTTGAAAATACGTTATCAATTACTAAATCTACCAATAACCAGACTAAAAACGGTTTTTTACGTGGTTATGGTTTTCAAGGCGGTGCCAGTCGCAGTGGTTGGCAATGGGCTAAGAATGGTCAAGGGATCGGTGCTGACTTTAAAGCGAAAGTCAGCCAGCCGGGTAATTGGTATTTCAGTATGTGGGGCTTTGGTGAAGTCTTGCCACGCTATGAGAATCGCGTGACTTTGCATCCGACTAAAACTGACCTGTGGGGCTTGCCTTTATTGGTAACAGACGTGACTTACCAGCAAAATGAAATAAACATGGTAGATGATATGACCGCTACGGCAGTTGAAATTTTAACCGCGGCGGGTCTTGAAGATATTAAAGGATTTGAAGGATATGCACCGCCAGGTGGTGCAATTCATGAAATGGGCGGATGTTGTATGGGGGTAGAGGCTAAAACCTCTTATCTTAATAAATGGAATCAATGTCATGAAGTGGCCAATTTGTTTGTGACCGATGGCGCTGCATTTTCATCAACGTCTTGTGTTAATCCTTCTATTACTTTTATGGCGATGACTGCTAGAGCTGTTGATTATGCAGATAAACAGTTAAAGGCTGGGTTGCTTTAAGCTATTAAAACAAGAGGTTAATAGAATTATTTAGGGTGGGAAGTAGTATGGTTTTATCTCGTTATTTTTTGTTAATTATTGGCTTTAGCTTGATGCTTTTGAATAACCATACATTATCAGCCAAGCAATTTAACGTCTTGTTATTTACTAAAACAGCCGGGTGGCATCACCAAAGTATTTTAGAGGGAGTGAATGCCATGAAGGTGTTGGCTGAAAAGCATCACTTTGATTATGAATGGCATGAAGATGCTAATCAATTTAACCCTAAAAATTTAGAACGTTTTGACGCAATTGTTTTCTTAAATACTACGGGTGATGTACTTAATGATGAGCAGCAAAAGGCGATGGAGCAGTTTATTCAATCTGGTAAAGGTTTTGTCGGGGTACATTCAGCTTCTGACACTGAATATCAATGGCTGTGGTACAAACAACTAGTGGGGAGAATGTTTGTTATCCATCCAGCTATTCAAACCGGTAAGGTGGATGTTGTTAAAACCGATTTTCCAGGAAGCTCCATCTTACCCAATTCCTTTTTATGGACAGATGAGTATTATCATTTTAGCGAGCCTTACACCAGAAACTTGCAATATATTTTAACCGTTGATGAGTCAACTTACGAGCCTGCGGCTCAATGGGGAAATGTAAAGGTCAGTGGTATGGGCGATTTTCACCCGGTGTCTTGGTATCAAGAGTTTGATGGTGGACGTTCATTTTATACCGCATTAGGTCATTTACCTGCGACTTACCAAGACGCAATTTTCTTGAATCATCTTTATGGTGGTATTTATTGGGCTGCCACTGGCAAAGGTTTTTAAAGAAGCCTGTTGGTATTTTATATGTTTAACATTGTTGGCCTATGTCATCATTAACTTATAATTTATAAATAGCACAGGCCATCTTAAGTTATTACTGACACTTCATTGTATGTACATATTTTTTCATGTGGCATTCCACTTTTTATGTGCAAATGTGGTCTTTATATTAGAATCGATTATTGGCTTGGCTACCAAATCCGTATCTGAATCCCCTTGTTAAATAGGGCACTATTTGTTTAGTTTTAAATAGCAATAACAAGGCCACCCATTCTAGTTGGCTATGAGAGAGATGGGCATGAAGCAAGTCCAAAGCCATCTGACAAATCCGTCTCGTGGAGCTTTTTTACCAGTTTCATTTGTGACTTTAGAGTATCAATCAATCCGTTAGGAAGCATACAAACTCGATCTTTTTGCCCTTTACCTCGGTACACAAAAATAGATTTAGTGGTTAGATCAATATCTTTTACCCTAAGTTTTAGGGCTTCCTTTAATCTTAGGCCTGAGCCAAATAG
>NZ_JAUOSH010000013.1:0-118361 GCF_030548765.1 Shewanella sp. 3_MG-2023 | reverse complement strand
GCAGGGTTATTAGTCCATAGCAGCTGCTATTGAACATTTATAAGTATTGGTTTTAGCATGGAATAAGCTTGTTAATACGGCTCAAAATAAGTGCGCAAAAGCGCTGCTGCATAGGTAGTTGAATAGGTAGTTGCATAGGTAATTGCATTGGTAATTGCAGGGTTATTAGTCCATAGCAGCTGCTATTGAACATTTATAAGTATTGGTTTTAGCATGGAATAAGCTTGTTAATATCATCAAGATAGCGCAGTATTTTGTGGCATAAATATAATGAATAAGCTGACCATTCAGTTTGAAAACATAAAAACAGGGAGACGTTATGGGATTATTTGATGCGATATTAGGTAACTCGTCAGAAGTTGATTTAGCAGAATTAGAGCAAGAGCTTGCGCCAATTTTGGCTGACAATGAGTCAGTGCATCTGGGTTATAAATTGATCCGCGATATGTTTGTGTTCACCGACAAACGGCTTATTTTAATCGACAAACAAGGCATGACGGGCAAAAAGGTGAGTTATCATTCAATTGCTTATAAATCGATGACTCACTTTATTGTTGAAACCGCAGGTACCTTTGATATGGATGCCGAGCTGAAAATTTATATTTCAGGCACAGAGCAACCCATAGTTAAAGAGCTAAAAAAAGGCACTGATGTGGTGGGCATTCAAAAAGCCATTGCTAACTTTTCACTTTAATTGCGAGTTAATGTGTTTTATAACAAAGCTGCCAGCTAAAGTCTTACCATAAACCGCAGGCCAACAACAATTACTGAGTTAACATTTCGGCTGAGCCATAGCGCAATCATTATGTGCGTATGGTTAGGCCTACTTTACATATTGGATAACGCAAATGACCACAGAAACTCCGCAACCATCAGCCTTGAATGATGCGCCTAAAGCCATTCAACTTGCGGTCGATTTAATTCAGTTACTTGAAGAAAATAAAATAGATACCACAACGGCGATTGAAGCATTACAAATCACCTTAGCTGATTTCAAAACAAAGCAGCAACAGGGCGTGTAGAACACCCTGTATCGCTGCTTTATCTGTTATTCATTTGAGGCGATTAAATCGTAAATTTAGCAATGTTTTTATCAACTTGCTCTGACAGTAATTTCACATTTTCACTCTCATGGCTGGTTTGCTCACTTGCTTGACCTGTTTCCAGTGAAATATTACTAATGTTGACCATAGCGCGAGCTACTTCATCAGAAACCGCTGATTGCTCAGTCGTTGCCGAAGAAATTTGTTCAGTCATTTGGTTAATGTTATCTACATGCTGTACCACTAATTTTAAGTTTTGATCCGTTCTAGCCGCAGCCTCTATGGTTTGATCAGTGGCTTCTTTACCTGCATTCATGCTGCTGGCTGCACTTTGAGCTAAGTGTTGTAGGGTCTCAATGATTTTGCTGATTTCCACAGTCGAGTTTTGAGTACTATGGGCTAAGCTTCTAACTTCATCTGCAACCACTGCAAAACCGCGACCAGCTTCACCAGCACGAGCAGCTTCTATCGCCGCGTTTAAGGCGAGTAAGTTTGTTTGATCTGAAATGCTAGTAATCACATTAAGAACCTGGGCAATTTCTGCGGATCCCTGCTTAAGCTCATCGACAACCGCGCTGGCTTCATCAATTCTATGGGAGGTGTTATTTATTAATGTGATGGTATCTGCAACCATATCACTTGCGCCATTAATCATGTCGCTGGCTTCTGCAGTGGCACTCGCAGCGTTAAGGGTGTTACCTTCAACCTCTTTGATTGTCACAGACATTTGCTCAATAGCACTGACTACCGTTTGGATTTCACCCGTTTGATCTGAAACACTTCGATTAGTTTGTGCCGCAATAACAGAGAGCCCTTCTGATGCGCTCGACAGTGTTTTAGATGAGACATTTAAGCTATCGAGTAGCTGATGAAACTGACTTAACATCGCATTGATTGATTTACTTAGCTGACCCAGCTCATCATGCTCTTTGTCAATCACAATACGTTGTGTCATATCACCTTGCTCTGCTTTTAGCATCACCGCTTGAATATTATTAATCGGTCCCGTTATCGCTTTAATAATGAAAAATGAAATACTGAGCAAGATAGCCAGAATAACACCGACAACTAACGCCATCGTCATCATTGTTTTGTTTGCTGTCTCATTAATATCGCTAATATAAATACCCGTTCCCACCACTAAATCCCATGGCTGAAACATTAATGAGTAAGATAACTTGGGTTCAGGTTTACCATTGGCAACGCGTTTAAAGTCATATTCAACAAAGCCGCGATTATCACGATTTCGGGTGCCATCCAAAATCTCTTGATACAGGTAGCCGCCATCATTGTCTTGAACATGGGCAATATTAACCGCTACTTTTGCGCCTTTTTGGGATGCGCGAAGGATCATGTCGGAAGTGAATGCGAAGAAATAACCGTCATGACCATAACTGAGGTTTTGTAGGGTAAGGTAAAAGTCTTGCTTTGCCTCATCAACTGAAAGCTCCCCGGTTTGCACTTTTTGATAAACCGATTTAAGAAGACTTTCTACCGATTCGACTTGTACTTGTAGTTGGACCTTTTTGGCTTCGAGCATTTTCTGCTCGACTAAATCGATACCTTTATATCCAACAGCTATAATGGCGAATAATGAAATGAAGACGAAGAAACTGATCTTATGCTTGATGGTAAAATTCATGTAAACCTTTAATTTTTATTATCGTGTTTTATTTGAATCTGCTTAACGGTTCTGTAGCTGGTAACTTCCATTTTAAAAATGTGTTAATTTTGCGTTCCAAATAAAAAGTTGGTTGTGATTACGCTGTTGGTGTGAGGTTTTTGTTTGCCAACTTGAGTAAAAGGGTTGCTGATTATGCCCAAGAGTTAGCAGCATTAAAATAAAAATGATCGCCAGCTAAGGAGTTCGAGCCATTGTGCTGGTCGGATGTGTGCTGCTAGCATTTTTGACTTTTAATGGTTGAGTTTGCAGTTGTAAATATACAATGTAAGCTGGTGCTTTATGCATCACAGGCCGCCGCCAGCTTGCTTTATAGCCATATGATTAAGCCCTTATATTCTAAAGAGCTTTAGCGGCTACTTGCTCATGAAGCTATAACGATGGTTAACGGACGATAAATTGATAAGACGATAAATAGAACAAGACTCAAACTGTGCTAACTAAAATAATAAGGAACAGATATGACCGAAGCTCACTTACCACTGACCGATTTCATCGAATATAGCCAAGCAGAGATGATTGTACGGGCGCAGCAAAACTATCAAAATGTAAAACGCCGTCATTCGATACGTAAGTTCTCTGATAGAGCGGTTCCTCAGCAGGTCATTGAGCAATGTATTTTAGCGGCAGGAACCGCGCCAAATGGCGCCAATCATCAGCCGTGGCACTTTGTCGCCATCAGTAACCCTGAGATTAAAGCGCAAATTCGCCAGCAAGCTGAAGCCATCGAACAAGCATTTTATGCCGGTCGCGGCGGTGAAGAGTGGCTCGATAATTTAAAGCCATTAGGCACTAATGCCAGCAAACCTTATCTAGAAACCGCCCCTTGGTTAATTGCGGTGTTTTCTAAAAAACGCAGCGAAGATAATGGTGAGCAAAAGCAGAATTATTACGTGCATGAGTCGGTAGGCATCGCCACAGGTTTTTTAATTCAGGCGCTGCACAATGCAGGCCTTGGCACCTTAACTCACACTCCCAAACCTATGTCGTTTTTAAGTAAAGTATGTGGCCGAGATAATGACAATGAGCGCCCCTATATGCTGATTGTGGCTGGTTATCCTGATGAGAATGCTACGATACCAGAGCATGCTTTACACAAGAAACCGTTAACTGAGATTTGTGATTTTTTATGATTACTTCCAGCCTTGTAACCACTGGCTGGTTTGTTTTAACTCGCGCCAATTGATAGCAAATTCTTGACCGTTTAGCTCAGCTCTAATTAAGCATTCAATCACGTTTTGTTGTTCATCAAAACTGACTTTAGTGACCGAAAAGTGTTTTAGTTTTTCGGTCACATTGACCTTTGTCCATTTACTATGAAGTAACTTTTTTGGGTGTAATGGGTTCATTCATTTCTCCTAGTTGGTGGTCTATATCTCATCTGATTGTTTATTTACCTCATTACGTTATTACGTTGAATCGGGTTAAAAGGTTCAGCTATAGAAGGGTTCTGCTTCCAAATTCTGTTTGGATTAACATTGTGGTTTTTTCACATTCACACTTGCCCTCAATTTATTTTGCCATGTAAAAATCAAAGTCGTGGCGCTTCGCCCACACCAGAGTCAAGGGGGAAACTGCTTGTCCCCCTTAACAATCCCTCAGCCCCCGACGAAAAATGCTGAAAAGCGCATAATTTTCGACGGGGATTGATCCAGCTTCTGACTTCGTTTGTTGCTAACTTCGGCCCCTGTTTATTATAAAGAGTGAAAATGCTAACGCTTCCGATGGTGAGTCTGAAGTAAATGGATTTACAAATGTCACGGTGGCATGGATGCTAAGGAGTGACCCTGCACCGCGAAAGCTATGCTCACATTCATGTGAGCATCACGCTATTTTCTCTGCGTCCTCAATTCAAATTGAGTCGGAGGCAAATAGATCTTCAACTCTTGAGCTTTTACTTGCCGCAATATATGAGGCTAAATCGAAGATATGAAAATTCCGGTGTAAGCGCAGCTGTGACCGTCCATGACATGGCGAAGTTTCACAGTGTGAAACGTTCTGAGCTAGAGGCATGGATGCCGAACTGGCCGTTTAACAAGGATGTTATTTGTTTTGGCAGAGCTTTCAGGGACCTTTTGATTTATATAAAGAATGCAGCGTGTCACAGTAGTGCTTGCACATAAGGTCGCTCTTTCACATCTGACCCATAGGTACTTGGGAAATGTCATGATGATGTCGGGAACATCATTGACCATGTGATCGCGACATTTGTATATCCTATACATCACCTGCGGTAGGCAATTGGTTAGATTGAAGTAATGGCCTGCTGTAACGGGGCCAATATAAATGAAGTTTAAAGCTTAATATCACTGTGTATTAACGCAGTTATATTAATCCTCTAAGAATTTTTCATTATTATCGAAGCCAAAATCAGGTCAATTGGCATCGATAAATTTGAGGTTGAAAGTTTAACTTATATATTTCATGGGTTTATGTTATTCATATTGAGTAACAATGGACCCGATAAATGTTCAGGCTCAACTTTGCGGAGTGATTAACCTTAATGCGGCCAATAAAGTAGGTGTTAGTTCTTTTATATCAGTAAGTTACATGATAAATTGAATTCAAAATTAATTATAAGCAGGGATTTATCCGAGACGCTGGATAATAAGCTGTTATGTGCCAGTTAAAGTTGGAGGACACGGATAATGTCAGATAAAAGTTTAAACGCGCGGATATCCTCCTACAAAAAGGCACTCGCCAGTGGAGAAATCCAGGAAACCTACCAAAGGTTGGTCGGTATTGTTCAAAACCTTCGAACTGAATTCTCTAAAAAGTACAAAGGAGAGTTCTCGGTAGCAAGCGTATTGCATGGTTACATAGACGTAACGTACTTCTATTTGCAAAATGATTATCTAAAAAGGAACAAGCTTAAGTTTGCGATTGTGTTTAACCACCAGCAGGCACACTTCGAACTGTGGCTTCTAGGACAAACGAAAGATGTGCAAATTCGTTATTGGGAGAAGCTAAAGGGTGTACCGTGGGTCAATCATGAAGCAATGCCTGAATATTCAATTTTCGAAGTTACGCTTCTAGCTGATCCAGATTTCGACAATATTACAGGGCTATCTGAATCTGTTAACATTGCATTTGGCGCATTATCACAAGAAATATTCAGCACGCTGGAGGCACACGAGTAATGGCAAATAACAAGGCCAATCACTGCGACAACTTTTTCGTTGCGGCTCCGCCTTCACTAAAAAGCTGCGCGTGTTGGCGGCGTTATACGTCATTCAGAGAGATGAGTTTTATTATGGCAATCAGTGAGTTTGAAATAAAGCGTTGTGAGAAAGAGTTAGATAAGTTTATTGATGAGCATCGGCCTCCTGTTCATGTAAGAGACCAGCTTGATATTAGTTATCAAATTGAAAATCAAAGCGTTGTGCTATTTGAAATTAGAGCTAACTTTAGAAATCCATCGGAAAAATTAGATATTCCGATTGCGAAAGCTACATATGTGAAAACGCAAAAAGTGTGGAAGATCTATTGGCAAAAATCTGATCTTAAATGGCATGTATATGAACCTGTAGCAACAGTCAAACATCTAGAAGATTTCTTGAATGTTGTTGGTCAAAATGAGTACGATTGCTTTTTTAGTTAAACGTATAGCAAGGTAGTTATAACGGAACTAAAACAGTGGGTTACGCTTCGCTTTGCTACACATGTTAACCCGCAATTTTAGTCCGCTTATTGCGGCGTTACACGTACATTCGGAGTTGCCATGATCAAAACTGAAAGCATACAGATTCAATGTCCACAGTGTGGTGAAACTGAATTTGAACAACCTGATAATGTACAAGATGATGACTTTGTTAAATGTAATCATTGTAAATTTGAAATGATGCTGGCAGAGCTTAAAGAGGTAGGTATTGAGCAAGCTAAGGAAGTCATTATTCCAGAAGCTAAAAAAGAAATTGAAAATATGTTAAAGAAAGCGTTCAAGGGGTTTAAATAAATGAGCAAATACGAAATTATAAGTAGTCTTGTTTCATTACTGGCTATAGTGGTTTCTTCAGTTTCATTAATCCGAACTCGTAAACTGGCTAAAGAACAACTAGAACTAGAAAGGGTCACTGCTGAGCTTTCTAAGCTTCAAATTGAAAGTATCGAATTAGAAAAGGCTGACAAAATAAAGCCTAAATTTAATGTATCGTTAACTAAATTAGGAAAGTCATATTCTTTCTATATTTCCAATACAGGGCAAGGCTCTGCATTTGACGTCAGGTTTGAGCTTGTTGACTGTGAAAACAGTCCACTTTGTAGTGATGTAGAAGAGAAATTCCCACATCCAGAAATGAAGCCAAATACCAGAGTTAAGTTAATCGCTGCAATATGCTTAGGCTCTCCATTAAAATACCAAGCAAAGATTACATGGAAAGACTTAGAAAAAGAAAGCCATGAGGAACTTTTTTGGGTCACTGTATAGTACGTGTAGTAAGGTGTTTAAATTGAACTAAAACAGCGGGTTACGTTTAGCTTTGCTACGCATTTAAACCCTCTGTTTTAGTCCGCTTAGTGCGGCGTTACTAACCCACTTTTTGTCCAAAAAAAGTTACAAACCAATCCCAATCATGCCCCTAAAGTAGCGAGTTAACTAGCTATTAGACGCCAAAATCGCGTGTTGTAATTGTCGTAAATCATTCACAATAAAATCAGCCTGAGATTGATAATCAGGCTGCTTATTGTGGTTGATAAACACCGACTTCATCCCTGCATTTTTCGCCGCTTGAATATCATATAAATAATCGCCCACATAAATCAGTGACGCAGGGTCTAAATCCCAAGTGGTGGCGATGGCCAGCAGTGCATCTGGGGCGGGTTTGGCGGGATAACATTCGCGGGTTAATACCAGTTCGAGATTGATATTATTTTGCCTAAGCTTGGTGGCCGTGGCCGCTTTACTGTTGCGGGTAACAATGGCGCTGGGCAAACTTAACTGTTCAATGCTGCTGAGTAATTCATGCATATGCGGCAAGGCTTTGGCATTCGTGGCATCTTGTGTTTCATGGGCCAAGATAATTTGGTTGGCTCTATCTCGCAAAGGCGGATGGGTAATATCGGCGACAAAATCCAGTAGGTCAACATCGCATGGGCAACCTAATTCCTGTTTTATTTGGCTAAAATCCAGTGCTGATTCAACCAAGGTGCCATCTAAATCAAAAATGACGCCTTTAATGCCGGCCAAACTTTTCATTGCTAATCCTTGCAGTCAAAAATAGGGTGTTGATGGGCGATAGCCTTTCGCGCTCATGCTCTGATTCTACTCAGCTTGTGCTTAGCTTTTGCTTATATGTGGCTATCAAATACCAGCGTATCTAAGGTAATACTAAATGGGCCTTGCTGCTTGGCGGCGATCAGTAAACCAATGCGGCTGATATCAGCAAATTTTAACGCTGGCGCGCTGATATTTCTACCCCGAAAACGTGGCAGAAAATCTGTCACGGTAAATGTGTGTTCACTCCATTGCCCCGCTTGCGTATCAAAGTCGGCGGCATAGGCTTCACCAAAACTCAGTTTGGCGGTTTTTAGGCGTAATTGATAGCGTTTACCGTCACCAAAGACCCTAAGGGTAATACGGTCACTATAAGGGGCTGTTTGACGTAATTGAAACTCTATCGAGGCAAAGCCGCCATTATTATCTAGCGAGACATTACCGCTAAATACGGCATTTTGGCCTTGTTGAGAGTCAAGCTGACTTGCCGATAATCCGCCCATTACCGTGTCATTACTTATTCTGCCCTCTTTGACATGATTGGGGTTATCAAACTGAATTTCCATGGCGAAAGCCTTTATGCTGAGTAAATGAAATAACACCAAAGTGACAATATAAAGCGGAAATAACTTTAGCATAATGCTGTGCCTCAAGGTTGTTTAGCTGGCATTTAAGTTGAGTTATGGTTTTGATTGATGATTTTAGTAAAAAAAGCGACTTATCTGGGTAAGGGATAAGTCGCAAAAGGTAACGCAGGGACGGGTAAATCGTGTTTAATCAATACTCATACTGGGTAGATATCAGTATTGAATTGGTTGTTACTCTTCTTCGGCAACAAAGTCATCCATTAGAATAACTGAAAACATAGAAGTGTCATTTTCTGCATCCACTGCAGCAACGCTGTATAGCCCATTTGCAGCTAAGCTCACTGGCAGTGGACCAATGGCAACAGTTTTAGTACCTGTTACAGTGACGCTTACGGTGTAATCACCTGGGGCAACACTTAAACTACCTGACGCTGCTTTAAATGGTACATCTGTTAGCGCAGGCTCTGATGCACTGATGTCGGCTGTAGGGGTGAGGTAAACATCGACATTACCCGCTGAGTACGAAGCGTGGATGACGTTTAATCTAGCTTCAGTTGCAATGCGGCGAGTGTGCTCGGCAAAGGCCCAAGGGCTAATGTCGTTGTCAGATAAAGAGCCGACAGCGAGCACTGAGTAGCTGGCACCTAGCATTAAATCGACTTCGGCATCTTTAATCACTTCAACTGAGTTATCAGCATCAGCTGCCACAGTGACTGTGTGCATGCCTTCTGGGATGTTGACGTAACCTGCAAATTGACCAAACGATAGCATGTCAATGGCGGGAGTCATGCTGCCATCAAGAAACACATCAACAGCAGGTGCGTCTGCTACGGCATGGACTGCACGGATGTCGCTACCACTGCTCACATCATTTAAAAGTACTTGTGCATCTGGTAATGCCACTAACAGCGCGACAGGTGAGTCTCCTGACCATTCATTTGGGATTGCCGAAATGAAGTAATCATTACCTGCGGCTAAATTGACTGTGCCTGAATCAAACACCACGGTTTTGTCACCATTTGGGGTAATTCGAATTTGATAATCAGCGGTCGGCACTTCAAGCTGATCACTGTTATCCATGTAATTGGCCGATAAGGTTGGCTCCATCATGGCGATGTCTGCCATTGGCTCGGTAACGTAAATATCCACTAAACCCACATCAGGAGCAGCATGTAATACTTGCACTCGGGCATTGTCTGCGGTGATATCGGCTTTTTCATTGGCAACCAATTTGAGCATCAAGTTTTCATCGCTGACGTTACCTAAAGCAACGGCGGTATATTCCATATCTGCAGCGGCGGCTAAGTCGGCTGACAATACCGTTGTAGTGGTGCCATCTGCAAGCTTTGCATCTACGGTAATGGCGTAGGTTGAGGCTTCAACTTCTAACAAACCACTTGAAACGGCGTAATCGACATCGGCTAATAACTGAGCGCCATCGGCAGTGACATTAACCATAGGCGCATCGCTTGATGCGTGAATAACGCGTACTTGGGCATATTCAATATTGGGGGTTTCTTCAATAACAATTTTGTCATCGTCATCATCTGAACAAGCGGTTAGGGCGATTAGTGAAAAGCACAGAGCAAGGGAGTATTTCCGTTTCATCTTTATATCCTCAAATTCATTTTGTCGTATTGTCATGTCGATGGGTAATACGGCACTTGCTAATTTAGGATCATGTTTTTATTTAATCTTTAAACACAATTGTTGGTTTTAGAGATTCTAATAGGGTGATTTTTAGTCGGTATGACAAACATCGACATAGGGGTGAATAGGGGATAATCTGTAGTCTTAATCGGTGTTGTAAGGTGTCGCGTGTGAGTTTAAAAAGCCGTCAAAATACTCTGAATAAAGCTCTTAAAAATAATCTAGAAAAAGATCTGCAAAAGGATCAAAATAATGATCTGTTACTGCCAATAGCGGCAGATGTCGCTGCTGAAATCGACGCTGACATTCCCCCTAAAGTTGCACAAAAAACGCCACGTCAGTATCGGGTAGCCTCGTTTAATTTATTCAACTTTATCGAGCCACCTGCAGCTTATTATGATTTTGAAAATATTTATTCCCATCAGCAGTGGCAAAAAAAATGTCGCTGGTTAACTGACTATCTCACTGAGCAGCAACCTGACATGATTGGTTTTCAAGAAGTCTTTAGCCCCGATGCTTTAAAAGCATTATTGCTCCCTTTAGGCTATGACTATTTTGCGGTATTAGATGAGCCCACCTTAGTCAGTGACTATGTTTATCAAAGCCCTGTAGTGGCGCTGGCTTCTAAATTTCCGATAACCGAAACTGCCTTAATCAGCGTTGATAAATCACTATTGCCACTGATGGGCATTGCCAGTGATTTTAGCTTTAGCCGCCAACCGTTACTGGCAAGGGTAAACATACCTCACTTTGGTGAGTGTGAGTGTTATGTGGTGCATTTAAAGTCTAAACGCAGTGGCATGGGTATCGACACTTTAGCCGATACTGGCATGACTGGCGGCGCTGATATTATGGCCAGACAAGCCCTTGGTACATGGGCATCGAATATGCAAAGGGGCAGTGAAGCGGCATTACTATTTTATGAAATTGCCAAACGCCGCCAGGCTAATCAGCTGCCGGTGTTATTAATGGGTGATTTTAATGATTCATTGCAAAGCACAGCACTGGAGGCTTTTAGGGCTAACAGCAAGCGAGTGTTTAGAAGCGATATTATCGATCCAAACCTTAAAGTATTGAATGACGTTAATCTTAAAGCTGAGTTTGAACGCTTTAGTTTATTTGATAGTTATGAATTGTTTCAAGCAGGGCAAAAGCTCAATGCCACCTTAGCCCAAGATGAATATGAATCTAGTGTTAATGCAGATGAATCGACTAGCGACATTGATGATGCACCAGCGCCTGATTTACATAAGCATGATAGGCCAGCAACCCATTATTATGGCAATACTGGCTCGGTATTAGATTATATTTTGGCAAGCTGTGAGTTTGATGCCGCTCACCCACGCAATTTAGCGGAAGTGAGTGGTTATCAAACTTACGATAGGCACTTAGTTAGGCCAGAATATGAGCGTGACAGTGATAGTACTGATCACGCGCCTATTATGATGACCTTTAGGGTTAGGCGCTAGGCTAACGTGAGTTCAAAAAGCTAGCGCGAGTTCAAAAAGCTAGTGCTAGTTCAAAAAGCTAGTGCTAGTTCAAAAAGCTAGCGCTCGCTTATTATCTTGCTAAGGCCTCACTCATGCTGACACAGGTTTGTTCCTGTTGGCGGGCTTCTAACAGTGCCCGCCGAGTCATTTTCGATAATCCCGTTTGGGTATTTAACACTTCAGATAAAGCTTCAATATTGGCATTGGTGCAGTCCATGGGGATTAATGCTCGGTTGTAAGCGCGCATAAATACCGGGCCTTTTTTATCAATCTCACTTAGCGTATCTAAACGCTGCTCCGCAGTAGCGGCGCTCAGTAATTTTTGTTCGCTTGGGTAAAGATGATCCATGGCGATACGGGCTTTGGCAAAGGGCAGTCGGCTGTCATCTTGTATCTTGTGTAGCCATTGACGTTTAAGGCTAGCTTGAGGGCGAGACACTTCTGCGGCAATGGCAGATTTTTGGCCACTGTCGCTGTTATCTTGTTGTTTTTCGTTTGCCAGCAACGCCGCGCTATTAGGGTAATCATAGCGATTTAATTGAATGATTATTTTCCAACGTAAATCCTGACTGATAGTTAACCCTTTAATCGGCGCAATGCCAGCCAAGATATCGGCTAAGTGCCCAAGGGCGGCATTGTCGCTGGCTAAGCTAATATAAGCATCAAACCAGCGGCGCTGAAAATCAGCATCGTCGTGGTGCTCCATGGTCATGCGTAAACTCATTTGTGTTAGCGCTTTGCTGACTTTAGTGGCATAAGATTTATGGTTAGGCGCCATGCTATGAAGGTTTTTTTGCACCTCTGTTAAGTAGCCAATGACTTGGCCTAAAATGGTGTAGTCTTTTTCTAATGGGGCATTAACTAAGGCGACATTAATAAACTGCTTTAATGAGGTGTGGCCATCGCTAACACTGTCCCACATGCTTTGCCATAACATTGACCGCAGTAATGGGTCACTGACCTTAGCTAACTGCTGCTTTACCGTGTTAAACGAGCGCTGATCTAACTCAACCTTTACAAAGCCCCAATCATCAAAATTTGGGTAAACCAAGTCTGGGCAATACTCGCCTACAAGTTCAGGTACCTCGGTAATGGCGCCTTTATAAGTGACCGCTACCGTGGTGCTATGGTGAATAAAATGCCGCGCTGCTCTAAATAATGCCACTTGTACTTTTTGTTCTCGCAGGGTGGCAAAGTCTTCACTTGGGGCGCTTTGTAGCAATGAAAACTTGCTGATGCGATGGTCTTTACATTGGTATTGGGCTGTTAAGGTGTTAACCCCAGCTTGGTACAGCCACTCTTGTGTCCACTGGCTTAAGTCGCGATTACTGGCTTTGGCAAGGCTATTAATAAAATCCGCTAACTGGGCATTTTGATAACTGTATGTTTTAAGGTATTGCTGCACACCTTGTTGGAATGTCTCAGCGCCCAGTAAATGGCGTAATTGCATTAACACCGACGCGCCTTTTGAATAGGTAATAGCATCAATATTATCAAAGGCATTATTGCTACTGGCCACAGGCACTTCGATGGGGTGAGTGGTCACTAGGCTATCTTGCTGATACGCCTTTAGCTTGCCACTGGCGTAAAAGCTGCGCCAAGCGTGGTTAAATTCGGTGGCTTCGCTGGTGGCCAAGGTGCCCATAAAGGAGGCAAAGCTTTCGTTGAGCCATAAGCCATTCCACCATTTCATGGTCACTAAATTGCCAAACCACTGGTGCGCCATTTCATGCATGATAACCCCAGCTAACCGCTGCCTTTGGGCGGCGGTCATGGTGTCTTTTACCATAAAGCGGCTTTCTGAGTAGGTAATAGCGCCAGCATTCTCCATCGCGCCATAGAGAAAATCAGGCACTAATAATTGGTCGTACTTTTTAAAAGGGTAGTCAATACCAAAGTAATCATCGAAGAAGCTGAGGCCTTGCTTGGTGTAAGTAAACCAATCTTGATAGTTAACTTGCTCAGCCACAGATTGGCGGGCAAATAAACGCATGGGGTATTTGCCTGAGTTATCTTGCCACACATGATAAGGCCCAGCATGCATTGAGAAGTTATAAGGGCTCAGTTTTGGCGTCGCTGGGAAAGTCCAAATTTTGCTGTCGCCAAGATCTTCAATATGGGTTTCAGCCATGGTGCTTATCACCTGCCAGCTTGGCGGCGCTTCAACAGTAATTTGAAAGCTGGCTTTTAAATCGGGTTGGTCAAACACGGCAAACATTTGCTGGGCAGCAGCGGGTTCAAAATGGGAATACAAATATACCTTGCCATCAACGGGGTCTTCAAAGCGATGCAAGCCCTCGCCATTGGTACTGTGCTCGCGGCTGTAGCTTATCTCAATGGTGTTTTTGCCACTTGATAAAAGCAGCGGGTTAATGGTGAGGTATGCGCCATTGTAGTTAGGGTAAAGGCTTTTGCCATTAATCAATAATTTGCTGATATTGGCTTGGTTTAAGTCGATGGTTAATGCTTCCGCTGTGCTTGCAAGGCTAAAATCTATTTTGCTAATGGCCTCAAAACGGGTATCACCAGTGAGGGTAAAACTGAGTTGGTAATCTACCTCTGACACCACATTTGAGCGAGCTTTAGCTTGGCCCTGAGTGATGTTCGCGCTGCCATCTCGGGGTTTGATATTGGGCGCGGTGGCATTACAGGCAAATAAACTGGAGCAGACCAGTGCAATAAGCGCAGACTTAAACGAGTTCACAAATTCTTCCCTAACCTAATTTGATGTTTTTATTATTGTTATTTTTGCTATAAAAAAGCCGACGTGACGTCGGCTTATGATTGTAAATCGAATAGGCTTACATGCCTAAGAAAGACTTCGATTTTACTTTACGGATTTCTTTTTCATCAGACCATTCAATTAAGCCTGTTTCAAGGTCCATAAGACGCATGGTCATTTTATAGTAAACATCTTTAGTGCTGCCATCTTGTTTTACTATGCTAGAAAGATTGCCGTATAGCATGTATTGCGCGCCCACTTGGCGGCCAAACTTAATCGCAGTTGATGGGTCGACCATGCCAGCATTGTTTTGGTAATCAAGCTGCTTGCGCACTGAATCGACTTTGGTCATGTCAATAAAGCGGAACTTACCTGAGCGTAATAGCTTGTTACTGATGGTGTCAGTGACTGATTCAGTGTCGATGTGCTCTGAGGTTTTATTTTTAATTTTATCAACGAAAATAATTGGGCGATCGTTTTGGGTCATTACGATCACTGGTGGGAAGGTTAACATGCTGTCGACCATTTTGGCGGCAATGACTTGTAGATCCGTTGAACCGAAGTTTTCATTCACGGTTTCTACTTCTGTGGCATCGCCATACTCAACCTTAGATTGACACGCTGATAGCCCAATAACCGCAGCTAAAACAAAAATCAGTTTAAAATGTTTCATAGTAAGTTCCATGTTAGATAAAAGGTAAAGTTGTTGTTTTTAAAAAGTCGCGTTAAATAGGAGTCGTATTAAATTATTATTGAATAAAAACGGGTTTGATTGCCAGTTTCTATTACCCAAATTAAGGTGGCCCGATTAGCGTGAACATTAATGGTCGCAGCTGGGCTGTTACCTAGGCTGACTTGATAGGCGCCTGGCTCAATATATTGGCGCGCTATTTGCGCTTGCCTTGGCAGCGTTAGCCAACTTCTTCTGTCTGCTTGCTCAGTTACCACATTGAATATTTGCATTAATATGGCGGCGGCATCGGCTTCATTATTACGGCGTTTACTGCCACTTTCGACGCTGCGAGTAAACTCTGATTTAGTATAGACCCGCGCGGCTTGTCGAACCAATGCGCCGGGTAAATCTTCTTTTAAGGCATTAATGGCTAAGGCATCGATATTGGCAATGGGCTCAGCTTTTAGCACTGTGCCAAAACCTTGAATGATTGAGGGCGGGATCACTTGGTTATAGGGCTGGTAAGTGGCTAATGACACCGTTTGCCAGTTGCCATGAATTGTAAACGGCACGGTCAGGCTTTGTTTTTCGGGGACAAAGCCACGTTCAACCACCATCACCACCTGACCTTGGCCTTGTTTAGGTAAAATGGCATCTCCCCAACGGCGTTTGAATTCATCATATTGCGGCATTGAAAGTTGCTTGGCTAACCTGACTAAATCTTGTTGGAGGTATTTATTATTCGGGCTTATTTGAGCCGCTTTACGGTAATCAATATAGGCATCATTGGGCTCGCCGAGTAATTCATGTAGTAAACCTGTGGTGTAATAGCTGTAGGCATTTAAAAAGGAGCTGGTGACAGTGCCAGCCGCTGAGCCTAATTTATTTAATTCGCTATCAATGGTGCCATTAGCCATGGCTTGCACTGATTTTTGCGATTTTTGGTAGCGCGCCTGCTCACTGCTTTGCAGCTCATTACTGCGGCGCACTTCAATTAACGCCCCTTGGGGATCGCCGGCAAATAAATAGTTAAAGGCTTGGTATTGATGCACCATAATGCGCTCATAGCCTGGGCCGCGATATGGAATGGCATTGTCGTTTAATACTAGGCTACTGGCGGTGGCGGTTAAGTCTGAGGCGCTAATAACGGCTCTGTCATCAAAGGCTTGATAGGCTTTGATGGCTTGTTGGTAATAATTTTTACTGGCATCAAAATCACCCGATATTTGCGCTACTCGGCCAGCTTCTTGGGCGTAAAGTAGGCCATCATTGGTATCAATTTCACCGGCCAACTCATTAAGTTTGGCGCTGGGTGTTGGGCCACTGAGTTGCTGTTTAATCGGCGCAATTTGCGAAGGGTAGTTAATCAGCACACTATTATAAGCGCAGCCTGATAACAGGATTGGCAATAGGAAAATACTGCTCAGTGCTTTCATTAGCATACGTCCTGCAACCGTGATTTTTCTTGGTCGAAGGCCTGTTGCTGATCTGGCATTTTTATCCTTTCTAGCAAAGTAATACCTTGTAAATGATCAAATTCATGTTGAAAAATGCGGGCATCAAAGCCGCTCAACTGTTGTGTTACCCACTTACCGCTTAAGGTTTGGTATTCCACGTTAATGTGTTTATGCCGATAGACGCTAACACGCTGGTTATCGATTGATAAGCATCCCTCTGTAGCCGCTTCCACCTCTAACGAACTGCTAATTATTTGTGGGTTGATAACTATGGTTGCTTGGCTTGTGGGTATTGAGGGATAGCGCGCATTTGGCCTTGAATGCATAATAAATACCGCTTTATTACTAAACACTTGTGGCGCAGCGATCCCGACTCCATTGGCTGCCAACATAGTAGCCATCATATCGTCGGTTAGCTGAACCAGAGCTTGATCAAAAGTAACAACGGGCTGAGTTTGGTGAGTTAAAATAGCGGCACCGGTTTTAGCAATCGTTAGAATGTTACTTTCTAGCATATAATCCCTTACTGAAAATTCAGCTTGATAACATCAAGCGAATTCTTGACTCTTTAATGTTAATAATAAAGCGACCACGTTATCTAAAAGCTAGCTCATAGCGGCTTAGCTCATCATGGCTTATATAGCATAGATTAATAATGTGGCGGTGGTGTTTCATCTGCTTGAGAAGCCATATTACTGGGTTCAATCGCTTGTAGTTTATTGACGATTAATGACAATTGATGTTGCTGAAACGCAACAAGGTCATTTAATTTAATCACTTCTTGATTGAGATCTTCAATGGTTGCTTCTTGAAAAGCGACTTTCATTTCTAAATCATCAATTTTTTGATGTACATCTTGCATTAATCTTCTCCAAACATGGCACTATTTTAAGTTGCCCCATGTTTCTACTAAACCTTGATTACTGATACTGATGATGTTTTGATTTTCATCACTTGCAATAGAGTATACAACGGCACCTCTATTTTGGCTGTTTTTCGTCAGCTGAATTTGCCTTGTTGTTTGTTTTTTACCAGTTTTTGTATCCCATAATATAATTTCTTTGGAAGGTGAGCCTGTTATTAGCTGTTTATCTTGATGAATAAACCTGGCACTACTAAAGGTCATTTGGCGTCGGTTTATGGCCAATTGCGATTGCTGTGCGCCAGTGTCATTGTGATAGATATAGGCATGACCTTTAATATCACTGACAAAACTCAAGCTGCCGCGCTGATTCAATTGTACTTTACTAAGGCGTGACTCAAGTTGCCATTGCTGAATCGGTTGGCCTGTTTGTGCTTGCCACAAGATAACAGAGCCATCATTGGAGCCTGTTAGTGCCCGCTGGCCATCAGCGGAAATTGACACGCTTGAAACGCGCTCATTATGGCCCAAAAATTTAATCAGATTTTTTTCTGGTGCCAATGACATTACTGAGCCATCAATTAATCCCACTAGGGTTTGGGCATTATTAGCAATGGCCACCGATTGTGCTGATGCGGGCAAGGACCACCAGCCAATGGATTTACCACTTTGGATATTCCAAATCACTAATGAGCTATTAGATAATGTCGCGGCATAATGCGCATTGGCAGAGATCGCTGTATCAAAGACGCTATTATCGCTTTCGCTAGCACTATTGCCATGCTGCCAATGGTATTTTAGCTGGTTAGCCTTGAGATCCCACCATAAAATCCCATTACTTGCTGTACTAACAAGTGCATATTGGCCATCTTCAGATAAGCTGGCGCTGTAACTGGCATCATCAGTGACGCTAAAGACGTGTGTGGCAGAGGGATGACAACCTATGAGTAAGCAAATGCAAAATATCAGCATTATGATCCTAACCATGAACTTACTCCCATAAATGTTGTCTCATTGGCGTTGATATGACTTACGGCCATTGCTAAAAACACTTTAATTAGTATAAAGTGGCCAAATATATACAAATTTTACATTTAAAGGTTATTGTAACCGCTTAAGAGTGCTGAGGAAGCTTTAATGAAATCTATTTACAAATTATCGTTAGTTGCATTGGCTGTTGTTGGTCTAACTGCGTGTAATCAAGAGCAAGAAGTTGTTGCTAAAAAAGTTGAATTAACAACGGATGCACAAAAAGAAGCTTACAGTGTTGGTGGTTCTATTGGCCGTTACATGGCGGGTCATATTACTGAACAAGAAGAGTTAGGGTTTGCAGTTGATAGAACTTTAGTTATCCAAGGTTTTAGCGATGGTTTAGCTGATACGCTAGAGTTAACTGAAGAAGAGATGCAAGTGGTTCTTCAAGGTTTAGACACTAAATTAAACGAAAAGCGTACTGAGCAAGCTGCATTATTAGCCAGCAAAGCGGTTGAAGAAGGTAAAAAGTTCCTTGAAACCAACAAAGCTAAAGAAGGCGTAGTAACCACAGAATCTGGTTTACAGTACGAAGTACTTGAAGCGGGTGCAGGTGACACTCCAGTTGCTGAAGACACGGTTGAAGTACACTATAAAGGTACTTTGATTGACGGTACTGAGTTTGATAGCTCATACAGCCGTGGTGAGCCAGCTAAGTTCCCACTAAACCGCGTTATTCCTGGTTGGACTGAAGGTGTTCAATTAATGCCTGTTGGTGCTAAGTACAAGTTCGTTATCCCATCAGAACTTGCTTACGGCGAACGTGATACTGGTACTATCCCAGCTAATTCAACCTTAGTATTTGAAGTTGAATTGCTGTCTATCGAAAAAGCACAAGCGGCACCAGCTGCGCAGTAATTTTTCGAATAATAAAAAAGGACGCCAAGCGTCCTTTTTTATTGTCTGAAAATCACTACAACCATTTAAAGCGATAAAATAGCCACATTTGCAGCGCAATAATGGCAAACAGTCCTGCACAAAATAAGCTGAACGCTAAATGGCTATCAGTACCAGGTATGCCGCCAATATTGACCCCAAGCAAGCCCGTTAAAAAGCCCAATGGTAAAAATATTGCTGAGATCAGTGACAGAAAATAAAGCCGTTTATTAAGCTGCTCAGATTGCACTGATTGCAGCTGCTCTTGAGTGACGCTGGCTCTATCACGCACCGCATCTAAATCCTCAATGACCCGAATGAGCACTTCATTAATTTCTCTAATGCGAAGCTTATGCTCAGTATTAAAGAGCAAGTGGCTGTCATTAAGTAGCCGCGAAAAAGCATCCCGTTGGGGCGAAAAGTATCGCCGTAAAATAACCGTTTGCTTACGCAGATCAGCAATATCGGAGCGTAAAGTTTGGCTGTTATGCTCAGACACCTGCTCATCAAGATTATCTAGTTCATCTTCAAGATTATGGATGAGTTCTACTTTTCTGTGGGTTAAACGTTCACATAAAGAGATAAGAAAATCAGCACTAGAATCAATAGAACCAGGTGAGCTTATTATCTGTTGAGCAATATCTTTTACCGATTGTAGTGGCCGTTCACAGGTAGAGATTATCCGCTGTGGCTGGGCGAAAACGCGCATCGACACCATGTCTTCTGGCGCTGAATTGGGGTTAAGGTTAACTCCGCGTAAAGCCATTAATATACCATCTGCAGTGCTAAGAGCCCTTGGGCGAGTGTGCTCTGCCAGTAGGGTGTCTGTTTCAGTGGCGGGTAATTGGGCGTTGTTAATCCACGCTATGGCATCGGCTGCGCTATAACGCAGATGTAGCCACAATAAACCATCTGCAGGCTGCCATTGGTTAACTTGCTCAGGTGTTAAACTTTGACCAGCATTAGGACCTGATAACAATAAGCAATATATAAAACCTGATTCCATATGATTCCTTATACCTAGGCGGTATGGTGTATGGTTTAAAAGCGGATTTATCTTGTTGGTAATGCCTATCCTATCACTTAGCATTAAATATACCGCTAACTATTTAACCTACTTGCTAATGCCTTATTAAGGCATTTTAGATGCTGTAAGTTTAAATACCATTCGGGGTATTTTTAATTATTTACTGGCTGTAATTAAGCAGTTTGCATCAATATCAGTTAAAATAGACTTAATGCCTTATTTAATTGAGCTTTACCATGGAATATGAATTTCGCCGTAATAGTCTAGACGGCACCGTGTTTGCAGAATTCAGTATGGAGCATGCGATACTCGGACGATTTTTTGCTGAGCAACTTGGTACTGATAAATCCCAATGCCACGATATTTTGCAGCAAATTGAACAAATTAGGGCCAGCAAAAAAGCAGGCTGGTCGTGGCAAAGTAACGATTTGTCTATCGCGATTGACAGTGAGCAGGTGCGGATTTATACCAATGCCATTGATTTTGATGAAGACTTTGACTTGGAAGAGTCAATGAATATGTATGATGCAGAGTCAGAAGCCTTTTGTGGTTTAGAAGACTTTGAAAGTGCCTTAAAGAGTTGGGTTGAGTTTATCGCCAGAGCCTAGTTGATGTTTCGTCAGGCATCTTGACCTTATAGCTGTTTATTATTGCTTTAGAGATAAAAATGGATGATAGCCAGTGGCTGTCATCCATTTTTTATGGCCTAAACACTTTCAATGGGCACAAGTAGCTGCGACTGAAGTTAGTGGTTTAAGTATCTTACCGCCATTTCAGTTCTTGATTTAGCATTGGCTTTACGTAATAAGTTTTTCACGTGAACTTTTACCGTACCTTCACTGATATGTAAATCTTCAGCGACCACGCGGTTGCTTTTACCTTCGGCAAGCTCTTTGAGAATTTGCAATTCACGTGGGGTTAACGAGGCTATCCAAGTTTCATCATTATCAGCATTTTTCAGCTCATAAATGTATTCTTCGACCTCATCACTAATAACGCGATGGCCAAGCATGGCTTTTTTAAGCTGCTCTAATAATAAATCTGGCTCAGTATCTTTAAGTAAATAGCCGTCAGCGCCAGCGCGTAATAGCCGCACCACATCTTGTTTAGCATCAGACACGGTCAAGATCACAATACGAGCAGTGACTCCTTCTTGACGCATAGCATTTAAGGTATCTAAGCCTGACATGCCTTTCATATTAAGGTCGAGCAAAATAATATCAGGTTCGTCTTCACCTATTGCGGTTAATGCATCTAACCCCGTTCCGGCTTCACCAAATAGTTTAAAATCGCTATCTGAGGTTATTAACTGACAGATGCCACGCCGAAGTAGAGGGTGGTCATCAACTACGAGTACAGAATAAGGTTTACCCATTTAAAGGCTCCTGCTGGGGTGGAAATACGAGGGAAACAGTTGTGCCGCCCTGCGGATTATTGTCAAACTTTACCGTGCCGTGCAATTTAGTTGCACGCTCATGCATGATGCCGATGCCAAAATGTTGATCCCGCTCTTTTAAGTGAGAGACACCAATGCCGTCATCTTTTATGTTGATTTGTATCATACCAGAGTCTGCTAAAAAACAATCAATAACTATTTTATTTGGCTTGGCATGTTTTATGGCATTAATGGTTGCTTCACGCATTAAATGTAGCACATGAATATGCTGGCTTGAGGCAAATAGGTGCTGCGAAAGGCTATATTTAAGCTCAATGTTAATGCCAGATTGCTTACGTAACTCACTAATCATGACTTCAATGGCTTGGTTTAAATTAGGCTCTTTAATGGTTAAGCGGAAGGTGGATAATAGTTCTCGTAATTGACCGTATGCTACGCTAACACCTTCATTAATATCAGCTAACTGTGATGCTACTTTCTCAGTTTTATGTGCTGGTTGAATTTGTTTTCCTAATAAACTCACCTGAATTTTTAAATATGATAATAGCTGACCTAGAGAGTCGTGTAGCTCTCTGGCAATCACGGCGCGCTCTTCCATTAAAGCTAATTGCTGGCGCTCTTCGGTGGCATTATGGATCACAATAGAGCGGGTTAGCATCATAGCGAAATTGACAAATAACATGTTATTGATCGGCTTTAGAGAAAGAACTTCCAGATAACCTAAGGTTTTATTTTCCAGTTTAAGGTCAAACTTAACAGGGATTAGTTTGCTTTCTTTATTTAGGATATGTTCAGGTGATGGCCAGCCTGTATCAGCCTCAATGGTATCGATTGAATGGTCATCATGTTCGATAACAAGGCGTAAAAAATCAAGACTTTCAAATTGCTGCAGCTGGTTTAATGCTAAGCCCAATGCTTTGTAATCCAGTCTGTCAGCATGAAGCATAATTAAGTTGTCATATAAAAAACTCAACTCATTATTGGCGCGAGTTAAGGCAGTGGTTTTTTCATTTACTTGGCCTTCTAAGTCTTGATATAGCCTATCAAGCTCGGCGGCGGTCTTTTTGAAAGCGACCCCTAATGAGTGCAGCTCTATATAGTCTGTGGCTGGCACCTCAACGTTAAATTTTCCTTTAGATATTGAATTGGCCACATCCATTAATTGCAGTATCGGTTGCACCATCTTTTTGCGGGTATAGCGGGTCGCAAAACTTGCCACTATTAGCATTAAAAATAAACCGATTATTTGGCTTATAACTAATGCTCTGAGCTTAAATGCCGCAAACCGCTCCATTTCTAGCACCAGTAAATCAATAGTATCAACAAAGTCTTTTAGGGCAGCGGTATAGAGTGGTTTTTCATTATTTTCAATGAAATAAAGCATTTGTTGCCATTTATCAATGACCAATAAATATTGGTCTGAAAGTTCTTTCGGGCTATACCAAGCATTGGAGCGCTGTAGTGCTTCAGAGTCTAGGGTTTCTTCAAACTGATTTATTTTTTCATTCAATAACTGCGGTTCTCGCTCTAAAAATAACTTTAAGCGGTAACTTTGCATCCTTAATGAGCCGGAAGCATTAATGGCTCGGGCATCGCCAATACTAAATGAAAGATTAATAATTGAGTACACAGCTAGGCTGGAAGAAATAAAAATTAGTACTAACATTAGTCTTAATATTGTTGATGTGAGACTGCCTCGCTGCGCCATGAGTTACCCAACTTAAGTATATTATTGAACACAAAGTACTCAATTTTTTCATTGAGAGTCTTGTCATTATGTTAACAGAATAGCAAATATGTGACATACAACATATTAACACTTTGATCTAGCGCAAGCTTATTGCTTAATACTCATTAAGGGGTATTCTTAATTGAACCTTAAATGTATAAGTTTGCCAATAGAGATGTCGTGATTATTCAAATATAAAATGTAACACGGAGATGAACGGTGATGAAGATGAAAGGAAAGATTGTTGCACTAAGTGCATTATTAGCAAGCAGTTTTATGATGACTAGTGCAATGGCTAGTGATAAAACAGAACCTAGAAATGAAGTATATAAAGATAAGTACAAGCTTCAATATGAAACTTGGCATGCTACCTCAGAAAGTGATGAAATTGTTGATGTGTTAGCTCAAGATCCAAACCTTGTTGTGTTATGGGCAGGTTACGGCTTTGCTAAGGATTACAATAAAGCACGTGGTCACCATTATACCGTGACTGACTTACGTAATACATTACGTACTGGCGCACCAACAGGACCTGATGACGGCCCAATGCCTATGGCATGTTGGAGCTGTAAAAGCCCTGATGTACCTCGCATGATCGAAGAGCAAGGCGAAGACGGTTACTTCAAAGGTAAATGGGCTAAAGGCGGTCCTGAAATCGTTAACAGTCTTGGCTGTGGCGATTGTCATGAAAAAGGTTCACCAAAACTACGTATTTCTCGTCCATATGTTGATCGCGCTCTAGTAGCAATTGATAAGCCATTTGATAAAGCTTCTCGTAAAGACAAGCAATCTATGGTTTGTGGTCAATGTCACGTTGAGTACTACTTCGAGAAAACTGAAGAAAATAAAGGTTTCGTGAAATTCCCTTGGGATAACGGTACAACTGTTGAAGAAATGGAAGTTTACTACGATGCCATCAATTTCTCTGATTGGACTCATGCTGTGTCTAAAACCCCGATGCTCAAAGCACAACATCCAGGTTATGAAACTTGGCAGTTAGGTATGCACGGTAAGAACAACGTAAGTTGTACCGACTGTCATATGCCACGTGTTGCTAAAGAAAATGGTAAAGGTAAGTTCACCGATCATAAAGTGGGTAACCCATTTGATCGCTTCGACGATACTTGTGCAACTTGTCATAAAGGCAAGACTAAAGAGTTCATGATGGAAGTAACACATGCTAATCAAAAAAGTGTTACAGAAATCAAGCTAAGAGCTGAAACTCAACTTGTACACGCTCACTTCGAAGCGGGTGCTGCATGGGACGCTGGTGCAACTGAAGCTGAAATGAAGCCTATCCTAATGGATATCCGTCACAGCCAGTGGCGTTGGGACTTTGCAACTGCATCTCACGGTGTTGCTGCACATGCTCCAGCTGAAGCATTACGTATTTTAGGTGGCGCTGTTGATAAAGCCGCTGATGCACGTATCAAGCTGGCTCAATTACTTGCTGCTAAAGGCGTTAAAATGCCTATCGCTATCCCTGATATCTCAACTAAAGCAAAAGCACAACAAGCATTAGGTATGGATATGGATAAGATGAATGCGGATAAGCAAAAGTTCTTAAAAGATCTTGTGCCACAGTGGGATGCTGAAGCTGAAAAGCGCGAAGCGACTTATTAATTAGCACTAGAACTTAGCACTAGAACTTAGCACTAGAGCTTAGGTCATTATGTCTTGTAAAAGCCCTCTTTTGAGGGCTTTTTTATTGGGGTAAATTTATGCTTTAATTAAGGTTTACAGGCTTAACAATTGAAGGTTTATATGGATGATAAATCAACTGAGCAGGCAGCTATGCTCACGGGTGGTTGTTTGTGCGGCGCAATTCGCTATCAAGTCAGTGCTGCGCCGTTTGATGCCGATTATTGCCATTGTGTGCAGTGTCAAAAATCATCTGGGGCAGTGTTTCAAGCTTGGATGGACTTTAAGTTTGAGCAGATAAGCTGGATCGCTGGCGCAGTGACTGAATATGCCTCTTCTGAGCATATACTAAGGGGCTTTTGCGCTCAGTGTGGCTGTACTATGAGTTATCGAGACCGCCGCTATCCTGATTATTACACTTTAACCATCGCATCCCTTGATAAGCCAAGTTCAGTGAAACCCAATTACCACATTTATACTCAAAATCAGGTTAGCTGGCTTAATATTGTCGACGATTGTCAGCGTTATCAATATGAAAGAAGCAGTTGATTGATTTTGATCGACTTCAGCTGCTGTTCATTGTTGCTTCAAATACAGCTAATTTTCGCTTCAAATACAGTTAATCAGGCTGTAACTGCCTAAGCTCCCATGTGGGCAGTTTTTGCTGTAGGTCTGCGCTGATTTTGTCGGCATCACCGCGCAGTACTACGATAGGCGTGGTTAGGCTCAAGGTGTTGGCCTGTTGCAATAATTGCATCGGAGTCAGTTGTTGAAGTTGCTTCATCCCTTGGCTAAATTCAGCCGTGGTTTGGCCGCTTAA
Source organism: Shewanella sp. 3_MG-2023 (assembly GCF_030548765.1). Classification (NCBI taxonomy): domain Bacteria; kingdom Pseudomonadati; phylum Pseudomonadota; class Gammaproteobacteria; order Alteromonadales; family Shewanellaceae; genus Shewanella; species Shewanella sp. 3_MG-2023. The sequence goes on along the minus strand of NZ_JAUOSH010000013.1, from coordinate 92,463 downwards.
TAATTGACGGATGTAGAGGCTTTCTTTACCAAATGGGCTATCAAGGCTAAGTTGCTGCTTACCTTGTAAGTAGGTCACAGTGGCATTGATTTCGTTTTGTGAGGCGTTTTGCTCAGTGATAAGACTTAAATGATCCAGCATCCCTTTTATAAAAGCGCTTGAGTTTTCTAATGCGGTGCTGCCATAAAAATACATATATTGACTCAATGGCGCATTGACGCAGCGGCCATAAACCCCATAGCTTAAGCCGCGCACTTCACGTAAATCATAAAATAACCGCCCTGAATAACCTCTACCTAATAGCGCGGCAATCATCTGACAAGTATTGGCATCTTGCACTGTCGCATCAGCTGTAGCTGTGACGAGTCCAATTCTGACTTGGGTCTGCACAGTGTCTGGCGCATCAATGATATAAAGGATTTTATCCTTTGCAGTGCTGGTTTCAACTGTGCTTGAATTTATAGTGCTTGCTTTAGCACTTGTTTGAGCGCTTGTTTGAGCGCTTGAATCGAAAGCTGAATGACTTGAATCTGGCTTTTCTGTTAATAGCCAACTCGGCAGCGATGTGACGTGCTGAGCTATTTGAGTCTTTGAGCTATTCGTTTTTAAGCTATTCGTTTTTAAGGTATTTGCTTTTAAGGTCTGCGCTTTTGTATTGGTTAATTGCGGGCTAAATTGTGGCGCAAACAAGTGCCACTGCAGCTGTTGTCGCAGCTCAGTGTGCAATGCAGATAAGCTGGAATGGGTTAACTCATCAATCACAGCGTTATTATTGATGTTTTGGTTGTAAGGGTGTTGGCTGCCCAGTAATTGCTTTCTAAAGGCGAGATCTATTTCGCTACCAGTGAAAGCGCCTATGTGCTTATTCAATTTAAGATTGCGTTTGATAGTGGCAATATTGACCTCATTCACCGCTTGGTTATCCCAAAACTGCCACAGTAGTTCCGATTTAAGCTTTGTGGTTGCCATACAATTAATACTGATGCCGATACTGTGCAGGCTGGCCCTAAAGCGCATGCTGTCATAACAGGCTGCTTGCACGGCGGTTAGCACTTGAGTATTGGCCATGTGTTTTTGCCGTTGTTTGAAGGCTGCGATAATAATATCGGGGTTAGCAATGGCAGTCTGAGTTGATATGCCGACTAAGTATAGCTGATGTCCTTGCTGGGCAAAGGAGTCAGCAGTTAATGACCATTGATGTAAAAAACTATTTGTAGTCAATGACATGGTTTGCGGCGAGACTATTGCGCTTAATGGCAATTGTACTTTTTCACTACCGAATACCGGCAAATCGTTATAATTTGCTAAATTGGGCGGCTGTGCAGGGGTGAAACTAATAGGTGCATGCTGACAAGCCTGTTGTGAGCAGATAAAGACAGCTAAGCCGATTATTTTTGCCCAGAGAATTGAATGCGACTTTTTCATAATGCCCACTCTTCTAAAGATTCAGCCATCCCTTGGGGTAACCATTCAAGTAAGGTTTTGCCCCAGCGAATGTACCAAGGCGGCAGTAAATCAAGGCGAACTTGTTTGCCGATAAAGTATTGCTGGGTGACAGTTTTAATATCATCGCTAGTGACTTGGTTTATGCGCTGCCATGGCTGAGTGAGCGGCAAGAATTTATCGCGACTGGCGGTATTTGATAAATGAATAGCCAATTGTTGACTATCAGTAAAGTTAATTAGCGTGTCATTAAGGGCAATACTTTTAAGTTGGCACAATACATTGGGCTCAATACCTTGGCTGGCGACTTGCTTAAGGATAGTACTGACTAGTTGATTAAGTTCATCTAATGAGGTGTTGGCTCTGGGGACCAATACCAGATTAGTGACGCCGTGATTGTCCATGGTTAATGGCACTGAATAACTGAGCATATGGGGCGGGTTGGCAAGGCTTGCTTTGGTTAATGCATTGGCGATATTTTGAAAAAGATAGCTTTGCAGTAATGAAATTGCCTCAAAATCGCGATCTTGTCTGCCTACCGTATGCCAAGCCAGCAATAATGCAGGCCATGGGCCGCGAGTATCGATGATTTCAGCGTGGATAGCGTTAGTCTTTGTACCTAGATCGATTTTGCTAAATTTATCTTGCGGATGAGTGGGAGCTTGCCAGTGGCCAAAGTACTTTGTTAGCCAGTCAGCACTTCGGTCATTGAGTTGGCCAACCAAGGATATTTGCATGGCATCTGGGCGGTAATAGCGCTGATGAAATGCCATGAGTTCAGCGGCACTGGCGCCTTGAACATCTTGCTTACTGCCAATGATGGCATGACCATATTGGCTGCCTTTGACTTGCGATAATAGAAACTCCATTGCCTTTCGAATGTAGGGTTGGTTATCAATGCTGGTGGCCATTTCTTCTAACACCGCGCCTTGCTGATTTTTGACCGTGGTTTCTGACAGTTGCGGTTGAATAAATCTGTCGGACTCTAAAAACAGGCTCTGCTCTAAGGATTGAGCTGGAATAGTGACATAATAATTGGTGTAGTCGAAGTGGGTACTGGCGTTAAAACGTGCTCCAAGGGCGCTCATTTGTTGTGGGTAGCTTTCATCGGGGGCATTTTTACTGCCTTTAAACAGTAAATGCTCAAATAAATGCGCATAACCCGTTTGCCCTGTTTGCTCATTACGGGAGCCCACATTAAATTGCGAGGCAATGGCCACCGTATTGAGACTGGGTAAATTCACTTGGCGAATAATCAAACCATTATCCAGTTCACTGAGAGCGATCTGCTGTTCAAGTATTTGAAGCTTAGTTATGCCATCAGTGAGGTCACACTGCTGGGCTATTGATCTTGATTCGGTCAATGACGCTGATGTAGATGTAGATGTAGATGTAGATGTAGATGTAGATGTAGATGTAGATGTAGATAGTGATGTAGATAGTGATGTGGGGGAACTGGCAATAGCTGGGCTGATGAAGCCACTCAAGGTTATTGATAGCAAGGTTACTGATAGTAAAGCAGAAATGGCAGTGATGGCTTTCAATCTATTACCCAGTGTATAAAGTGAACCCTTGATTTAGGTTACTGAGTATTGATAAAGAGCTCAAGCACTTATCAATGAAATATTCATATGGTAAGTGCTTGAATATAGGTGTTTAACAAAATGACTTATTGTTATTCGCTGCTGGCTATTGAGCGGCTATTCTGAATCGACAGGGTTAACCATGTCTTGGTTTTTTGCCTGTTGCATGCTGTTAATTCGAGTAGGTATACCGGTGCGCTGCTCTAGTAAGCGCTTTAGTACAAATGAGTCAGTGTCAGCATTAGCTACAACAGCAGTAATTTTTTTATTTAAGGTCAATGGAAGTGGCTCAGATGAATCAAATTGCTCTTGGGTCTCAGACAATGGCTGATGCACTTCTAAATAACGATTACCATCGGGCTCAACCGTGGCTTTAATCGGTTGATTAACAAATTGCACTCGGGTGCCAACTGGCACTGTGTTAAATAGATGCTCAATATCATCTTCACGTAACCTGACGCAGCCTTGACTGACGCGCAGGCCAATACCGAAAGAGGCATTCGTGCCATGTATCGCAAATAAATTACCTACATATAAGGCAAACAACCCCATTGGGTTATCTGGACCTGCTGGCCACACATCGGGAAGGGTCTCGCCTCTGGCTGCATAAATTTCGCGGGTACGCTTAGTGGGAGTCCAGGTTGGGTTAGCCCGCTTACGGTAAACCTGAGTCACCCAATTTTCAGGGGTGTCACGGCCTACTTGACCAATACCAATTGGGAGTACTTCAACAATATTGGTGCCTTTTTTATAGTGATATAGGCGCATTTCAGCACTGTTAATCACGATGCCTTTACGCGGTGCATCCGGTAGGATCAACTGATGGGGGATCACTAAGGTGCTACCTGGTTTAGGTAAGTATGGGTCAACGCCTGGGTTGGCTTCAAGCATATTGCTCAGTCCGAGTTGGAACTGATCTGCAATGGCTTCTAGGGTTAATTTACCTTCAGGTACAACATAATATTGTTTTTCACCAATTAAACGACTGTCTTTAGCGGGTAAAGCATATTCTACCGCCACCACTTGGACGCTAAACAGCATGGTAGAAACAACAATCAATTTGGCGCAAAAAGACTTAATCATAAGGTGGATGTTTTCCTATGTGAGTGATGATCACAATGGCTTTGGTGAGTGTTATCAGTGCTCCTGCAGAATAAATCTCAACATCTGATGAAAACTTAAACTAAAGTTTCGCTATTTTTATCACTGGATACTTGATCATTTTTGCGCTTATTTCAAGCTATGGTCGTTATCCAGTGATATTTTACAGTTAATATTAACTCTGCTGGCTATTTGTATAAAGAGGGGGTTTCTTTGGTTGGCCGAGTTTTAAAGCGGCGATGTAGCCACATATATTGATTACGGTTACGATCAATTAATTGTTCAATGATCTTATTGCCACGAATAGCATCTTCGAGCTCATTTTCACCGGGGAAGTTATCAAGCGGCGCTAAAATTTCCATATTGTAACCCGTGTCATCATCATTACGTTCGACAAAAAAGGGTAATACTTTGGCGCGGCCTAATTTCGCTAAGGTGGTAGCGCCAGTAATAGTCGCTGCATCGGGTACGGCATATAGCGGGATAAATACTGCACTTGAGCGACCAAAATCTTGATCGGCGGTATACCAGATCACATCTGGGTTTCTTAAACTTTTTACCATCTTACGTAAATCACGTTTTGGTACTAAGCCTTTATTCGAGCGCAGGCGGCCTTTGACTTGTAAGTATTCCATCACGGGATTGTTGTGAGGGCGGTAAACGCCTATCCCCGGTTGGAACTGGCCAAACATTCTCGCGCCCATTTCTAACGGTAAGCAATGCACTGCAAACAGTATGACGCCTTGACCATTATATAGGGTATTGCGCACATGCTCATCGCCTTTAATGGTCATATGCTGCTGCACTTTTTCATCAGACCACCACCAAGCGTTGATGGTATCGAATAGGGCTTTACCGGTTTCTTCGAAGTTTCTCTTAAGCAGTGCCTCGCGTTCTTGTGCTGGCATATCAGGAAAACACAGCTGAAAATTGCGCTCTGCAGTATGTCTGCGACTCGCAGCAAGTTTTAAAACCAAACGGCCTAAACCCTTGCCAAGTGTCATTTGCCAGCGAAGCGGTAATAGCTGGGTCAGCTTCATAAGAGCAACACCAAACCATAATGGCCAATGCTTTGGGTGCAATAAATGCGAGGAAAATTGTGCTTTATCTACCACGAGGAACTCATCCAAAAATCAAAATTAGTTGCTATTCTAACTTAATTTTAGAGCAAAATTAGGTACAATCACGGTTTAATATCAGCAAAAGAATAAGTTTACTATGAAGGTATCTCTTCCTGCATTCGAAAAAGCCCGTGTTTTAGTGGTCGGCGATGTCATGCTTGACCGTAATTGGGTTGGCCCTACTGGTCGAATCTCACCAGAAGCGCCAGTACCTGTAGTTAACATCAATCAAATAGAAGACCGTCCCGGCGGCGCTGCTAACGTGGCATTAAATATTGCTGCCCTTGGCGGTCAAGTTGAGCTTGCTGGTATTGTCGGTAATGACGAAAATGCTAAAGCGTTAACCCTTGGTGTTCAAGCCCAAGGGGTTGAACCTCGCTGGTTAACCGTTGCTGATAAACCAACGATTACCAAATTAAGAGTGTTTTCTCGCAATCAACAACTTATCCGCTTAGATTTTGAAGAAAAATACCCTAAAGCTGATAGCGAAAGTTTATTAAATAGCAGTGAAGCGCTGTTAGATAACGTCGATGTATTGGTGTTATCTGACTATGCCAAAGGTGCGATTGACTCGCCAATCGACTTTATTGCTAAAGCCCGCGCTAAAGGCGTAAAGGTGCTGGTAGATCCTAAAGGCAGTGATTTTTCACGCTATCGCGGTGCGACGTTAATCACCCCTAATATGAGCGAGTTTGAAGCGGTTGTGGGCCCAGTAACCAGTGAAGCTGACTTAATCGAAAAAGCCAAAAAGCTGATTAAAGATAACGATTTTACTGCTATTTTGGTGACCCGCTCTGAAAAAGGCATGACGCTGATTAGTCATGATGATGCTGAACTGCATATCCCAACAGTTGCCCGTGAAGTCTATGACGTGACAGGTGCTGGAGATACGGTTATTTCAGCATTAGCAAGTTCGCTGGCAGCGGGTAGCTCGTTAGCACAGGCTTGTTCTATCGCTAATATTGCTGCAGGCGTGGTGGTGGCTAAGTTAGGTACCGCAACAGTAACCCGAATTGAACTCATTGGGGCCTTAGCTTTAAATCAAGGCGAGTCAGGCTTTGGCGTGGTGACTGAAGATCAATTAGCTTACGCCATTGAGCAAGCGCGTCTTCGCGGCGAAAAGGTAGTCATGACCAATGGCTGTTTTGATATTTTACATGCAGGCCACGTAAGCTATCTGCAGCAAGCAAAAGAATTGGGCCATCGTTTAATTGTTGCCGTTAATGATGATGCTTCAGTGAAGCGTTTAAAAGGTGATGGTCGCCCAGTGAATCAAGTTGATCGCCGTATGGCTGTTTTAGCGGGATTAGCGTCAGTTGATTGGGTTATTCCTTTCAGTGAAGATACTCCGCAGCGCGTCATTAGCCGCTTATTACCGGATTTGTTGGTAAAAGGCGGGGACTATAAAGTCGAACAAGTGGCCGGTGGTAAAGAGGTGATGGCTGCTGGTGGTAGTGTCGAAATTCTTGGGTTTGAAGACGGCGTCTCTACTACGGCTATTATTGAAAATATCATGGCTAACAAGTAGTGAATAGGCGGGCACTGTACTTAATGGCCAGTGCTGTTTTAAAGAGTGCCGTTTTAATCCGTGCTATTTTAGACAGTGCCGTTTTAATCCGTGCCGTTTTAATCCGTGCCGTTTTAATCCGTGCTATTTTAGACAGTGCCGTTTTAAAGAGAGCATTTCTAATCAGTACCCTAGTGATCAGTCAGTCATTGCTGGCTGATACTCACTTGCCTTTTCAGATAAAAACCGCACTCGCCCCCACCATCTCCCCCTATTATTCAAGCTCATTTAGTTGGATGCCTATTAGTAACAAGCAGGCAATTGTGTGCGATGAAAGTCGCTACCCGAGTTGCTTGAATGCGTTACCTATTGAAGTCGTGAGCCAATTACCGAAAGACACGCAAATCAGCTCTCATTTAGGGGGTAAAACCGCAATGGTGTTAGCGGTTAATCACCATGATATAGCCGGCATTATTATTGTCAGCGCTAAGCAGCCCCTTACCCAAACGATAACCTCAATCAATGGGCATACCTATCAGTTAGCGCTGTTAGAACAATTTAAATTAACCCTATGGCATGAAGTAGGGCATTTAGAGAATATTGCCTTAATCGGCGATGTACTTCCCAGTACGCTGTCTGCCTATCAGCATGAATGGTTGGCTGACATGTATTTAGTGTGGCGTATTGCGCAAACGCACCCTAATTTGGATTTAGCTTGGCAGCAGTTTCATCGCCGTAATATGGATTTGATTAACAATCGACATAATATGAGCCATTGGAGTTCACCGCAGTTACACTGGTTATTGAGCCAATATCAATTTAAAGACATACAAGAATTTGATCGCTACAGTGACTTTATTGCCACACTATTTCCGCAGTTAGCGCGATTTGATGACACTGAAATTGCTGAAATCTCCAGCCTAGTGCAACGCACATTTGGCCGAGGTGCAACGCTGGCGCTACCTAAATATATATTTTGGCGACAACAACGACTTATTGAGGTTATTTCCCCGACATTAGTCATGTTAATGGGCGAGGATAAGGCCCATAAGTGGTTGGTTGAGCAATTCTCTGAGGCGGCGCAATTAGTCAACAAAGAGGCTGAGCACAATAAGTTATAACTCTGATTAGTACTGTAACCTCGAGCTTAAACGTTATAAAAAAGCGACTAATTAAGTCGCTTTTAAATGTACTAACAATCTGTTTTTTTATGGCAATGTTTTTAAGTTAAAAATGCCACTGCAGATAAACCGAGTTGTAATTGCTGCCACCTTTGATGCGGCCAAAAGCTGAGCTGGTTTCAAAAATCCCTGATCTATGATGAATACTATAACCTAGCCATGCGTTTTTCATTGGGGCGTGGTTGAACACATCTCCCAAGTTAACATCAAATGAAAAGTCTAAGTAATTTAATAGTTTTGAGGGTCGATAATCTTTTTCGTCAAGTTCGCTACCTTCAATGTAGGTGACATCAGAGACATAAGATAACCCTTCAGCAACCCCTATCCGAAAACGCCAGCCTAAATCTATGGTGTAAAAGGCTTTAACTGCAAGTACACCTTCAGCTAAGTTATCTTGTACTTCAGAGTCATGATGCCAAACAGCACCTGTTGTTAAGTATAAATCAATGGGTAAGTTGAATAAGCTATTACTGAGTGGGATACCATAGAAAAGGGAGGTCATTTGATTGTTGTAACGATCGCCTTTGGCATTCCCGGTTAAAATGTCATTCAAGTTTGAAGGCGTTGCCCAGCCGTGTGCGACTCTTAAAAATTCGCCACTTTCTTTAGGGACTGGATTGGTATTGGGCCTTTTATTATCAGGGAAAAAGCCAAAGCCTAAGAAGGAGTCAAATTGATATTGATTTTCAATGGTGGGCAAGTGATAAATATCATCTTCAAGGCGGGTTACCCCAAAGTTACCCAATAGGTATAAATTACTGGCAAGGTGATAGCGAGCATTAACCCCTGCTGAAAAAGCCAATCCAGCACCGGGATCGGCTAGCTCTAAGCCATAGTAATGTTCATTGAAATCGTTGCTTTTCCATTGGAATTGGGCATAAGGATTTAATTGCCAATCACCGCCTTGCCAGTGGTATTGAGTACGAGTGTAACCATACATGCGCTTGTTACCATCACTCATGATGGCAACATCAGCTTCTAGGCCGTCTTTTTGAAAGCGGTATTGAAAACCAAAATCAAAGGCGTCAGATTGGGTTTGATTTTGATATTCTTTAGGGATGTCAACGAACCGAAAACGACTGTATATATTGACTTGATGTTCATCATTTTTCCATAAATGAACCCCGCCTTCTAAGCCGTTTAGGTAAAAGTAGTCATTTTCAAATTCAATTAATGGCATGACGTCATAGACATCATCATTTTCAGTGGCATAAGGAATATCAGCTTTACGCACGCCGATGCCAACTCCCCAAGTTGACGGGAAGTATTCAACCTCTGGAGCAGTGTGAGTATCTGCTTTGCTTGGTGGATTAACCGTTTTGGTTTGGTCATTGTCAGCGATGACAGAAAAAGAGCATGTGCTTAAGTAAACAAATGCGGTAAGTAAAGAGGACGTTTTAGGCATAGAGGGCTTACCGTTAATCATTATTAGAATAATTGTTCATACCTAGCAGGATAAGAGGCTGTAAAAAAGCTAAGTAAGCGCTAATTTTTATTTTCAGGATTATAGCATGTAGATATTGTCAAAAATGAAAATCGTCGCTGTTGTAGCAATTTTTAACTTTAGCGGCAGCTGAACTTTGGTGTTCCACATTGATCTCGACACATCAACAACCCCTAGCCAATGTGCTGAACTTTTGGCTCTAAAGATGGCTGGGAAAATGAATAATTATGTTTACCCGATTGTTTTATGCCGTACATGGCATTATCCGCTTGCTTACAAACTTGGGTAAATGAGTCTTGCTGATCAAAGCCTCTAATACCAATGCTTAACCCTAGTGATACTGATTTTTCTTCGATTGTTTGTAATCGGGTAAAGTGCTTGATTAATTGCTGGGCCAGCAGGCTGATAGTCGCGAAATCAGCAGTTGAGGTAATAATCACAAATTCATCACCACCGAGCCTAGCGATGCTGACGTTATTATTTGAGATTAAGGTTTGGCAATAATGATTAAGAGTATTACTGATTTCGACTAGGACTAAATCACCAAAATGATGACCATATTTGTCGTTAACGCCTTTAAAATTATCAACATCGATAAATAATAAACTACCTGAGTTAAAGTCTTTCTCTTGCTGCATCTGCAAGTAAGCTTTTTCAATAGCTGCGCGGTTTAGTAAGTCAGTGAGAGGGTCTTGGTGGGCAAGGCGGGCTAAGTCGAGTTCATAGCGTTTTTCTTGGGTAATATCGATATGGGTGCCCATGATCCTTAAGGGGTGTCCATCTGAGGTGTATTCCACGATACGGCCCCGATCTGAAACCCAGCTGGTGGTGCCATTTTTATGGATCATTCGATGAACGGCGCGATAAACCTCTTCTTTACCTGTGAGGTGATCTTCAAAAGCTTTGATGACCCAGTCTTTATCTTCAGGATGTAAATGGCTTTTCCAGCTAGAAATATTTGCCGCTCGCTCTTCGAGGGTATAACCCAGCAATGCGCCCCATTCTTGATTGAAAATGGTCAGATCGCCAGAAGGGATATGTTGCTCCCACAGACACAAGCCTGTGCCATCGAGTGTTGCTGAGAGCTTCTCTTCACACAGCTTTAGTTTCTGCTTAAGTAAATCATTCTCTTGGGTGAGTTGATTTAACTGAGCTGTGAGCTGTTGAATTTGTGAAGCCAATGGGTCCATCTGAGAAAATCATCCTTGTGTTAAAACGAGCTAAAGCTTGAAAAGCAATCGGTATATCCTTTGTACATTTTACTCATAAATTCGTCAAGAATGAGAATGTATGATTATTGATAACTTATTCTCCCAATGATAGAAATGAAGCGCTTATTAATAAAAAGGCCGCTAAGCGGCCTTTTTAGGGGGTATATCTAACATGTTGAAAATTAATCAGCTTCTTTTAAGCTTTGCGTCAGCTCAACAATGCCTTTTTTACCATCACCGAATAACATAAGTGCATTATCCATGGCAAATAATGGGTTAGGTAAACCTGCAAACCCTGGGCTTAATGAACGCTTAATTACCACCACGGTGCGGGCTTTATCGACGTTTAGAATTGGCATACCATAGATGGGGCTACCTTTATCTTCACGTGCCATTGGGTTGGTGACATCATTGGCACCAATGACAATCGCCACATCCGTTTGCGCAAATTGTGGATTAATCTCATCCATTTCAACTAACTGTTCATAAGGCACTTCAGCTTCTGCAAGTAGCACGTTCATGTGGCCAGGCATACGGCCAGCAACAGGGTGAATCGCGTACTTCACATCGACTCCACGCTCTTGTAAAACGTTAGCGAGCTCACGTACTGCATGCTGTGCTTGCGCCATGGCTAAACCGTAACCTGGGACAATAACCACACGTTCAGCGGTTTCTAGCATCATGGCAATTTCATCTGGCGAAGTTGATTTTACTTTACCTGCGTAAATTTCATCTGCATCGACTTTCTCGCCGCCTTCAGCCATCACACCGAATAAGACGTTAAATAATGAACGGTTCATGGCTTTACACATGATTTGTGTGAGGATAATTCCTGATGCACCAACCAGTGAACCTGAGATAATCAATACCGTATTACCTGTAATGAAACCAGTCGTTGCCGCGGCGATACCAGAATAGGAGTTCAGTAGTGCAATAACAACCGGCATATCAGCGCCGCCAATTGGCACCACTAATAACACACCCAAGACCACTGCCACAGCCACTAAAGCATACATTAAGCTGACGTTAGCAGGGTTAATGACTAGCGCAATGGCTAAGCCAAACGCAGTGATAAGCAGCAGCGCGTTAAGGATTTTATTACCTGGGACTTTGATTGGATTACCTGAAATAAGCTCTTGCAGCTTAGCAAAAGCCACAAATGAACCTGAAAGGGTAACTGCACCAATAATAATGGTCGCTCCGATAGAAATTAACGCCACCATGCTAGTAGCTGCAGTCGGGTCAAGGAAACTTGCCGCAGCAATGGCCAGTGAAGCACCACCACCAAAACCATTCAACAGTGCAACCATTTGCGGCATGTCGGTGACTTTAATTTTAGTCGCCATCACTGCACCAATGGTGCCACCTAATAGTACGCCGGCAATGATCCACTCATAGCTAAGAATGCTTTGGTCAAATAGGGTTACCACCACAGCAATAAACATACCCATGGCTGATAATTGGTTGCCACGAACCGCTGTTTTAGGTTTTGTCAGTCCTTTAATACCAAGAATAAACAGGACTGCGGCAACAAGGTAAGCCAAATAAATAATTGTTGTCATTGAGTCTATTTCCTCTTGAACATAGCTAGCATACGGTTGGTGACCATGTAACCACCGACCACATTGATGGTAGCCAACACTACGGCGATAAAGCCAAGTACATTCACTATCATGCCACCGCCAGAACCTGCTGACAGTAGGGCGCCTACCAGTGAAATACCTGAAATAGCATTCGAACCAGACATTAATGGCGTGTGCAGTGTCGGTGGCACTTTAGTGATCAGCTCAACACCTAAAAATACTGCGACGACAAAAAGCGTCAGTAATAATAGTAAGGTCATATCCATTATGCTTTTTCCTCTACACTGGTGTCAGCTTCAGGCGTTGCTAAAGGCGCAAGACCCAATAAATCTCTTAGGCGAGCACTGGTGACTTCTTTGCCATGGGCAACAACAGTGTCTCTGACGATTTCGTCTTCAAAATCAAGAACCAGTTCACCCTCTTTACTGACGATTAAGTTCAGTAAGTTCTCGACATTTTTACCATACATTTGGCTGGCATGATTCGCTGCAGTGCTAGGTACGTTAGATGGCCCTAAGATCATCACGCCGTTGTGCATAATAACTTCATCAACGCGGGTTAATTCACAGTTACCACCTGATTCAGCCGCTAAATCAACAATGATGGTGCCGTTTTTCATGCCATCAACCATTTCTTTAGTGATAAGCACAGGGGCTTTACGGCCTGGAATGGCTGCAGTGGTAATCACAATATCTTGTTGTGCTAACACATTCGCCATCGCTTGTTGTTGACGCTTTAAAAAGTCATCACTTTGCTCGGTGGCATAACCGCCTTTGGTTTCAGTGTTTTCGGCTTCAATATCAAGCTCAACCGGTTTTGCACCAACAGAAATAATCTGCTCGCGCGCCGCAGGGCGAATATCATAGGCTTCGACAACGGCGCCAAGACGCTTAGCTGTGGCGCAGGCCTGAAGTCCCGCAACACCCACACCCATAATAAAGGCGCGAGTGGGTTTTAATGTCCCAGCAGCTGTCATCATCATTGGGAATAAACGCGGCGCTTTATGGGCGGCGAGTAACACAGCTTTATAGCCTGAAATCGTTGCCATTGATGACAACACATCCATACTTTGGGCACGGGTAATACGTGGAATAAGTTCTAAGGCAATCGCGCTGGCACCCGTGTCAGCAATTGCTTGGGCATTTTGCGGGTTAATCAGCGGGTCCATCATGCCAATCAGCAGTTGCTGAGGCTTGATTAGCGCTTTAATTTCATCGAATTGCTCACCCTTACAGTTCACCACGGTAATGATGTCAGCTTCATTCAGTAGCGCTGCTCGTGATGAAGCAATAGTGGCGCCTACCTTGACATAATCGGCGTCGGTAAAGCCTGCGTTTTGTCCAGCGCCTGATTCTACGATCACTTGTAGCTGTTTTTTTAATAATGCGGTCACATTGGCAGGGATTAACGCAACGCGTAACTCACCTGGGTGACTCTCTTTCGGTAGACCTAATTTCAAAAGGACAACCTCTTAGTTAGTGTAAATAGGGAAGGGTCGGGTCGTGTGAGTATTTAATACAACTTTGTTTTAAATACTCATTTTTTCTAAGTGCCTTTTTATGGTGCACATTTTTTTAGGTGCTTCATTCTGGCAATTATTAGGTTTGAAACAAGTAAATAATGCGCTAAATCACATTTTTACCGAGTTCAGACCCAAAAGTTTGCACTAGACCACACTTTTGTAGCTTAAAAATGCAGCTTTGCATATTCCTTAATGGAATAAAGAATCAACTTTTAGTCTTTTTTGGTTTTAAAGAATCGGAGTAATCTGATGATATTAAACTGTTATAGGGCTCTCCAATGTTGTTAAAAGAACTTTCTTCATTCGCATCGCCATTGTCTCAAGGACAAGTCGACAAGCTAAAACAGCTCACTTCTGAATTATCTGCGGTGCAATTAGCTTGGGTTAGTGGCTATTTGGCTGCATCTTCAAATCAAGGGCAAACAGCAAGTGCGCCAGAGGCTAGTGCAGCGCAAACTGTGACAATTTTATTTGGTAGTCAAACGGGTAATGGTCAAGGTATCGCTAAAGAGTTAGCTGCAAAGGCATCCGCTAAAGGCTTTACGGTTAATTTAAGCTCGATGGCTGATTACAATGTGCGTCAGTTAAAGCAAGAAACCATTTTAATCGCGGTGGTGAGTACCCACGGTGAGGGTGAAGCGCCAGATGATGCTATTGAATTACATAAGTTCCTTGCTTCAAAAAGAGCGCCTAAGTTAGATCAACTTAACTTTTCAATTTTGGCCTTGGGTGACTCAAGCTATGAGTTTTATTGTCAAACCGGTAAAGACTTCAGCGAACGCTTATCTGCTTTAGGTGCAACAGAGTTATTGCCGTTAGTTGAGTGTGATGTTGATTACGAAGAAGCTTCAGAGCAATGGCTTGAGTCGGTAATAACAGCGGTTGAGCCATTAGTTGAAACTAGCAGTGCCAGCGTGGTGTCAATTGATAGCGCCAAAGCGGCGGGTGAAAGCGAATTTACCAAGCAAAATCCTTATGAAGCAGAAGTGTTATTAAGTCAAAAGCTTACTGGTCGTGATTCTGATCGTGATGTTCGCCACGTGGAAATCGATTTAGGCGAATCTGGTATCAGTTATCAAGTGGGTGACGCCTTAGGTATTTGGTTTACCAATAACGAGGCTTTAGTCACTGAAGTGATTAGCGGTTTAGGATTAGACTCGTCAACTGAAGTTGTGGTCAGTAAAAATACCTTATCGCTACAACAAGCATTAACAGATAAAAAAGAGCTAACCCAACTTTACCCGGGTCTTGTGACGGCATGGGCAGAGCTTGCGGGGAATGCAGAGCTTAGCGCGATTGCTGCAGATAAAGAGCAAACTCGCCAGTTTGTATTAGGTCATCAATTAGCTGATTTAATCAGTTTGTATCCAGTAAAAATCGATGCCGCAACCTTAGTAAGTTTATTACGCCCATTAACACCGCGTTTATATTCAATTGCCTCTAGCCAAGCGGAAGTGGAAAACGAAGTGCATTTAACCGTGGCACTGGTTGAAGATGAGCGTGCGGGTCAAGCGCGTTTTGGCGGCGCTTCGCACTTCTTAGCATCTGCAGAAGAAGGTCAGCAAGTTAAGGTTTACGTTGAACCGAATAAGCATTTTCGTTTGCCAGAAAATAGCGACACTCCAGTTATTATGGTTGGCCCTGGCACTGGTGTGGCGCCTTTTAGAGCCTTCATGCAACAACGTGCAGCAGACGGCGTTAACAGCGATAGCTGGTTATTTTTCGGTAATCCGCATTTTGAGCAAGACTTTTTATACCAAGTTGAGTGGCAACAGTACCTAAAAGCGGGTGATTTATCGCGCCTCGATGTGGCTTTCTCACGTGATCAACAACATAAAATTTATGTGCAACACCGGATTGCAGAGCAAGGTGAAGCGATTTGGGCATGGCTACAAAATGGCGCGCATTTTTATATCTGTGGCGATGCAGAGCGTATGGCAAAAGATGTCCATCAAGCCTTACTAGATGTCGCAGTTAAGTATGGTGGTTTAGATGCGCAGGGCGCTGAGGATTACCTTGAAGGGTTGCGCAGTGCGAAACGTTATCAAAAAGACGTTTACTAAATGAATACCGCATGAGTTCGAAATAAGCATAACGAAAATAATATACACGCTGGTGATTTGATATCACCAGCGTCATAAAAGCATCGATAGAGGCCACAGGATGAGTGAGCAAAAGTTAGCAGTAAATGAATATTTAAAAACCGACAGTGATTACCTGCGCGGCACCATTAAAGAAGGCTTAGACACCCAAGTTACCGGTTCGTTTAGTGATGGCGATCAGCAGTTGATCAAATTCCACGGCTTTTATCAGCAAGACGATCGTGATTTACGTAATGAGCGTAAAGAACAAAAACTAGAGCCTTTATACAGTTTCATGTTACGAGCCCGTGTACCAGGTGGTATTTGTAGTCCTGAGCAATGGTTGGATGTGGATAAAATCTCATCAACGCTAACGACATCAAACAGTATTCGTTTAACCACCCGTCAAACCTTTCAATATCACGGCATTCCAAAGCGTAATTTAAAAACGCTGATCCAAGGCCTTGATAGAGCGACGTTAGATTCTATTGCGGCCTGTGGTGACGTTAACCGTAACGTAATGTGTAACCCAAACCCTGTTGAATCTAAGTTACATCAACAGGCTTATGCAGTGGCTAAAGAGTTGTCAGATCATTTATTGCCTCATACTCACGCCTATGCTGAAATTTGGTTAGATAAAGAAAAGCTGCTTGATACTGAAACTAACGAACCTGTGTACGGTAAAACCTACTTGCCACGTAAATTTAAAATGGCTGTAGCAGTACCCCCAGACAATGATGTTGATGTTTATACCAATGACTTAGGTTTTATTGCCATCGCTGAAGCGGGTGAGTTAGTCGGATTTAATTTAGTTGCTGGTGGCGGTATGGGCTCAACTCATGGTGAAGTGGAAACCTTCCCACGTCTAGCGGATGATTTTGGCTTTATTAAAACTGACGATGTGATTAAATTCGCTGAAGCTGTTATGACAGTTCAGCGTGACTGGGGTAACCGTGTCAATCGTAAGCGTTCACGTTTGAAGTACACCATTGTCGATCATGGCGTTGCAGAATTTAAAGCAGAAGTTGAAAAGCGTGCAGGGGTGAGTTTTGAACCTAAACGTGAGGTAGTGATTGGCGATCGCGGTGACCGTTATGGTTGGGTTCAAGGCTTAGATAACAACTGGCATTTAACCTTGTTCATTGAAAGTGGTCGTATTAAAGATGAGCCTGGTCAGACGCTGCAAACAGGCTTAAGAGAAATCGCCAAAATCCATAAAGGTGATTTTAGAATGACCTCTAATCAGAACATGATTATTGCTGGGGTTGCAGAAGAAGATAAAGCTGCGATTGAAGATTTAGCCCGTAAGCATGGCTTTTTTGGCAAGGTTATCAGTCAAACCCGCGGCCATTCAATTGCCTGCGTGGCGCTGCCTACCTGTCCATTAGCCATGGCCGAAGCGGAGCGATATTTCCCAGAGTTTATTGACCATATTGATGCGCTGCAAGCTAAGCATGGTATTAGCGAGCAAGCCATTGTGGTGAGAATGACAGGTTGCCCTAATGGCTGTGCGAGACCGTTCGCAGCCGAAATTGGTTTAGTAGGTAAAGCGCCGGGACGTTATAACTTGTATTTAGGTGCAAGCTTTGAAGGCACACGCCTTAATAAAATGTACAAAGAGAATATTCAAGAAGCTGAAATTTTAGCTGAGTTAGACAGATTATTCGGCTTGTATGTACTTGAGCGTGATGCAGGTGAAACCTTCGGTAACTTTACAGTTCGCTTTGGCATAATTAAAGCCGTGAACGATGCCGCTGTAGATTTTCATGGCTAACGGGTTAGCAACAGAGGTCATTACGATGATTAATCACAATGAGTTGCAAGCACTATTATCAGCTCCCAAGTCTGAGCAAAAAATAGTGCTAGAAAAAGTGAATCGCTTTTTAGCCGATTTAACCGCGCAAGAGCGAGTCACTTGGGGATTAGCTTTTTTGCCTGGCGAACATGCTTTATCGTCAAGTTTTGGTATTCAAGCGGCGGTTATGTTGCATATGGTAAGCCAAGCGCAGACAGATATTCCGGTGATATTGACGGATACAGGATACTTGTTTGCTGAAACCTATCAATTTATTGATGAGTTAACCCAAAGACTAGATTTAAATCTACAGGTATTTCGCGCCCAGCAGTCATCTGCATGGCAAGAAGCCCGTTACGGTAAGCTTTGGGAACAAGATCTTGAAGGGTTAGAGAAATATAATCGCATCAATAAAGTGGAGCCTATGCAACGTGCTTTGGCTGAGTTGAATGTAGGGACTTGGTTTGCCGGGCTACGTCGCTCGCAAGCCAGTACCCGTGAAGCGCTGCCCATTTTAGCTATCCATGGTGATAAATATAAGTTGCTGCCCATTATTGAGTGGAGCAACAAGGATGTCCATGAGTACCTCACTGAGCATCAATTACCTTATCATCCACTTTGGGAGCAAGGGTACGTGTCTGTGGGTGATACTCACTCAAGCAAGCCGCTTGAGCTTGGCATGAGCGAAGAAGAAACCCGTTTTAATGGCTTGAAGCGTGAATGTGGATTACATTACGAAATTTAGCCAATTGCAGGTTAGTCATTTGGTTATAAAAAATATCAGTCCAATGAGGCTGATATTTTTTTGAGTTTAATATTTTTGGGATTCAATAAAAGTGTCAATAGGGATGTTGAACGCAACATATGGGTCGCTAAGGTTAATATTTACTGCTAATGCGAGCGCTTATTATTAATAGCTAACATTGCTTTCGACCAAAGTATTAAAACCAATGACTGATATTTACCTCTGTTGCTTTATATCGTGATATTTAGCCAAAAACAATTAGGCATTTGTTAATTCTATAGTCTAAATTTAGAAGTTCCCGTAGATGGTTTTGTCGACACTTTAGGCATGTTTTTGCACGCCACGTACCTCCAAAGCCTCGCTCGTAAAACGAGTGTGTAGTGATTGGCTTGCTAGCGTAAGCATAATCCATTTGGTTATCTCGGTTAGCCATCATTGGCTAGCCGAGAAACCAACCTTTCATCGATATCGCTATCTTCATGGTTTATTTATCCTATCTTTTTGGCACCTGCTTAACCTTTTATTAGACTTTTAAACCTTATAAACAATTGCTTAACTCGGTTATTGCTTATCAAACCCCAAGCCACTTTTATCGAGGCATTATTTTATTTGCAAATTAAAAGTGTGCTAAGTTATCGCTATGCTTGATCAAATTGAGTTATCGGCATTAACTAAGCATTTACTCTCAAGGAAGAGTGACTTGTTATTACTTACATGTGAATTATGGAGCACAAATAAATGAAAAAACTGGCTATCGCAGTTGCCATTGCCGCTGCTGGTGCAGGCGCATACATGCTATCGAACAACGATGGTGTCACCACAACTGATAACGACATGCTCGCGTATATCCCAGCAGATACCTTACTTTTTTCAGGACAACTCACCCCGTTTCCGTTAGAAGATTATTTGTAT
Source organism: Shewanella sp. 3_MG-2023 (assembly GCF_030548765.1). NCBI lineage: Bacteria > Pseudomonadati > Pseudomonadota > Gammaproteobacteria > Alteromonadales > Shewanellaceae > Shewanella > Shewanella sp. 3_MG-2023. The sequence continues at coordinate 73,234 of NZ_JAUOSH010000013.1, read as the reverse complement.
TCAATGCCTATGGGGCAAAACGGTGCTGCCCAACTAGAGCAAATTGAGCAGGCTGGCCCATATTCAAGTGCCCAAGAGGGATTTTTTGTCAGTTTATATAAAAGTTATTTAACTAGCCTTGAAGACCCTGAACTGTTTTTAACAACCTTTGGTTTGCCTGCCAAGATTGAGTCATATACCTACACGCTAGGGGCGTTGCCTGTTTTTAAGGTGCAAGTCACTGATGAACAGGCTATTTGGAAAGTATTGGACAAAGCGTCAGAAGAAAGCGGTTTAGCCCACACCACGGCAACCATTGAAGGCCTTGAGTATCGTGCTTATTCACTTATTGATGACGATGAATCGATTGATTTAGTTGTTGCCCAGCAAGATGGCTGGTTAACAGTAACCTTAAATACCTCCTTCAATAAACCAGAATTATTAGCAACGGCGCTGGGATTATCCAAAGTTGATAATCCAATTAGTGACAGTGGCATTGTTGAAGATATCATTAAGACTCATGGTTTTTTAAACGACAGTATAAGCTTTATAAACCATGTGGAATTAGTGAAAGGATTAACCTCAACTGATGGCAATATGCTGGCTAAACAGTTATCTAAATTAGGCGAGTTAGATGGCACTGGCAGTGATCCTTTTGCAGAGTTTAAAACGGCTGAGTGTCAAACAGAGCTTGATGCTATCGCTGCAAATTGGCCGCGCACGGTTATGGGCTTAAAAGCATTTAATGTTAGCCGTAAACAAGCGCAGTTTGATGCCCAAATGGTGGTTGAATCTAACAACCAAGTGATATTAGGTGCATTTAATAAAATGCGTGGTTTTATTCCTAGTTTCACTAATAGCCTAACTGACAATGCCATGTCCATAGCACTGGGGCTTGATGCGGCGCAATTAGCACCAGCATTAACTGAAATTTGGCAAGATTTACAAACGCCCAGTTATCAGTGTGAAGCACTAGCGCAAATGCAATATGAAATCAGCGGCCAAAATCCGGCAATGCTTGGCATGATGACAGGCATGGCCAATGGGGTTAAGGGCATGAGTGCCACCATAGTCGACTTTTCGTTAACTGACGAAAATGGTGAGCCTGGCTTTAAGCACCTAGATGCACTGATTAGCTTATCGGCTGAAAACCCAGAAATGCTATTGAACATGGTTAAGCCATTTGTGCCTCAGTTAGCCCAAGTTCAACTGGAGACTAATGGTGATCCCATCGATGTGTCTTCATTGCTAATGCTGCCACCTTCAATGGGGGTAAGCGCTCAAATGGCCATTAAAGATCAACACATTGTTATTTACAGTGGCGATAAAGGTGAAGACTTAGCTAATAAACTGGCAAAAGAACCACTGGTCGCCAATGGCTTAGCGAATATGTCGATTGATTATCAAAAAGTGCTGAAACCGGTATTTTCACTCATTGAAGAAAGCGGTGAGCAAGTGCCAGAAGAACTAGAAATGCTCAAAGATTATGACATGCGCATGCAGGTCAACTTGGATATTACCGATAAAGGTATTTCAATCTCTACTCGCGGTGATAGTAAAGCTTACTAAGTTGCTAACAAGCTAGTCGGGTATTGATAACAAAAAAGGTGAACTGTATATAACTGCAGCTTCACCTTTTTTATTGTTGTTTTTATGGTTGTTTTTATTGTTTGTGATGGCCTATTTTAAAGAATATCACCAATCGAAACCCCGATCCCAATGCGCTGATTATGATGATTATAGTCAATCATACTTTCGCCATAGCCATTAAAGTACTGGGTATATAAGCGTAAATTGCCTAATATCGGATAGCTCCAAGTAAACTCAATGGAGCCTTTATTTGGGTGTTGTAAATTATTGCGCCCCATTAAGGTAAACATATGCTCATCAAGGCCATAGACGGCTGTTAACTCAAAGTTGCCCATATAGTCTTCAATATCGGGGTTGTCATCACCCTTAGGCGAGCTGGGTGTTGCTTTTTCATCTTCAGGGATCCGCCACCACGCCTTTAGACCTAATGCAAAAGGGCCTCTATCAAATACCATGGTGCCGTAAATTCGATTCCAACTGCGTGAAAGTGAACCAGATTGACCATTAGATTGATGCACAGCCCCTACACCCCAAAACGAATTTGTTAACCCTGCCACTTGCCAGTCATTATTGAATAGCATGAACATTTCCGGTTCATGATTAGTTTCTCTAAAAGGGGAGGAAATTTCTTTATTATAGACTTGCCAGTAAGACTGGTTGGTATAGGCGAAATAGAGGTGGCCATTGTCGCCAAAAACGTTATACCACAGCGGGAATTTAAAGCTTATCTGAAACTTAGCCTCAGCGTTATCGATGACTTCTTCATTGTCGTCATTGGTTGTAAAGTTTGTATATGGGTCAGTGTTAGGGTTGTCATTATAGGTGTATGGCAAAATGTAATTAACTTTATGGGGGGTAATGACAAAGCGCTCCTCTGAAGTTTTAAGCTCGTCTTTTACTCTTTCATCAACGAGTGAGTCTTCAGCTAAAGCCACTTGGCTTACTCCTAAACCAATGGCTGCGCTAAACCATAATCGGATCCATGTTGGTTTCATTAAAAGCTCCCTTTAATTATATTTTTCTAGACTAACACTATGGTTAAAAATGAAAAGTACTGATGATTTGAGCTTGGGCTTTGTATGGTAACTGTGCAGCTAGTTTACCAAGGTTTTTAAATGCCACTTAATAGGTCTCATATAACTAAATGGAATAAAAGCTAAGTATTATCTATTATATATGGAATATATAAAGGGCTATATTTGATGCTAAGTAAACATTGTGGGGTTTTGAAAAATGGAATTGGTTTCGATACCGGGTCAAGGGGCCAAAGGGAAAGTCTGGATAGTCGGTGCAGGGCCTGGAGATGTTGAGCTGCTCACCCTCAAAGCTTATCGGGTGTTAAAGCAAGCCGATGCTGTCCTGTACGATGCCCTCGTTAGCCAAGACATCTTAGATTTAATCCCACAAAGCGCTGAAAAAATTGCTGTGGGTAAACGTGCTGGCAAGCATAGTGCTGGGCAAGATGAAATAAATCAGTTACTGGTGACAAAAGCTTACACTCGCAAAAACGTGGTACGCCTTAAAGGTGGTGATCCGTTTATTTTTGGTCGTGGCGGTGAGGAGCTGCAAACCTTAGCAGAAACAGGGGTTGCTTTTGAGGTTGTCCCCGGTATTACTGCTGCTAGTGGCACAGCTGCTTATGCTGGCATTCCATTAACCCACCGAGATTTTGCTCAAGGAGTGACGTTTATTACTGGTCATTGCCAATTACAAAGTCGGCCGATGGACTGGCAAGGTTATGCAAATCCAAATAATACCTTAGTGGTTTATATGGGCATTTTGAACGCAGAGATTATCCGTGATGGATTAATGAGTAGTGGCCGTGATGGTGATACGCCTGTGGCTATTGTTTCTAAGGCGACGACCGCATCTCAACAGCGCTTTATCGGTAAGTTAAGTGAGTTATCGCAGCTGGCTGCAGATCCTGCTTTGCAAATGCCAGCATTGATGATTATCGGTGAGGTGGTGTCATTGGCAGACAGCCTCAATTGGTTTAATCCTCAAGAGTACTCAGCTGCACCAATTCAGTCTCAAGTGGGTATTTAGCGGATTTGATCTTAAGCTATATTTACCGATAATTTTGACCGCATGAATTTAAATGGCGAAGACGACAGTCTTGGCCATTTTTTGTTTTTAGCTGCTCAGGCTTGCCATTAACATGTTCATTTCATACTTATCCCATATTTGTCATTCTTATTGCTTCAAACTTAATTATTATCTCAGTGCTTACCTAGCAAATTTTGATTTCTGTAATTCTTATACAGCTTTTATTGAGATTAATGTGAACTGTGTCTATGTTAAATTGTGATACATGGGGTAGTTCAGCATTGGGTAGCGTTTTGGATGCTGTTTTTTGTGCTTTAGTTCCTGTTTTGAAATTGAATATCGGTCTTGGTTCAAATTTTTGGTCGAATTTAGGTGTTATTAGTACATTTATTTCACAATTTATTTAAAAGGTGTGACCTCAATAGCGGATTTAGGTCACAAATCTATTTATTATGTGGTATCTGAATTTTAAAGGTTACAAGTAATGGCTGGATCCTCAAATCAGGTTATAACAATTAAACGGGGCCTCGATGTGCCTATAGCGGGTGAGCCGCAACAAATAATCGACGTCACAGCAAAGCCAACCAGAGTTGCCATATTAGGCGAAGAGTATGTTGGTTTAAAGCCGACTATGTTGGTTGAAGAAGGTGATATCGTTAAAAAAGGCCAAGCGCTTTTTCAAGATAAAAAGATTGCCGGAGTGACCTTTACTGCCCCTGCGAGTGGCGAAGTGATTGCCATAAACAGGGGCGAAAAACGGGTGCTATTATCAGTGGTGATCCGTTGCGAAGGCGATGAAGCCGTGAGTTTTGCTACTAGCGATGATGTTTTGGCATTATCCCGCGAAGCGGTGCAAACCAATCTGGTTAACAGTGGGTTATGGACGGCATTAAGAACCCGCCCTTTCTCAAAAATTCCCGCGTTAGATACTAGGCCATCGGCAATCTTTGTGACCGCCATGGACAGTAATCCGTTAGCGGCCGATCCTCGCGTGATTATCGCTGAGCAGCCACAAGCATTTGCTGTGGGAATGCAGGCACTAACCCGGTTAACCGATGGTAAAGTGATGCTGTGTCATGATCAAGGTGAGGCGTTACCCGGCCATGATTTAGCTCAAGTTGAGTCATATCAATTTGGCGGCGTTCATCCCGCTGGGCTGGTGGGTACTCATATCCATCTGCTGCATCCAGTAAGTGTTGAGCGGGTAGTTTGGCATATTGGCTATCAAGATGTGATTGCCGTTGGCAAGCTGTTTCAAACCGGTGAGCTATTTAATGAGCGAGTGGTGTCATTTGCTGGACCCAATGTGTTAAAACCAAGGTTACTGCGGACCCAATTAGGGGCAGACTTGGGTGAGCTAGTCGAAAATGAAATTGAAGATATTCACTCACGGGTGGTATCGGGCTCCGTACTTTGTGGCCATACCGCAGTTGGGGTTTATAACTATTTAGGTCGTTATCATAATCAAGTTTGTGTACTAACTGAAAACGCCCGTCACGAGTTATTACCTTGGGTGCGCCGTAATAAAGAAAAGTTCTCACTGACAGGTATCATGATGTCAGGTTTTAGCCGTACTAAAAAACTGTTTGATTTTACCACCCATGCAGGTGGCTCTCCTCGTGCGATGATGGCTTTTGGTCAGCTTGCCCGCGTTATGCCTTTGGATATTTTACCGACCTTGTTGGTGAGAGATCTGGTGGTGCGAGATACCGATGAAGCACAGCTATTAGGCGCTTTAGAATTAGACGAAGAAGATTTAGCACTTTGTACCTTTGTTTGTCCCGGAAAGTATGACTTTGGTAAAGAGTTACGTGCTTGCCTAGATATCATCGAGAGGGAAGGTTAATGAGTCAGCAACAAAAGAAACCGGATCATCAAGATCGCTATTATGCTCATGGCGACTCGATGAAAAGTTACTTGCGATCCTTGTGGATTGCTCGTGGCCGCAGTACCAAAGGTAAAGTGCATGTTCGTGATGCCATTGATGTAAAACGTACCATGCATATTGTGGGTATGTGTTTACTGCCCGCCATATTTTTTGGGATGTACAACCTAGGCTTACAAGCGCAAATTGCCATCATGGCTGGGGCAACTCAACCTGAGGCTTGGCAGGCTGGCTTGTTTTCAATGCTGTTTGGCCAGTTAACCGAACAATCAGGTTTTGTCAGCTTAATGGCTTATGGTGCGAGTTATTATGTGCCAATTTACCTAATGACCTTGTTTGTCTGTTTAGTGTGGGAAGTGGTTTTTGCCAAAGTGCGGCGCCAAGAATTACATGAAGGCTTCTTTATTACAGCATTACTGTTTTCTATCATAGTGCCGGTATCGACACCCTTATGGATTATTGCTGTAGGAGTGACCTTTGGGGTTATCGTAGCCAAAGAAATGTTTGGCGGCATGGGTTATAACTTTTTAAACCCTGCGTTAGCCGGTTATGCCTTTATCTATTTTGCCTACCCCACAGAAGTCGCAGCCTTAAGCCAATTTGTTGCTGCTGATGGTTTTTCAGGTGCCACCACCTTAACCCAAGCTGCAGCCAGTCGCGCGAATATGTTTGCCGATGTTAGCTGGATTAGCGCCTTATCAGATCCTGCATGGATGGATGCATTTTTAGGCTTCACTCCAGGCTCTATTGGTGAAACCAGCACCTTAGCTATTTTGATTGGCGGCGGTGTATTGCTGCTAACTCGAGTGGCAGATTGGCGAGTGGTTGCTGGGGTTATGTTCGGCATGATCGCTACAGCAATATTGTTTAACTTAGTTGGACCTGCGAAAAGCTCTATGGCTTCTATGCCGTGGACATGGCATTTAGTTACCGGTGGTTTTGCACTGGGGATGATGTTTATGGCAACCGATCCTGTGACCGCCTCATATACCCGCAGTGGTCGATACGCCTATGGCGCGTTAATTGGCTTTATGACCATACTCATTCGAGTGTTGAATGTGAAATTGCCTGAAGGGATCATGTTGGCGATATTGTTCGCAAATCTATGGGCGCCATTATTCGATTATCTGGTGGCTCGTGCCAACATTAAACGGAGACTAAAACGCCATGGCCTTTAAGAAAGATAGCATAGCTGGCACGATGATTTTTATCATCAGCCTGAGTTTAGTCTGTTCGTTTATGATCACCGGTACCGCTGAAATTTTAAAAGAACGTAAGCTGGTTAAAAAGCGTGATGAAGTGCAGCAGTTTGTATTACGGGCCGCCAATATTGATATCAGCAGCGGCGATTTTAGGGAATTATTTGAACAAAGAGTAAGGCCTAAAATGGTCAATCTAGAGTCGGGTGAGTTTGTTGATCATGACAATCTACTTGATTTTGATGAGCGTATGGCAGCGATAAACCCAGATACATCATCAAAACCTAAAAAAGATACCGCCAAAATTAAAAGCCGTGCGGATAATATCCGCGTATTTGAAGTCTTTGACGCTAATGGTCAATTATCCAGTGTGGTGATGCCCATTTATGGTAAAGGACTGTGGTCGATGATTTATGGTTATTTAGCCCTTAAGCCTGATTTAAATACCGTTGAGAATATTATTTTCTACGAACACGGTGAAACCCCTGGTATTGCTGATTTTGTAACAGATCCCCAGTGGACTGACTTATGGAAAGGTAAGCAGCTATTTGATGATAAAGGCAAAATTTCCATCAAGGTTATCAAAGGCGGTGCTAAAGCTGGCGATATTCACGGTGTTGATGGCGTTAGTGGCGCAACCCGAACGGGCATGGGCATTCAACGTGCGGTTGAATTTTGGTTTGGTGTAGAAGGTTATCAAACCTTTCTTAACCAGTTTGCCACTACGGAGGCGAAATAATGAGTACGACTATCTCAACTAAACAAATTCTGACCTCACCGATTTTTGCCAATAACCCAGTGGCGATGCAAGTGCTAGGGGTCTGCTCTGCACTGGCTGTGAGTAATTCAATGCAAACCGCATTGGTAATGACACTGGCGGTGACCTTTGTTTTAGTGTGCTCCAATGTGATCATTTCGAGCATTCGCAATTTTATCCCTAGCAGCGTGCGTATTATTGCGCAAATGACGGTGATTGCCTCTTTGGTAATTATCGTTGATATGGTGTTGCAGGACGTGGCTTATGAGCTTTCAAAGCAGTTATCTGTATTTGTCAGTTTGATTATTACCAACTGTATCATCATGGGCCGCGCAGAAGCCTTTGCGATGAAATACCCACCGCATTTGGCATTTGTTGATGCGCTAGGTAATGCCATGGGCTACGGGGTGATTTTATTAAGTGTCGCCTTTGTGCGTGAGCTACTAGGACGCGGAACCTTATTTGGCAAAGAGATATTTACCACTATCGAAAACGGTGGTTGGTATCTTGCCAATGAAATGTTCACCTTGCCACCAAGCGCATTCTTTTTGATCGGCGTGATGATTTGGGCGATCAATGTTGTGCAGCGTAAGAGAGGATAATGGCAATGGAACACTATATTAATTTATTTATTCAAGCGGCCTTTATCGACAACATGGCACTGTCTTTTTTCTTAGGCATGTGTACCTTCCTCGCGGTGTCTAAAAAGGTCTCAACCTCATTTGGTTTGGGCATTGCAGTGATTGTGGTGATGGTATTAGCCGTACCGGTAAATCAGCTGATTTACGTGAATATCCTTGCGCCAGGTGCACTGGCATGGGCAGGCTTCCCTGAGCTTAACTTAAGCTACTTACAGTTAATTACCTTTATTGGGGTGATTGCCGCTTTAGTGCAGATTTTGGAGATGTTTTTAGAAAGATACATTCCAACTCTGTATCAATCTTTAGGTATTTTCTTACCGCTACTAACGGTGAACTGTGCCATTTTTGCTGGGGTTATTTTCATGGCCAACCGTGATTATAACTTAGGCGAATCTGTGGTGTTTGCAGCAGGTAGTGCTGTGGGCTGGGCGATGGCCATTGTCTTACTCGCCGGGCTGCGTGAACGGATGAAATTTCATGCTATCCCACTAGGGCTGCAAGGAATTGGCATTACCTTTATTACTACAGGTTTAATGGCATTAGGTTTTATGTCATTTGCTGGCATCACTTTGTAAGGCGTGAAAATGCAAACAAATTTGAATTCGCTTATAGATGACTCACTCATGCTTGAATCAGTGGTTTTGGTAAAACTGACCCATGAGACTGCTTGTTATCAGCAACTGTTGAGAAGGTGCATTTAATGGAAATGGCAATTGGCATAGGCATGTTTACCATAGTGGTAAGTTTGCTGGTAATGATAATTTTATTCGCCAAAAGCAAATTGGTGGGTACGGGTGATGTCACCATCGGCATTAATGGTGATGCAGACAAAAGTGTGTGCACACCTGCTGGTGATAAACTGCTTGGCGCACTGGCGAGCAACAGTATTTTTATTCCATCGGCCTGTGGCGGTGGCGGCACCTGTGGCCAATGTCGGGTCACAGTGAAATCAGGTGGCGGTGATATCTTAGCCACAGAGCTTGACCACATCACCAAAAAAGAAGCCAAAGAAGGCTGCCGGTTAGCGTGTCAGGTTGCGGTGCGAACCGACATGGAACTAGAAGTGGATGAAGAGATCTTTGGGGTTAAAAAGTGGCAATGTGAGGTAGTTTCTAATGACAACCAAGCGACCTTTATTAAAGAGCTGCTGCTGAAAGTCCCTGAAGGGGAGGATGTTCATTTCAAAGCCGGTGGTTATATTCAAATTGAAGCCCCTGCCCATGAGGTGAAATACGCTGATTTTGATATTCCTGAGCAATATCGTGATGACTGGGATAAGTACGACTTATTTAGCCTAGTTTCAACCGTTGATGAAGATGTATTACGTGCTTATTCAATGGCGAACTACCCTGATGAAAAAGGCACCATCATGCTGAATGTGCGTATTGCTACGCCGCCAAGCAATGATTTACCACCAGGGCAAATGTCGTCATATATCTTTAATCTAAAGACTGGCGATAAGGTGACTATTTCAGGGCCCTTCGGTGAGTTTTTTGTCAAAGAAACAGACGCTGAAATGGTGTTTGTTGGTGGTGGCGCAGGTATGGCGCCGATGCGTTCGCATATTTTTGATCAACTTAAGAGTAAGCAAACAAAACGTAAAATGTCATTTTGGTATGGAGCGCGTTCAGCGCGAGAGATTTTTTATCAAGATGATTTTGATACCTTAGCCGCTGAAAATGACAACTTTGAATGGCATGTAGCTTTGTCAGAGCCTTTAGCTGAAGATAACTGGACCGGCTATACCGGCTTTATTCATACGGTATTATTGGAAAACTATCTTAAGAATCACAAAGCGCCAGAAGATTGTGAGTTCTACATGTGTGGCCCTCCAATCATGAACTCCTCTGTGATCAGCATGCTAGAAAGCTTAGGTGTTGAAGAAGAAAATATCTTGCTAGATGACTTTGGTGGCTAGTGTTTAGTTACTAATGTTCAAAGTAAGCTAACTAACAGTAAGCGTTTCAAAACAAAAAAGCTGAAACCTAGGTTTCAGCTTTTTTTGTCTAAAATTTATCGAGTCTAGAGTTTGTCGAGCTTAAAATCTTGATGTTTACCTTGTAAGCTAGGTTCAAGGTGTAACCCTCCCTTATATCGCTGCTATTTTTATATTGATAACAGATTACATGCATAAGTGAAATGAGGTCAAATTGTGATGGTTAACATCTCCTGTGATTAAAGACTAAATTAAAAAGGGGGCAAAATGTTTCATGACCACCAACTCTATTCTCCATTTATATTGGCACTTTTTACGTAGACCATAACTTCGATTTAACCAATTGCCTGCCGCAGGCTTATGTGCAGATACAACTGCGAGACGCCGCAAGTACATCCATGTAGGCTCTGCCAAAACATCCATGTTTTGGAAGCTCGCTGCTGCATCTACACTGGGATTATTGCTTCTTCGATTTGACTGTATTCGTGCCAAATAAAAGATTAAAAAGATATAAAGCTAAAAATCCAAAAGGCTCAATTTGAATTGAGGGCGTTGAAGAAAATAGCGTGATGCTCACATGGATGTGAGCATAGCTTTCGCGGTGCAGGGATGCACCATCGGAAGCGTTAGCATTTTCGAATAAGACCGAAGCAGTCTACAAACGAAGTTAAAAGCTGGATCGATCCCCATCGAAAACTATGCGCTTTTCAGCATTTTTCGTTAGGGGCGGCAGGGTGATCCAAGAGGGTATTGCTGTTGATACCCTTTTGGTCGGGTGTGGGTGGAAAACCCACGATGTTAATCCAAACGGAGTTTGGAAATACACAAAGGAAACCAACAGCCTAAATCTGGTGTGGGCGAAGCGCCACGACGTTAATCCAAACGGAGTTTGGAAATATTTAAAAAAATAAATCAGGTGTGAACGAAGCGCCACAACGTTAATCCAAACGGAGTTTGGAAATACAGAAAGCAAACCAACAACTTAAATCTGATGTAATTTAAACCAACACTTGTTTAAGCACTCTTTGCCAGTTACCACCTAAAAAGCGGTCTCTATCGCTCGACTTATAACGTGCTTTGGCCAGTGCATCGTCAATGCGACTCATTCTGTCGATATGGTTAAATTCTGGGATCACCACATGCTCTGGGGTATGGTCAAAGCCTAATACATTTTTATCAGCAAGACTTTGCCACCAACCCAGGTATTGTTTTACCCCTTCGGCGTTATTGTTATTTAACGCCAGTAAGTTTTCTTGGCCCCGCAGTGGGAAATCATTGGCAATGGCTACTGCATCCATGCCGCCCAGTCTAGCGACTCTATCAAGTTGACGAATATAATCATCAATACTCGGCACAGGCTTATTGGTGAGCCAAAAGCTCATCATGAAAATACCAAACACACCGCCAGTGTCGGCAATAGCGCGGATCACTTCATCGGGTGAGCAGCGAGCATTATTGACGATGGAGCGCACAGCGCCATGGCTTTGCACTATGGGTTTAGTGGAGACTTTAGCGGTATCCAGTGCGGTTTGCGGACTTGAGTGACTGACATCGATAAGAATATTGTGACGATTAAGCTCGGCGATTAATGCCTTACCATCAGCGGTCAGTGGCTTATTGAGGCTTTGAAAGCCATCATTGTCTAATGCGCCACCGGCAAAGCGGTTGCCGTAGTGGTGGGTTAATTGCAGCACCCGTAAACCATGTTGGTGAAATTGGTCTAGTTGTGGCCAAGGTTTATCGCCAATGTTAGTGATATCGGCATCGGCTTCAACACAGTCAGCGCCTTGGATTTGAAAGTACACCGCGGTGCGCTGCTCATTTCGGGCTTTGGCAATGTCGTTGCCTGTTAGCCCTTGTAATAAAACTGAAGGGTTATCATCGACCACTTTTTTAGCTTGTTTTATACTTTCAATACAGGCTTGGTAGGTGCGTTTGTAATTGGTGGTGCCATCGGGCTGTGTAATAGTTTCGATAGCGGAGATATCACAGATGTAAGCATCAAGTTTTGATTCGCGAACATCTGCTAGGTTTTCGGGCAGAAATGATAAACCATCAATATAGAGGCGCTTTTTGGAGGCGGCAAACACAGAAGTGCTATACAGCGGGCAAAGTAAGCTGGTTGCAGCGATCCCTTTAAGTAGGGTTCTTCTGTTTTGGTTACAAGCGCTTTCAGACATTGTTATTCCTTTTAACGCTCGTAATCATTATTGATTAGTTTGCGGCGTATTGCTTAATAGCATTGGCGAGTGCGGTAAGCCCATTGGTACGAGAGGGGCTTAATTGGCCGCTAAGTCCTAATTGTTCAAAATACTCAGTTAAGTCAAATGCACTAATGGCGGCACTGGTTTTTGTATGAGTTGCATATAACAGTATAGCAATTAGACCCTTAACTATACGTGAATCACTGTCGGCACAAAAAAAATGTTTGCCATCAATCGCTTTATGGTAAAGCCACGCTTGGCTTTCGCAGCCTTTTACTTGGGCTGACTCTAGCTTAAAGGCATCATCAAGTGTCGGTAGGGCTTTACCAAGCAGCATGATTTGACGGTATTTATCTTGCCAGTTGCTTGCTGACTCAATCGCGCTGACGGCTTGTGCGACCTTATTATCTAGCGGTTTAAAACAGTGCTCTTGGGGTTGTGGTAATTGGTTAGTCATTTTCTCAATTTACTATCAGGTGGTGGAGAGTATTTGCAGCTATAAAGCTAAGGTTAAAAAGCCTGGCTAAAACATCAGGCTATAACAGTAGATCTTTAACATTACCCAGCGCCGCGATAAACAGGTCAATGTCTTGCTTATTAGTATAGAGGCCAATGGATGCTCGGCAACAACCTTTAATGTTTAACTGCTGCATTAATGGCATGGCGCAGTGGTGGCCACAACGAACGGCTATGCCTTGTTGATCAAGTAGTATCCCAACATCTTGATGATGCTCTTGTGCCAAGTTAAACGCAACCACGCCAATATTATGCGGCGTTGCACCAATAAGGGTTATATCGCCTAAGTTTCTGAGTTCATGTTGCAAATAGTTCAGTAAGCTTTGCTCATGGGCCAGTAACTCAGCTTTTGGCAGTCCATTGATAAAACTAATTGCCGCACCTAAACCGATAACTGCTGAAATCGCCGGGGTGCCCGCTTCTAATTTATTGGGCAGTTCCCCAAAGGTGGTAGCTTCAAAACTCACCGACTTTATCATTTCGCCGCCTGTTAGCAGCGGTTCAAGCTTATCGAGCTCGGCATAACGGCCGTATAAGATCCCAACGCCAGTGGGGCCATACATTTTATGGCCTGAAAACACATAAAAGTCGCAGTTAATTTGTTGTACATCGACATCGATATGGGCGATGGCCTGAGCGCCATCAACAAGAGTGAGTGCACCTACTTGCTGGGCAAGCTCAACTAATCGGCTGACATCATTTACCGACCCCAGCGCATTGGTCACATGGCTTATGGCCACAAGCTTAGGTTTTAAACTAAGCAGTGCTGAATAGGCATTGATATCAATGGATAAATGCTCATTCAGTGGAATGGGTTTAACCACAGCGCCGGTATTTTTGGCCAATTGTTGCCATGGTACTAAGTTGGCGTGATGGGCGGCGCTATCAACTAAAATAATATCATTAGCTTTAAGCTGTTTGCTTAAGCCTGCAGCGACCATGTTGATCGATTCAGTGGTGCCGTGAGTGAAAATAACTTCTTCAGTTTGGCTAGCATTAATAAATTGCTTAACTTGATGACGAACGTGTTCATAGTTGGCTGTGGCTCTGGCTGATAACTGATGAGCGGCGCGATGCACATTAGCGTTATCATGCTGATAATACTGAGTCATTGCCTCAATGACACTAACAGGCTTTTGGCTGGTGGCTGCCGTATCTAAATAACACAATGGATTATCATCTAGCTGTTGATCCAATATTGGAAACTGAGATCGAATAGCTTGGTGATCAAAGGCATTATTAATTAAAACGGTATCCACAGGCACTGTCATTGAAAGCTCGTTAAGTTAATGATGAATCGCTGAAGTTATCGCTTCAGCATAAGAAAAGCGCTACGATCTTCATAGATTGTAGCGCTTATTGCAAGCATCAATATGCTGATTGGCAAAAGGTCTTATTAACCCCTGTTATTCACACTTGTTATGGGCAAGGCAAGCGATAAAGGTTAGACAGCTCGTTGATGCGGCCAATAAGCTCTGCGGACAAACTAACATCAAGGCTATCGATATTTTCTTTTAACTGTTCAAGATTGGTAGCGCCAATAATGTTTGAAGCGACAAAGCGTCTTGAATTAACAAAGGCTAAGGCCATTTGGGTTGGCGACAAACCAAACTCACGGGCTAAATCCACATAAGCTTGAGTAGCTTCAATTGCCATTGCTGTGCTGTTATAGCGGGCAAAGCGCTTAAATAACGTTAATCTGGCGTTTTCAGGCCACTGATTATTTTCATATTTACCTGTTAATGCGCCAAAAGCTAAAGGCGAGTAGGCCAGCAAAGGCAATTCTTCACGGTGGCTGATTTCAGACATGCCCACCTCAAAGCTGCGATTAAGCAAACTATAAGGATTTTGCACACTGACGATGCGGGGTAAGCCATGCTTTTCAGCTAATCGAAGGTATTGCATTAAGCCCCAAGGGGTTTCATTGGACACGCCGATATAGCGCACTTTTCCTTGGCGGATGACTTCAGCTAATGCTTCTAAGGTTTCTAAAATAGGGGTTTGATGTTCATCATCCAGTTGGTCGTAAAGTAGCTCACCGAAGTAATTACAGTGTCTATCAGGCCAGTGCAGCTGATATAAATCAATGGTATCGACTTGTAGTCGCTCTAGTGATGCATCAACCGCTTGGTGGATGTTGACCCAATCTAAGGCCATGTTTGGTCTAACAAAATCACTTTTAGGGCCTGCAGCTGACACTTTTGATGCAATGACTAAATTATCGCGATTACCTCTTTGTTTAAGGTAGTGACCAATAATGCGCTCAGTTTCACCTTGGGTGTCAGCACTGGGTGGCACAGGATACATTTCAGCGGTATCAATAAAGTTAATTCCACGACCAATGGCGTAATCCATTTGTGCAAAAGCTTGGGCTTGGGTATTTTGTTCGCCCCATGTCATGGTACCAAGACAAATCTTGCTAACATCAAGGCTAGAATGCGCTATGCGTTGATATTCCATTTAATTCTCCTATGGAAACGAGTTACTTCGAAGTTAGCAATCTTTATCCATAAAACAAAGTAACTTATTCCTATGGGCAAACTAATTGTTGAAAAATTCAGCATTCATAAAAGGCGCCATCGCTAAAATAATCGCTTGGGTGTAAATGCTTTCGCGGGTTGCTAAGCCGTGAGTGAGTAATCCAATTGCGCCGCCTTTTTGCTTAATGTTGTGGGTATTAAAGAGTTTATCCATTACATGGCCCAGCTCTTCACCTTGCTCTAGCGCTTGGTAAACTTGAGTGGGTAATGGCAGTAGCGCGCTGCGACCAACTGATAGTTGTTGCTTATGAATGATGGCCATATAAGCAAATGTCGCAGGGCCATGGTCAAAATTATCAACACCGCCTTCCATCGCGATAAAAAAGTCAGCCTCTTGGGCATTTGATTGGTATTGCGACTGGCAAAACTGGGCGCGATTAATGGCCCCTAATTTGGTTTCTGCATCTGTCATGGGTTGATCGGCCACTAACGAGGGCGCATGCATGCCGCTGCAATTGATTTTACGATCAGGAAAATACTGACTGATGGCCACTTTGGCGGCATTGATTTTTACGGGGTTATTTGAGCCGACAATAATCGTTAATGGTGCTTGAGGCATAAATTAGTATCCAAGTTTTACTGAACAGTTGGTGATTTTGCTACGTCATACGCTAAACTGGTGCGCATTGAGTATCTTAAGCGATTTTATAGAGAAGTCATTATGGCGAAGAAGTTTTATGTGGTTTGGGCAGGGCGTGAGACCGGCATTTTTACCAGTTGGGATTATACCAAGAAGCAGGTGGATAAATTTCCCCAAGCAAAATACAAATCTTTCCCGACTGAAGCAGAGGCTAAAGCGGCATTTGGCGCATCGGCAAGTAAAAGTATAGGTAAAGCGGCTTTTAGCGCGAAAAGTAAAGCTAGCACTGCGACTAAAACAACATCGACCAGCAAAGCTAAGATTGATTTATCCACTCATGAGGTGATGATATTCACTGATGGCGGCTGTGAGCCCAACCCTGGTAAAGCGGGCTCAGGCATGGCGATTTACCGTAATGGCGCAGTCGCTGAGTTGTGGTTTGGTTTATATAATCCCAATGGCACCAATAATAGCGCCGAATTGAATGCGCTTTATCAAGCGATATTAGTGGCACAAAAGGCCATTAAGGCTAATCAAACGGTTAAAATACTCAGTGACTCCCAATATTCGATTAATTGCATCACTAATTGGGCTTATGGCTGGAAGTCAAAAGGCTGGAAACGCAAGACTGCCGGTGATATCGCCAATCTTGAAGTCATTAAGCAGGCTCATGAACTTTATGATGCCATTAAAGATGATATGGAGATTGAACACGTTGCCGCTCATGTGGGGATTGAAGGCAATGAATTGGCCGACCGTATGTCGATTTATGCCATTGATCAAAAACTGACTGGGTTTGTCAAATATGACAAGGCGCTGGATGTCGCCGCCATATTAAGTTTAAGAACGGGCTAGCGATATTGTTATATCGTATATAACTTCAGTTGAGTCGAATTTACCGCTGTAAAAATGTAAATTCGACGCTTTGCTGGGTGAATATTAACTTTGCTTTTAGCTTACTTATCTATTTCCAGCTAACTTTCTTTTTCAAGCTAATCTTCTATTTCAAGCTAACCTTCTCGTTTCCCTTTCGACAGTGATAAGGCTATTTTATCATCGAAAAACCTTGAGTTACTTGATTGAAATAGTCAAGTATTCACTAGGTTATTAGTGTTTAAACCCCTTTGGCTTGTGACTTTGCAGTACATTCGCAGTTGATCATTTGTATCTAATGTTGGCAATTAAATTAATTGTTGTTAATGAAGCTGTATTAGTAACCAAGTTAATATTTGATCATGCGCACATTGCGCCTCTCTTATTGCTGTGTGGGATCAAAAAAATGAACTAGGTCACTATTCTCAAATAAGAACACTGTATTCTCCGCGCCAAATTAGTTACCTCAAAGGTTATTCCATGCAAAGAGATTCAATCAGTGCGCAGGATGTTGCTGTAGCAACTCAAGGTGAGCAAACTCAAGTTAAAGGCTGGAGTCGTCAAGATACCACTTGGATGTTAAGTCTATTTGGCACCGCTGTTGGCGCCGGTATTTTGTTTTTACCTATTAACGCGGGTATGGGCGGTTTTTGGCCTTTAGTCATGATGGCCGTTTTTATTGGACCTATGACTTACCTTGCTCATCGCGGTTTATCTCGCTTTGTGTGCTCTTCTAAGAATCCGGGTAGTGATATTACTCAAGTGGTAGAAGAGCACTTTGGCGTTAATGCGGGTAAAGCGATCACGCTGTTATACTTCTTTGCTATTTTTCCTATTGTGCTTATCTATGGTGTTGGTATTACTAACACAGTTGATAGCTTTATTGTTCACCAGCTTGGCTTTGCCTCACCGCCACGTTTTTTATTATCGGCATTACTTATTATTGGCATGATGTCAGTGATGGTTGCGGGTGAAAAATTCATGCTGAAAGTGACGCAATTTTTAGTCTACCCACTGGTTGCGATTTTGGCATTTATGTCATTTTACTTAATTCCTGACTGGAAAATGGATGCTTTGCAAGTGGTGCCATCGGCAGGTGAGTTTTTTGGTACTGTTTGGTTAACTATTCCAGTATTGATCTTTGCTTTTAACCATTCTCCTGCAATTTCACAATTCTCTGTGTCACTTAAGCGTGAGCATGGCAACAATGCAGCTAAAAAAGCAGATGTGATTTTACGTAACACCTCAATGATGCTTGTAGGCTTCGTGATGCTGTTCGTGTTCTCTTGTGTTTTATCATTAAGCCCAGCGCAACTTGCTGAAGCAAAGAGTGAAAACTTAGCTATTTTGTCTTACTTAGCCAATGTTCACTCAAGTGGTTTTGTGAGCTACTTTGGCCCTATTATTGCGTTTATTGCGATTATTTCTTCTTTCTTTGGCCACTACTTAGGGGCGACTGAAGGTTTAAAAGGCATGATCACTAAGCAATTACGTAGCAGTAATAAAGAAGTATCAGAGGCTAAGCTAAATAAATTCATTTTGGCTTTCATGTTCTTCAGCATCTGGATTGTTGCGGTTATTAACCCAAGCATTTTAGGCATGATTGAAGCGTTGGGCGGTCCGATTATTGCTGCAATCCTTTATCTAATGCCTATGTATGCTGTCCATAAAGTACCTGCGCTAAAAGCTTACCGTGGCCGCATTAGTAATGTGTTTGTGGTTATTGCTGGTTTACTGGCTATGACAGCGATTCTATTTGGCTTAATGAGCTAAATTAATTCAAGTTTTGCTGTAGTAGAGGAGTATCTTTGATGCTCCTCTTTTCTGTTTTATCTTTGCTGTTTTAGTGTGTTGTTTTGGTCCAAGTGAATTAAGTTAACTCAACTGATTAACTACAATCGATGTTGATTTGACATGATAGCCAAAACCGCGCGCTTAGATACAAAAGTGTTGAGGTACATCTATGTTTAGTGCATTTGAAATCTTTAAGATTGGTATTGGGCCATCAAGCTCGCATACCGTAGGCCCAATGAAAGCGGCTAATCGGTTTGTTGATGATTTAATTGAACAAGGGCAGCTAACACAAATTACTAAATTTACCGTGGATGTTTATGGTTCTCTTTCACTAACGGGAAAGGGTCATCATACTGATATCGCTATTATTATGGGTTTAGCCGGTAATGAGCCTGAAACTGTGGATATTGAAGCTATTGAACATTTCATTGCTCAAGTGGCTAAAACCGAAGAAATTATCATTGGTGATGCGATTCATCATGTGGCGTTCCCTACTGATGCATTAGTGTTTCATCCTGAAACGCTGCCATTACATGAAAATGCGATGAAGTTGCATGCTTGGATTGGTGATGAGCGTGTTTACTCAAATACCTACTATTCAATCGGTGGTGGATTTATTGTTGATGAAGCTGAGTTTAATCAAACACACTCTAATGGGGTAAAAGTACCTTATCACTTTAATTTTGCTGATGAACTCATGGCGCACTGCAAAGAGTCAGGTTTAAGCATCAGCGGTTTGATGAAGCAAAATGAGCTGTGTTTTCGCACTGAAGAAGAGATGTACACTGGCTTTAGTTTAGTATGGAAAACCATGCAAAACGCCATTGAAAAGGGCTGTCATACTGAAGGGGTGTTAGCGGGGCCGCTAAAAGTGTCACGTCGAGCGCCAGCGTTACATCGTGAGTTATTACGCTGTGAGCGTTTAAGTAATGATCCAATGGAAATAATTGATTGGGTTAACTTATTTGCCTTAGCTGTGAGCGAAGAAAATGCTGCTGGTGGCCGCGTGGTGACGTCACCAACCAATGGCGCTGCTGGGATTATTCCTGCGGTATTAGCTTACTATAATAAGTTTATTCAAAAGGTTGGCCCTAAAGAATGCAGTCGTTATTTTTTAGCAGCAGCGGCAGTCGGCTCGCTTTATAAACGTAATGCGTCAATCTCTGGTGCTGAAGTGGGCTGTCAGGGTGAAGTGGGTGTGGCGTGTTCTATGGCGGCGGCGGGCTTAGCTGAGTTAATGGGCGGCTCACCTTCACAAGTGTGTATGGCGGCTGAAATTGGCATGGAGCATAACCTTGGCTTAACTTGCGATCCAGTCGCAGGTCAAGTGCAGGTGCCTTGTATTGAGCGTAATGCCATAGCATCGGTTAAAGCGATTAATGCCTCACGTATGGCGCTTCGTCGTAATTCAGAGCCTAGAGTAAGCTTAGATAAAGTGATCGCGACTATGTATGAGACTGGCAAAGACATGCACTCTAAATACCGTGAAACCAGTCAAGGCGGCTTAGCCATTAAAGTGACTAACCTTTGTGCTTAATTTTTAGTTTGAGATAACAGCTTGAACTCAATAAAAAGGCTTTCATTTGAAAGCTTTTTTTATTGAGATTTTTTGATAGTTGACGCTGATTAGTGAGCTTCTGGAAGCTGTTCAAACATCAAATAATGGCTTTGCTCCATGCCGAGTGCCTTATAGGTTTGCTGAGCGGCATGATTATCATGCTCTACATATAATCTGAAACTGGCCGCGCCGCCCATGTCCTCAGCCATTGCTTTAACTTGCTGATAAAGTTTGCCATATATTCCTTGGCGGCGGTTTTGCGGGCGTATATACACACTTTGGATCCAGCAATAGTTAGTTGCGCGCCAATCACTCCATTCAAGGGTGACCATTAATGAACCCACGATGTCACCATCTATCTCAGCCACTAAATAAAAGCCTTTTTCTGGGCTGCTTAGCATAGTGCTCACCCCTTTAGTGAGCTGTTCATTATCCAAGTGAAGCTGCTCAGTTTCCATTGCCATGGCTTGGTTAAATTCAACTAATGCTGATAAATCTGATAGTTGGCCTTTTCTTATTTTCATTGTGGCTCCTTGATATAAAAATAGTGCTAATTTTTATTCGACTAAAGTCTAAGCTGCTATGCTTAATAATTATACTTGTTTTGTTTTTGGGGGCAGTTATGGCAAAGCCACATGCTCAATGTCAATCAGGATTAAATTCTACGGTTCAGGCTAATAAAGCTGTCAGCTCATCGATTTACCGACGCTATCAATTTAGGGTTAGGCGATATTTTAGCCACCCTAATAGGATTCACTTAGCTCATGCTACTACAGTCAGATCGCTTACACAGCCTTCGATTAATCATTTGTTGCATTTTTTGCTCACCATAGTCACCTTTGGCTGTTGGGGCATGGTCTGGTGGTGGTTAATCTTAAAATCACGTGGCGAGGGCAATAATTTTCTCGCGGGATTTGATGATGATTACTGGAGTTACTTAATTGAAAGGGAGCGACCTCCGGCAGCACTTTATACTCTAAAGGTCGGTACTGATGAGGCTGAAACTGTTTTTGAAGCTTAATGCGCTTAAACCCTGTAATTTATAGTGTATAGACCTTATAAGGTGACCTAGATCATCTAATGTAGTTGAGGTGTCATGCTAGTATGCGTCGCCGATTTTTATCGTGATATATGCCACCTTTAGCGGTGCATTCGTTAGTCATATCATAAGCAGCGTACTTAATTACTCAACTATCAATTTTACAGGGTTTAAATCATGTCAAAACATGCTCCTTCACTTCTTGGTCGGGCCTGGTCTCGCTGGATGTCAGTTCCTTTGTGGTTACAAATCCTCATAGGTATGGTGCTAGGTATTATTACTGGGGTAAGCCTAGGTGAAGATGCCAACTATTTAAAACCCATTGGTACTTTGTTTGTAAATACCATCAAAATGTTAATTATTCCTTTGGTATTTTGCTCGCTCATTGTTGGTGTGACCTCGATGCAGGATACGGCGAAAATGGGCCGAATTGGCTTTAAGTCTTTTGCCTTTTATTTAGGTACCACTTCGATTGCTATCAGTATTGGCCTGCTTGTCGGTTATATCATGCAGCCTGGTGCAGGTCTTGGTCTTAAAGGGGCTGCAGCTGCAGCCGATGTAAAGCAAGCGCCAAGCTTAATGGATACCTTGATTAATATTGTGCCGACTAACCCTGTCGCGGCACTAGCCAGTGGTCAAATTCTGCAGGTAATTGTATTTGCTGTGGCATTAGGTATTTCACTGGTGTTAATCGGCGAGCGTGGAAAGCCTGCGATTAAGCTATTTGAAAGCTTAGCAGAAGCCATGTACAAGCTGACTGACATGGTGATGAAGTTAGCACCTTATGGCGTGTTTGGCCTGATGGCTTGGGTTGCAGGTGAGTATGGCTTAGAGATGTTGTTGCCGCTAATTAAAGTCATTGTAGCGGTTTATTTGGGGTGTGCATTACATATTCTTGGTTTTTACAGCTTAGTATTAACTGTGTTTGGCAAACTCAATCCGCTGCAGTTTTTTAAAGGCATTGCTAATGCGATGGCGGTGGCATTTACCACTTCAAGTTCAGCAGGAACCCTGCCTGCGAGCATGAAGTGTGCCAGTGAAAACTTAGGTGTGAATAAAAAGATTTCAAGCTTTGTATTGCCACTGGGAACCACCATTAATATGGATGGCACAGCGCTTTATCAGGGCGTGACTGCGTTATTTGTTGCTCAGGCATTTGGGGTGGATTTAACTTGGGTTGAATACATAACGATTATTCTTACCGCGACTTTAGCCTCAATTGGCACTGCGGGTGTGCCTGGCGCTGGTTTAGTGATGTTGACCTTGGTGTTAACAACGGTAGGCTTACCACTTGAAGGTGTGGCAATTATTGCCGGTATCGACCGAGTATTAGATATGGCGCGAACAGTGGTTAACGTTTCAGGAGACTTAGTGGCAACGACTATGATTGCTCGCTCTGAAGATGAACTTGATGTTGAGCATTATAATGCGGATATGGAGCAGTCTGCGATGATTGTGCAGCAGGCAGAAACTGAATTACAACAAACTGAGTCACAGGTAAAAATACCTAGCTAGCATCATGCTGTGAGCGATTGATACAAAAAGAGTGAAGCCATGGCTTCACTCTTTTTTTGTTTAATCGCAAGCTAATCTTGTTTAGCCAATACCAATAAGGTGGCGCCATCTTGAGATTTTAGTAATAGCTTACCCGATTTCGCTTGTTTGATATTGGTGACTAACGTCATTGCTTTCATAATACTTTGCTCTTGCTGCATCAATACTTCAACACAGGCCATTCTGGTAGTGCCTGCAGGCGTTAAGCTTAGCTTATCTTGTTGCTGGCTATAATCACCAAAGAAGCGGTTACAGCTGTTGTTGCCAGATAATTTACCTTCTTCAGCAAAGGTAATTTGTGCAGGGCTATTATCAATCACAGGATTTGATAGCGCGGTTTCAATATGCCAACTGCCAAGTAGATTGACTTGTTCAACTGGAGGCGGCGCACTTTGACAAGCACTGAGTCCAAAAATAATACAACACGCGCCGAGGAGAGGTTTGAACATGAGAGGCATTTCCAAATAGGGTCGTTAATAGCCATAGTATATACTGAGTCACATTGATTTTTTTCATCTTGAATAATAATTAATGATAATTTACTGATTTTATTACCGCCTTATTTAATCAATAAATGTTAAATCAGCCGAATCTGCCCGATAAGGCGATACAATAAGGCTATTAGCCAAAAAGAGTGAGTTTAATGAGTAACATTTTTAAAATTTTGCATGCCGTTGGATTGATTTTTGTCGCCGTCGGCGCTGGTTTGTATTTATTCACTGAAGTGGCTAGTCAAGTCTCTGGCATGTTAGTCGTGGCGTGTTTAATTGGGCTTGGGTTTGTCATCATGGCGCCTTATCCGGTAGCCCTGGTTTTTAGTTGGGCGCAAAAACAAGCCGTAAACTCAACTGATGATGAGCAAGATAAATGAAAGTTAGTTATCGATTAGCCCAACGAGATGATGCCGCTGAAATTGCTCAGCTTGAGCTAACTCATATGCATGATGAGCTAGGGGCAAATGGACAGGGGATGGCAGGGCAACACTTTTCGGAGCCGCAAATTACCAGCTTAATTAATCAAGGCTGGATAATGCTGGCTTGCTGCGATAGCAAGATTATTGGTTATGTTATTGCTGGCCCTTGGTCCCTATTTAAATCTTGGTCTATCTATCAAGCGATATTAAAGCGCTTACCCAGTATCGAAATGGGTTATAGCCGTTTATCTGAGAGTAACAGTTGCCAATATGGTCCTATTTGGATCCATAGTAATCATCGCGGCCAAGGTATTTTTGAACAACTGGTTAGTCAGTTAGCAAGGCATGTAGGCAAAAAGCTACCTTATATGGTCACCTTCATTGCTGAAGATAATGCATTATCTTTTGCCGCACATACCCGTAAGGCATCGATGGAAGTGGTCGATTATTTTGGCTTTCAGCAGCGTGATTATTATTTACTGGTGTTAGCTAATTAGTATCGTACTCTCATCGAAAAAGACATCAAGATGAGGTTTAAGAGGTCACTATGGAACAAAATACAACTCAGCTGTTTAATGAGTTATTTGCATCTTATTTGTCGTTAAGACTATCAGCATTCGAGAATTTAAAAATTGTAGTGGGTGTGCTTGCGGCTAATGAATTGGATTGTGAAGCATTTGAGCTTA
This sequence comes from Shewanella sp. 3_MG-2023, assembly GCF_030548765.1. Taxonomy (NCBI): domain Bacteria; kingdom Pseudomonadati; phylum Pseudomonadota; class Gammaproteobacteria; order Alteromonadales; family Shewanellaceae; genus Shewanella; species Shewanella sp. 3_MG-2023. The sequence goes on along the minus strand of NZ_JAUOSH010000013.1, from coordinate 48,944 downwards.
ATAAGCAGCCGACAACCAGCGGGAATGCTCAGTCAATATATGCAGTAAAATGGCAAGACCAATGGATTTTATGCGGGCGTTCAAATGGTTATCAAGAGCAAATTGTGCTGAGTACTGACAATCACCTACTTGATACTGACAATGGTCGAGTGATGAATGTACCAGTTTTATCATTACAGCAGATTTCCTTTATGTGTGTCGAAACTGCGCATTTTGATCACTGTTAACGAAACGATTATTAACGCGAAGTTTTTAACAAGCGGTTGCTTTTAAACTATTTTCTAGAAGAAAGTTGAGTCTGCAGCTGCATTAGCACCAATGGTTTTTGTGGTGAACGATGTTTTAGATAAAGTTGTTGAATATCATTTGTCGCCAGTTTTACCTCATTGAAGCCATGCTCTTGATAAAGTTGGGTTAAATGGGGTAAGGAAAATACAAAACATTGCTCGCATTTTAGTTTTTCAGCAATGAATGCTAGCAATGTATGGGCAAGTCCACCGCCTCTATACTCACTAGCAACGACAAGGCCGGTTACCAACTGATATTGGCCAATGGGCTTTATTCTTACTACCGCAATAATACTATTGTCAGGATTATTGCGACTCTTTCCTTTAGCAATAGCGGCACTAGAAACTGTATTAACAGGTTCATTCATTTCTTTATCAATATTCGACTGCTGTAACTGAGTATCTTGAGCCATGATCACCGCTATATCTTCTTTCATTGTTGGCTTTGAATAAGGCATCTGTTGTTTGTAAAACTGTTTCAGCATTGACCAGCACTTTTGTTGCCTGGCTGTCATCGCTGGTGCTATTGACGTTTTGAATTGAGTGACATCATCAAATAACCATTGGGTTTTACGCATTAAATTTTTACCTATTGAGTATGTAGAGCGATAAAGTTCTGAAAGGTGAAAGCTCATTCTTTTGTTATTGGATGGCACAATTTTAATGTTTAATTGATGGCTTAGATAGAAAAGACTCGCTTCATTACTCCCTTGTTAGAATTGAGCAATTGTCATTCTGAACAGCGGTTTGATATCTTGCAAAGGAGTTTCATCTTTAACCGATCAAAATGTGTTGGGTTAACATATTTTTAAAACCTATACAGCGTACATACCTGACATAGTACTGTTAAAGTTGAATGTGATTTACCCTATTAAGAATATTTGCGAGAGCCTAATGTTATTGTCGCCACAACAGTTAAGTAAGCAACAAATATATAAGTTATTGATTGGTGGAGTAACGCCTAGACCCATCGCATGGGTTTCCACTATTTCTGTTGATGGGGTGGCCAATTTAGCACCTTTTTCGTTTTTTACTGTGGCCAGCGCTAACCCGCCAGTGCTGTGTTTCAACCCTATGGGCATGGATGATGGTCAGGAAAAGGATACGTTAACTAATATTCGCCAACAGGGTGAATTTGTCATCAATACAGTGAGCTATCCTGATTTAGCGGTGATGAATGAAACTTGCCATCATATTCCTGCGGATATAGATGAATTTGAGTATGCCAACATTGAAAAAGCCCCAGCATCTATAGTTAAGCCGAGTCTCGTTAAGCAAGCGCTAATTAGCTTTGAGTGCCAGCTTAATCAGATTATTGATTTGGGCAATGAACCGTTATCTGGCCATTTAATATTAGGTAATGTCGTCGCTATTCATGTTAAAGATGACATCATTGAGGATTTTAGAATCGATAGTGACAAATTAGATGCCATAGGAAGAATGGCCGGCAGTGATTACTGCTTAACCAGAGAGAAGGTTAAGCTTACTCGTAAGTAGTGACAGTTTATGTGCTCTGCAGAACTGTAGCGAAATAAAACTATAGCGAAATAGTCCAAGTTGAATCAATCAGCAAATTATAGATATAAAAAAACCGTCAATTGACGGTTTTTTTAGTTTTACATACTGTAATGAGGGCTAATTATAGACCGGCATCAGCACGTAAGATTTCAGCTTTATCAGTCGCTTCCCATGGGAATTCGTTACGGCCGAAGTGACCATAAGCAGCAGTTTGTTGGTAAATTGGACGAGCCAAATCCAACATCGCTGTTAGGCCGTAAGGGCGCAGTTCGAAGTGTTGACGAACTAACTTAATTAATACTTCTTCTGATACTTTACCGGTACCAAATGTTTCGATGCTAATTGAGGTAGGCTCTGCTACACCGATTGCATAAGAAACTTGGATTTCACAACGATCTGCAAGACCTGCAGCGACGATGTTCTTCGCTACATAACGTGCTGCGTATGCAGCACTACGGTCAACTTTTGATGGGTCTTTACCTGAGAAAGCACCACCACCATGACGCGCCATGCCGCCATAGGTATCAACGATGATTTTACGACCGGTTAAACCACAGTCACCTACAGGGCCACCAATAACAAAACGGCCAGTTGGGTTGATGAAGTACTTAGTATCTTTGTTTAACCACTGTGATGGTAAAACTGGCTTAATGATGGTTTCCATTACGCCTTCGATTAAGTCTTCCTGACTAACATCTTCACGATGTTGAGTTGATAGAACGATTGCATCGATACCAACAATTTTACCTTCATCATAAGCAAAGGTAACTTGGCTTTTTGCATCTGGGCGAAGCCAAGGTAAGGTGCCATCTTTACGTACTTCAGATTGACGTTTCACAAGTTTGTGAGCGTAAGTAATAGGAGCAGGCATTAATACGTCAGTTTCGTTGCTGGCATAACCAAACATTAAACCTTGGTCACCAGCGCCTTGTTCTGCAGGATCACTGCGGTCAACACCTTGGTTGATATCAGGAGACTGCTTACCAATGGCATTTAAAATGGCGCAAGAATCAGCATCAAAACCCATATCAGAATGAGTGTAACCAATTTCACGCACTGTTTTACGCGTGATTTCTTCGATATCAACCCATGCAGAAGTTGTGACTTCACCACCGACTAATACCATGCCTGTTTTTACGTAAGTTTCACAAGCAACACGCGCTTTAGGGTCTTGCTCTAAAATTGCGTCTAATACTGCATCAGAAATCTGATCAGCGATTTTATCTGGATGACCTTCTGAGACCGACTCAGAGGTGAACAAGTGGTTTGCCATAATGGGAAATCTCGTCTTTTTGAATTTGAACGTGTAGAGGTATCTACATCTAGACGTCTATTTTAGTCGAATTTAAAAATGATAACACCCCCCAATACGATAATAAGTCAAAAATTGTGCAATGCCGCAAATAATTAAATTCAACCTAAAAGCTTGTTTAGGAATTAGTTGTGCTTATCTTTATGATTGTATTAGTTTAATGTGTTTTTTGTGGTGATATTTTTTAAGGCTGTATGCTAAATTAAACAATTTATTTAGCCAGTGGATTTGGGCTTATCAATAGAGGCCCCCTTATTGACTTACTAGAAATATGGTCATTAAGCCTTATGTAAACCAGCAAGATTCCACTTTATTGTACCTATACAGAGTTTGATAAGCCTTAAGAGAGGCTAAGCTCTGAAAAAATACTGTGGTTAACCTCGTGTCTTTATTGAATAAAATCAGACAAGTAAGTTGTATTTTAAATAATGCTGCTGTGCCTTTAGCATTTATCACTAAAAAAAGCGCTAATATCAACACAAATCTCTTGTTAAATAAATGTAAACGTAATTGTTAGCTGGTACGCTATTTTGTATACTACCAAGCTATAACTCATAATATTTATTTATATAAAGTGACTGTTTATATTTCGATACAAGTTGTAACACTGGTTAATTCCTATATTAACAGTGGCTTAATTAATTTTGTATCAAACAACTTGTGCGTAGAATGGTTTTTATTTGATTTATATTTATGATGACTAGTGAAAATAATAATAATAACAAATTACTAGGTGAGACTTGATGGCATTACTTCAGTATCAAATAGGGCCGTGTACGTTAGATTGCAGCATAATGACCTTAAGCTGTGGTGATAAGACAATTAAGTTGTCGGCTAAAGTGTTTGAGTTGCTGAAACTGTTTATTGATAGTCCAGATCATATTGTTTCTCGCCAAACAGCAATTGATACCATCTGGGATGGTAACCAAGCTGTTGGTGAAAAAGGTTTCACTAATTCAGTATGGCTAATACGAAAATCCTTTAAAGATTTACATATTGAAGCTGATTTACTGCTGACATTACCAAAACTTGGTTACCAATTAGTGTTACCGATTTCATTAATTTCTTCAGCTAATGAGGAGACGAGTCTTTCAGATATCACTCACAAAAAGGCAGGCCGTAAACATACCGTGTTGGCAGTTTTTGTGCTCGCATTTGTGATACTACTCAGTTATTCCGCTTATCAATTTATCAAATCTTTTACAGAGCCTGAAGCCGCAGCCGCTTTGGCGTCACCAATAAAAAGTAAAGTGACCAATTTTGAAGGGGTTGAAGAGCATATTGCCGTGTCCAATGATGGCAAATACCTTGCGATGCAATGGCGTAATGGTCAGCAACCGGGCAAAATTTATATTAAAGAGCTTAATAACAATGACTCGCCACTGAAATTAATTTCGTTTGTCGATAGTGAAGAAGCTTCTCCCGCTTGGTCGCCGTCCGATCAAAAACTGGCTTACGTGCGAGTTTTAGCTAGTGGTGTTTGCCAAGTAAGAGTAAGGCATTTACAGCAAAATACCGATGATCTTGTGACTGAGGGCTGCTTTTATTTGCCATTTAAACGAGTACTGAGCTGGTCAAAAAATGATGAAGATACACTTATTTTTGCGAAGCAATTAACTGATAGAGTGGCTTTGTTTTCATATTCGATGTCGACAAAGCAAAGTACACAATTAACCAAGCCCGGTAAAAACGAGGTAGACTTTTCGCCTCATCAATTGACCAATAATGATGAAATTGCGTTTATCAGAGAAAAAAGTTCATCACTTCAAATGAGCCTGCTATTAAAACGTGGTGAAAGTGATGTTGTTGATTTAATAGCGAATAGTGTCAGTATTATTGACTATGACTTTAGTTATCAAAATGACAGCTTTTATGTGAATCATATTGAAGGATCAAATTTAGTGATTTCTAAAATTGATCTGTTAGGTAATGTTCAGCATACCATTCCATTTACTGGCTTAATCAGTAGCGTCACTTATTCCGATGTGACCGAGACGCTATTTATTAGCGAGCACATTTCAAAAGAGTATATTGCACAACTGAGCTATCAAAACCAAAAAGTACTGCGAAAAATCTCCTCATCTTCACGAGACATGTATGCCCGTTATTCAAAAAAGACTGGTGATATTTTATTTTTGTCAAATCGTTCAAAATTGTGGTCCACCTGGAAAAATAACCAAGTCACTAGTAAAAACCTGACTAAAAGCATGGGGAATGCAGGGGTCGTGGGGGTATCGCCCACCAGTGAGATGTTTGCCGTCACCATCAACCGTAATGATAAACAAACCTTATATTTAGGTAATATTCAGTCGGAACTATTTGAAAGAGTTGATATTGGCGATCTTGCAGCCGAAAACATCAGTTGGTCTAAAGATGGCAAGGCTATCTATTTTAAAGGCACTGAAAATGAGAGTAGTGGCATTTATCGTTATTCACTTGATGATAAATTACAGCCAATTAAGTTTGGCCAAGGGAATTATGCTGTTGAAGGTGAGTCCCCAGATATACTGTATATGTCGAAGTTTAATTTAAATGGTATTTGGCGTTTTGATGCCAATACTAATGAAGTTAGCCAGATTACCGATCGTTTAGCTAAATATGATTTTGGCTCATTTTACTATGAAGATGGCTTTGTATATTTCGTCGAACGCACAGTAAAACAAGACCTGATCCAACGAATCAACGCTGCTGGCGAGATACAAACTGTGATGTCATTTCCAGCGAATACAGTGCGCAAGTTTTTTGGTTTATCAAGCGCTGATGAACAGTCTTTATTGTTAACATTAAAGGTTGCTAACGAGGCCGATGTTGTTGGTTATCGCCTCTAACTAGTGTTGTTAGTGTTATGTTTTGCGTAGTTAACTGTCTGTATTTAAATAAAAAAGATAATTAAAAGATATAAGCTAGACAAGCGCAGATATAAATATGAGTATTAAATGAATCTGAGGTTGTTGTGACAATGTTCCTTGCACGTTATTAATTGGTTAGAGCCTGAAAAAGGCCGAATAACAAAAAATAACGTGAAGGAATGGAAATGAAATTTAATAAATGCACGCTCGCATTATGCGTCTCAACCGCCATTCTGTCGGGTGCTCTACATGCGAATGCTCAGACCGAATCAGTATCAGCATATGGTAGCGCTCAGCAGCAAGAACGCGCGACCTATACTCTATATTTAACAAATGCCGCAGCTATCGAGCGCCAAGGTGATAAACGCGATTACACGCAACGCCTTGCTGAAGTTAGCAAATTACAAGATCAAGTATTCAACCAAATTAAAGCCATTGATCCGCAGGCAATATTAACAGCGCGTTCAGGGTTAGTAGCGAATATAATCAATGTTGAACTGCAAAGCGGCTCAGTTGCTCAAGTTAAGGCGCTTGATGCAGTGCAACGTATTTTCAGTGCCAGCAATACTAGCAGCGTTAAGCAAACTGAAGCGACTCAGTCTGTTCAGCAAAATGCTACAGTAATGGCTGAGGAAGATGTGACCTTACTTTCTCCATATACTGGCAATGAATCGGCTGGTGCTGGTGTTAGCGTTGCAATCATTTCTACCGGTATTGATTACACTTTACCAATATTTGGTGGTTCAGGTGTTTATGGCGAAAATAATGACCCTGAAACGCCTCCACCGGCTGGCAGTTATTTAGAAGCCTTAGAAAATGGCGCTATTGAATATAGCGGCTTCCCTACAGCGGTAGTTGCAGGTGGTTGGGATTTTTCAAGCGAAAACTATGGTAATGACGCTAACCCAATTGATCAAAATCTTAGCTATGTGGATTGGAATGGTTGGGAATATCCAACAGGTATGGGCACAGAGCTTGCGAGTATCGTGCATCAACTTGCACCTGGTGCATCACTTCATGCTTATAAAGTCTATAACGTATCGGGCGCAAGTTGGGACCCTACTTATATTACGGCGTCAGGACCTTCATTAGATAAACTTGTTCAAGCCTTTGAGCATGCTCTTGACCCTAACCAAGATGGTGATATTAGTGACCGTATCGATATTGCATTACTAGAGGCTTCTGGCGCGGGTGCATTCTTTGATATCGATGGTAATGCCTCGGTAAGCTTACTGCAATTGATGATTGAACGTGTATCAGCTCAAGGTATGACTGTAGTCACTCATGCTGGAGATTTAGCTGAGTATTCACTTTATGGTGACGCTGAAGCTAAACACCGTAACTGGATTTCTGCAGAAGGTAGTGCGACTTCGGCAATTACTGTTGGTGCAGTAAACTATGCTGACGATGGTGAAACACTTGTTGTACCTGAATGGGCTGCAATGGGCCCAGTGCGTGGCTCACAAACCTTAAAGCCTGAAATTGTCACTTTCACTGACAATCAGCCAGTGGTGCATATTTCCAATGCAGATGAAACTGCAGCTAAGTACGGTATGCGCTCTGGCTCTATGGCAGGTGCTGCAAGAATTGCTGCCGCTGCTGCGGTGATTAAAAGTCAGTTCCCAGGTTTTGGTCCTGCTGAAATTAAAGCTGTTTTAGCTAACACTGCTAATATCGATAGTATTTTAGAAAGTGATGAAATTACCCCTGCTGAAATCTATTCTATTGGTCATGGTGTTGAAGATTTAGATGCTGCAATCAGCTCGCCTTTAGTGGCTTGGGAAAGCGCTTCAAATCAACCTTATGTTCAATTTGGTATGCATGAAATTGCAGATACTAAAACAGTTCATAAGAATATCACTGTTCGCAATGTCTCAGATACCGCTCAGACCTACAGCTTATCGTTTAAAATGGTCGGTGATAAAGCTGCCCATGAAGCATTAACACTTAACTTGCCTGAATCAGTGAATATCCCTGCTAATTCAAGTGTGGTTATTCCTGTGTCTATGATAGTTGATGCTAATAAACTGCCACAATGGCCGTTGATGAGCACTGCGGATCATACTGACGCTAACTTAAAAGCAACTGAGCTAAATGGTTACATTAGCTTAATGTCTGAAGGAAAGCCTGAGCTTAACCTTGGTTGGATGGTAAAAGCGCGTCACAGCACCTCGATTACTAAACGCCCAAACGCGATTGAGTTTCCGACTTATCTAGGTTGGAACCCAGACACTTTCCAAACAGAATGGAATCACTTAGCTTGGGGTCGTGAATTATACCCTGATGATGAGTTTGGTAATGGCAGTTATCAAGGTTATGTGGCTTCATTCATTAATGATTCTAAGACTGAAACAACCTTTCAAGCTTATCCGTTAATTTTACAAAACCGTACCGTTAGACCTGATTTAGAAAATGTTAAAGGTCATAAAATCAAAGCTGTTGGTGGCGCTATTTTTGATGATGCCATGTGTACGGTTTCAGGTAAGAAACTCAATATTGCGGTGAGCTTATTTGACCGCGCTGATGTGGCACTGGCTAACTTTCAAGAGCGTGGCCCACAGCTATTTGCTTATGATCTTTTTCTTGAATCGGTTGTTTTAGAAAATGGTTGGAATGAGAGTTTTTCAGATGGCACGATTTGGGATGAAGCGCAGCAGGTCAATCAACCACGTATTGCGTTAAATGCCAAAGGTCAACCAGCGACATATGTAATTGATTACAGCGTTGCTTATGACTACACCAACCCAAATGGTCGTATGAAAGAATCTACCCTACCAACGTATTTTACCAATAATGGCAAAAATATCGTTTCTCAGGTTTGTCTTGAAGACCTATATCACCACGAGCTTGATAGCGTAGAAGATTTTGACCAAAACTTTGGTTTCCATATTCAAACCGACCGCCACACAGGTAAAGAACAATACGAACCAATTGCACAATTTAACCCGATTAAAGGTGGTAATTATGCAGTTGAAGAGTCTTGTTACTTTGATTGGTTTACCGGCATGGATGTGTGTACCGATGTAGCAAATGACCGCTCTGTTCATGTTGGTTTTGCGGCAATGGGTCAAGATGCTGAAGTTGGCGAGCTAGCGTTTTCACCAACCTATACTGCTCAACCAGGTGAAGAGGTTTATATCGCTTCAGTGGGCGCATCTGATTTAGGTGGTATCGGCCAGATCCCTGCACCGAAAGATTTCATGGTTGTTAGTGTAAACGATGACTTTATGCAAATTGGCTATAACGCAATGGTAGATGATGATGGTTCTATTGTTGCAAGAGCACAGGCTAACCAAGTCTTTAGCGTTGCAGAAGGCGCTGAAATGAATACTGTTTTAGGAAAGATTGAGCTGGATACTCAGGGCTTCTTTACTTACGGTTCAACAGACTTTGAGCCGCTTGAATTGCATATCGTTAATTCAGTTACAGGTACGCCTTTTGCGATTGACCAAGAAACTCATGAGTTATACGTGGTTAATCCATCAGCGCTTGATTTTGAGAATAACCAAGAATTTGAACTTAAAATCCTTGCTCAAAAAGGCAACACAGTTGGTGAAACCGAAAGCATTAAGGTGATGGTCACGGACGTGAATGATATTGCGCCAGTAGTTGATGAAGACGTTGCCGCTGCTATGCCGACTCCTCAATTGACCTTCAAAAAAGGCGATTCAGCAAGCTTTACCATGGATATCGATGGACTGTTTATGGATGTCGAAGGTAACAGCTTAAGCTACACAGTTGAAGGTTCAGGCTTTACTGCACTGGCTATCGCTGGCACTCAAATCACGGGTGAACTTGATAGTGAAGGTAGTCATCAACTAACTGTTACGGCTTCTGACGGTGTGAATGAAGTGAGCCATACGTTAACTGTAGAGTCAACGTATGAAAAAGACAGTGGTGGTAGCTTAGGTATGTTATCTCTGCTGTTCGCAGGTCTTATCGCACTGCGTCGTCGTTTCTAACTGGCTAAACACTTGCTTGTTTAACCCTGGTAGGGAAAGCCGAATTCGGCTTTCCCTTTATAAAAAGAATAATAGGTTATCAAATGAAATTAAGTAGTAGATATTTGGTTCTTAGTGCTGTGAGTTCAGTATTGGCATTTTCTAGCCATGCTGATTCAGGCAAACCGCTTAACAGCATCAATCCTGGCCTAGAAAAAATAAAACTAGAACGTGCCGGTAAAATGCGTACTGACGGACTGTACTTTGTCCGTTTAAAAGATAGCGCGCTAGCAAGTTACGATGGCTCGGTTACAGGCTATGCCGCAACCAGCATCAAAAGTAATCAAAGTAACAAAACTACAGCGGGCGTATTAAATCTTAAATCTCAAGCCAGTGTGAGCTATAAACGCTACCTTGAGTCAAAGCAGACACAAATTACCCAAAGGTTAAGCGGTAAACTTAACCGTACTTTAAAGCCAACACAACAATATCAAGTAGTTGCTAATGCATTTGCACTGCAGCTTGATGCCAGTGAAGTTAAAACCATCCAAAAAGATCAAGATGTATACAGTGTTGAACCTGTCGGTATGCATTATATTCAGACTTCTACAGGACCTGAATTTATCGGAGCCAAAAAAGTTTGGCAAGGTGTCAATGATATCCCTGGTACCAAAGGTGAAGGGATTATTGTCGGTATTATGGATACCGGCATTAACGCTACGCATCCCTCATTCAAAGAAGTGGGCGATGATGGCCATGTATTTGTTAATCCAAATGGCGAAAATCAATACTTTGGCGATTGTCAGCAATACCCTAAATTTTGTAACAACAAACTGATTGGTATTGTGAGCTACCCTGAACTTATCGACTATCGTGCCTCAACGGCCGATAATCTGGAAGACCCATCATATGATGACTTAGCTGATAAAGCTAAAGTGGGTTATGACTTCCACGGACATGGCTCACATGTGGCATCTACGGCAGCAGGTAACGTCGTTAAAAACGTTAATTATTACCTTCAAGTGGAAGAAGAAGATGGCAATATCATTGCCGAAAAAAGTGCCTTTGAATTTCCTGCGATTAGTGGCGTGGCCCCCCATGCCAATATCGTCTCTTACCAAGTATGTGACGATGTAGGCTCTTGTTACCCTGAATTTACGATTCAAGCTCTTGAGCATGCCATTGAAAATGGCGTGCAAGTACTTAATTATTCAGTTGGCGGCTCTGCAACTGACCCTTGGGATTCAGTAAGCGCTGAGGCATTCCTAAATGCGCGTGAAGCTGGTATTCATGTGGCAACAGCAGCTGGTAACGCAGGACCTACAGCGAGCACAATTGGCTCTCCTGGTAATGCGCCTTGGGTAACAACCGTAGCAGCTTATAGCCATAACCTGAGTTTTGACGAGAAAGGTTTGACTGATTTCACCTCTGTTGGTGGCACTTCTCTGGCTGATTTATCGGGCCGTGGTGTTACCAAAGGCTTTACCGGTAAGGTGGTTCAGGCTAAAGATTATGATGAAGCCAATGCTATGTGTACTGAGCCTTTTGAAGCAGACACATTTACTAGCGATCAAATTGTTGTCTGTGAACGTGGCCTTAACGCTCGTGTACGTAAAGGTATTATTGTCAGAGATGCCGGTGCGGGTGGCATGATTTTGATTAACTTGGAAGGTGGTGCAGATACGGTAAATGATGATAACCACGTACTTCCAGCTATTCATTTAAATGATGTTGACGGCCAATTATTGACTGACTGGTTAGCAACTGGGACTGATCACCAAGCAGCAATAGCTGCCAGTGTAACCAGCACTGATGATAGTTTGGGTGATATTGCCGGCGCATTTACTTCTCGCGGACCAAACCTGCCATATCCGAATATTTTTGCTCCTGATATTGCTGGACCGGGTGTGGATATCTATGCTGCAAATGCAGAGGACAGAGTATTTGAAGGTGAGATTGGCCATATTCCTTATGTGTCATTCTCTGGGACATCCATGGCAAGCCCGCATGTTGCTGGCGCACTTGCCTTGATCAAATCAGCTTATCCTCTATGGACGCCTGCGCAAGCGCAAATGGCTATTATGTCTACAGCTTATCAGGTGACTTACCAAGATGATGACTATGACGGTGTTAAACAGCGCTCTGATTTCTTCACTCAAGGTGCCGGTAGTATCCGTATTAATGATGCCCTAAAAGCGGGTTTATTAATGGATATCACTAAAGAAGAATATCTTGCAGCTAACCCATCGATTGACGGTAACCCAGGTGATTTGAATACAAGCTCGATGGTTAACAATGAGTGTATTTCAAATTGTACTTGGACACGTAAAGTCACAGCGACGAAAAGCAGTAACTGGACAGTGGGTTATGAGTACTTAAATGATGGCTTTACTTTTGAAGTGTCACCTTCATCATTTGCACTTAACGCTGGTGAGTCTCAAGTATTGACGATCAAGGCTATCGCTAATGCAGAGTTAGTTGATGAATGGGTGCATGGCTACATTAATCTAAAGAATTCAGCTGATGACATGAGTGATACTCACTTACAGGCCACTATTGGCTTTAAAGCGGGGCAAATCGTAGATAGCGTTTCAGCTAAGTTAAACAACCTAGATAATACAATCGAGATCAATGACATCGTTACATCTGGTAGTAATGATCTGCAAGTTAACGGCTTTGGTTTATTTAAATCACAAAGCTTTAGCGGCACAGCGATCGGTGCATCTAATGATGTTGAGCGTAACAGCCCTGCATACAATCAAGAGGTGTTATTTACCACAACGACTGTTGTTAAACCCTATACCAAACGTTTAGTGGTTGAAATCACAGATACAACTTCACCTGACATGGACTTATATGTGGGTATTGATGAGAACAATGATGGTAAAGCGGATGCAAGCGAACTGTATTACTCATTAGTGTGTATCAGTGGTGAAATTGACTCTAACGAACAGTGTATTATTCCAACACCTACCACAGGTAATTACTGGATACTTGCGCATAACTATGAAGGCACAGTCGCTGATGAGCCTGATGACGTTACAGTGCGAGTGACTCATGTTAATTATTCTTCTCAAGCCAGTTTCGACATTGATGCGCCAAGTACTGTTGCCCAAGACGAAGAGTTTGATGTCAGCATGACAGTTAATGGCTATCTTGATGACAGTCAAACCTTAACTCCGCTAGAAGAAGGTGAGGTTTACTACGGCTTACTAGAACTGGGGACAACGTCAAGCTTAGTGCGTAACATTGGTGGCACACTGATTAAAGTTGAAGGTTTGGCTCCAGTTGAAGTACCTGTTAATACCGCTCCAACAGTGGCTAATCCACTTAGCGATGTTGAAACTGAGCTTACTGACTCAGGCAGTGTTGCATTCAGTGTTGATTTAACAGATGTATTTGCTGATGCCGAAAATGACACTCTGACTTATAGCGTGTCAGGCTTAGATACATTAAGCATTGATGGCATGAGCTTATCTGGCAGCTTGACTGAAGCGGGAACATTTGAAATTAAAGTGACAGCAACGGATGGTGAGTTATCAGCATTTAGCATGTTCACACTCACGGTTGCCGCAGCGCCAGAGGTTATACCTCCGGTAATCGAAGAACCAACTAAAAGCAGTAGCGGTGGTGCTATGGGTATGGGTTGGATGATGTTACTTATCATGGCTTGTATTCGCCAACGTAAACGTGTTCAGAAATAGCTTAAAAACTAACTGTAAACTCGCTGTTAATATCAGCCCGATGAATTATCAAGTCATATAATTAATCGGGTTTGTGGCAGTACTTCTTATTGTTTAATTACCTTTATAAGGCCAACAAGGATGTTGGCCTTTTTTTCCTTCCCGTTATCATTTCAGCTATTGCCTCCCCAACGCATCCAAAGTTCAACTTTTACAAAATGTTAATTATTGGTGTAAATGTGATTTAAATGTTACCGATAACATGGTATAAATCGAGCCATTAATAATATCGTCAGGTGTAAGCAGTATTGCTCGGGATAAAAAATTGCTACTTATATTTAATTATAATTTGCGTCCCATCGCTGAGTAGGGGAAAATATGTCCCCACAATTGCCCGCTAGACCTCATCATCAACAAGCAGGAGAGAGCATGTCATCTCGTAAAGAACTCGCCAACGCAATCCGTGCGTTAAGTATGGATGCCGTTCAAAAAGCAAATTCTGGACACCCAGGCGCACCAATGGGTATGGCAGATATTGCTGAAGTGTTATGGAATGATTTTTTAAAGCATAACCCAACCAATCCTAACTGGGCCGATCGCGACCGTTTCATCTTATCAAATGGTCATGGTTCAATGCTTATCTACTCTTTACTGCATTTATCGGGTTACGAACTTCCGATTGAAGAACTAAAACAGTTCCGTCAGCTGCATTCTAAAACGCCGGGTCACCCGGAATTTGGTTACACACCGGGTGTTGAAACCACAACCGGTCCTTTAGGCGCTGGTATCAGTAACGCTGTCGGTATGGCGATTGCTGAAAAAACCTTAGCAGCACAATTTAACCGTCCAGGTCACGACATTGTTGATCACAACACTTATTGTTTCTTAGGCGATGGCTGTTTAATGGAAGGTATCTCCCATGAAGCTTGTTCATTAGCGGGTACTTTAGGTCTAGGTAAACTTATCGCATTCTGGGATGACAACGGTATTTCTATCGATGGTCACGTTGAAGGTTGGTTTACTGACGATACGCCTAAGCGTTTTGAATCATACGGCTGGCATGTTATTGCTGATGTTGATGGTCACGACAGTGATGCTATTCGCGCTGCAATCGAAGAAGCTAAGTCAGTAACAGACAAACCAACAATGATTTGTTGTAAAACTGTCATTGGTTTTGGTTCGCCAAACAAGTCTGGTAGCCATGACTGTCACGGCGCGCCACTTGGCGATGCTGAAATTGCAGCAGCTCGTGAGTTCCTTGGTTGGCCACATGCCCCATTTGAAATTCCTACTGATGTTTACCAAGGTTGGGATGCTAAAGAAGTTGGTATTGCTAACGAAAAAGCATGGGATGAAAAATTTGCAGCTTATAAAGCGGCAGAGCCAGCACTTGCTGCTGAATTTGAGCGCCGTGTATTAAACGGTGACTTACCAGCTGATTTTGAAGCTAAAGCTCAAGCATTTATCCAAGAGTGTCAAGATAAAGCAGAAGGCATTGCCAGTCGTAAAGCATCACAAAATGCCATTGGTTTCTTCGGCGAAATGCTTCCTGAATTACTAGGCGGCAGTGCTGACTTAGCGGGTTCAAACTTAACCCTTTGGTCTGGTTCAAAAGGTATTCAAGACGACGCTGCCGGTAACTACATCTACTACGGTGTACGTGAATTTGGTATGAGCGGCATCATGAATGGTGCATCATTACATGGCGGTTTTATCAATTATGGTGCAACTTTCATGATGTTTATGGAATATGCGCGTAATGCGGTACGTATGTCTGCACTGATGGGCATTCAAAACATCTTTGTTTACACCCATGATTCAATTGGTCAAGGTGAAGATGGTCCAACTCACCAACCGGTTGAGCAATTAGCTAACTTACGCATGACGCCAAACATGACGGTTTGGCGCCCATGTGATGCTGCTGAAACAGCGGTATCTTGGAAGTCTGCAATTGAAACGCGCAAGTCGCCAACCTCATTAATCTTTAGCCGCCAAGGCCTAAAAGCACAAGCGCGAACAGCTGAGCAGTTAGCCAATGTTGCTAAAGGTGGTTACGTACTTGCTGATTGTGAAGGCACAGCAGACGTTATCTTGATTGCCACAGGTAGTGAAGTACAACTTGCATTAGACTCGGCAGCAGCATTGACTGAAAAAGGTCAAAAGGTTCGCGTAGTGTCTATGCCATCTACGAATGTATTTGATAAGCAAGATGCTGCGTATAAAGAGTCTGTATTACCTTCATCAGTACTTAAGCGTGTTGCGATTGAAGCAGCTCACGTTGATTTCTGGCATAAGTATGTTGGTTTCAATGGCGCAGTGGTTGGTATGTCGACCTTTGGTGAATCAGCGCCAGGTGGCGACTTACTTAAACACTTCGGCTTTACTGTTGAGAATGTCGTTAATACGGTTAACTCATTAGGTTAATCCCTAAGCGACTCAATTAAAGGGTAAACTTTTAGCCTTTTAATCTGTATAATGGCGGCCTGCAATCACTTGCAGGCCGTTTTTTTTCTAAATTCTGCTGAGTACTGTTAAGAGGAAGCTTAACCCTCAATGATCCGAGTTGCTATCAATGGTTATGGCCGAATAGGCCGTTCAATCTTACGTGCCTTATACGAATCGGGTAAACGTCAACAGATCCAAATTGTTGCCATTAACGAGCTTGCTAAACCTGCTGCTATCAGTCATTTAACCCAATATGACACCACCCATGGCCGCTTTCAAAACAGCGTTAAATTGCATGAAGACCAATTACATATTGGTGATGATGTCATCCAATTATTTCACCAAGCTGACGCCAGTAAATTACCTTGGGCCGAATTAGACATCGATATAGTGTATGAGTGCAGTGGCAGCTTAATTGAAAGGCAAGCCTGTGAAGCCCACATCTATGCAGGGGCCAAACAAGTGTTAATAAGTCACCCATCTTCTGCAGATGTTGATGGCACTATCGTATTTGGGGTTAATGACCACTTACTTCAGCCGCATCATACTGTGGTGTCAAATGCATCTTGCACCACCAATTGCATCGTGCCAATCATCGATGTACTGGATAAGCACTTTGAAGTAAAAAGCGGCGCAATTACAACAATTCATTCAGCGATGAACGATCAGCAAGTGATTGATGCCTACCATGATGATTTACGTAGAACCCGCGCAGCAGGTCAGTCAATTATACCGGTTGATACTAAACTTGCCCGTGGCATCGAGCGGATTTTACCGCACATGAAAGACAAGTTTGAAGCGATCTCAGTGCGTGTTCCAACCATCAATGTGACCGCAATCGACTTATCAGTCACCGTTGATAAACTGGTTGATATTGCCAGTGTAAATCATGTGCTAGAGCATGCCGCCAGCGGTCGTTTTAATGCTATTTTGGGTTATACTGATGAACCATTAGTATCGTGTGATTTTAACCACGATCCCCGTTCCAGTATCGTCGATGGTACCCAAACACGCGTCAGCGCAGGGCATTTAGTGAAGCTATTACTGTGGTGTGACAATGAATGGGGCTTTGCTAATCGAATGCTTGATACCAGTTTAGCGATGATTTGCGCTAAAAATAACGGTAATTAATTTATATTAATTGAGCGCTTTATCTTATGAGGTAAAGCGCTCAATTGTAACAGCAGCTTTGTTTTTAAATTAAAAGGAAATATCTCCATGGCTATTATCAATATGAGTGAGTTGGATTTGACCAATAAGCGTGTGCTTATTCGTGAAGATCTTAACGTGCCAGTCAGTGACGGTGTTGTGACCAGTGATGCACGTTTACGCGCTGCTTTACCGACAATTAAGCTGGCCCTTGAAAAAGGCGCCGCAGTGATGGTGATGTCTCACCTTGGGCGCCCAACAGAAGGCGAATTCAACGCTGAATTTTCTATGCAACCAGTGGTTAACTACTTACAAGCGGCATTAGACTGCCCAGTGACTTTAGCTGCTGATTACCTTGATGGTGTTGCTGCGAACATTGGCGAAGTGGTTGTGTTTGAGAACGTGCGCTTTAATATCGGCGAAAAGAAAAACGATGAAGCATTAGCTAAAAAATTGGCTGCATTATGTGATGTATACGTAATGGACGCCTTCGGCACCGCTCATCGCGCACAAGCATCAACCCATGGCGTTGGTCTACATGCGCCTATTGCTTGTGCTGGCCCGCTACTTGCAGGTGAACTAGCTGCATTAGGTAAAGCACTTGATAATCCAGCTCGTCCAATGGTGGCCATTGTGGGTGGCTCAAAAGTATCAACTAAGCTAACGGTACTTGAAAGCTTATCAACTAAAGTTGATCAGTTAGTTGTAGGCGGTGGTATTGCTAATACTTTCGTTGCGGCAGCAGGCCATCAAGTGGGTAAATCACTCTTTGAAGCTGACTTAGTTGATGAGGCTAAGCGTTTAGTGGCCAATGCACAAAGCCGTGGCGGCGATATCCCTGTCCCTACAGATGTTGTTGTTGCCAGTGAGTTTAGCCCGACTGCAGCGGCAACCTTAAAGTCAGTGGCGGATGTTGCTGACACAGATATGATTTTTGATATCGGCCCCGATAGCGCTGAAGCATTAGCAAAAATCATTGAAGCTGCAGGCACTGTAGTATGGAATGGCCCAGTGGGCGTATTTGAATTTGATCAGTTTGGCGCAGGGACTAAGCGTATCGCTCAAGCGATTGCCGATTCAAGTGCATTTTCAATTGCGGGTGGTGGTGATACTTTAGCGGCAGTGGATAAATACGATATAGCAGACAAAGTCTCTTATATCTCAACAGGTGGCGGCGCGTTCTTGGAATTCCTTGAAGGTAAAGAGTTACCAGCCGTTGCTATGCTCGAACAACGCGGCAAATAATAAGCATTAATAGCTTAAGCGGCGAATTTAATCGCGATTATCAGAGTTATCTCGGCACAACTGAGTCAAGATGAGTCGTGGTTTATCGCGAATAACGAGTAAAAATTGTAGTACGAAACCGATAATAATTAGAAAAAAACCGCTCTTATACTTGCTAGTTTACTGTTTGAGTGCTTGCTGACATAAGTTAACAAGCACTTTTACATCGGATATTAGCAAGATGTAAGGGTATAAAAATCAATCCAAGCGATAGCGACCTAGGTGAGTAATCACCCTATTTTTGGAGTAAAAAATGGCCTTAATATCTCTACGACAAATGCTAGATCATGCTGCAGAACACGGTTACGGTGTTCCAGCATTTAACGTAAATAACTTAGAACAAATGCGTGCAATTATGCAAGCAGCTGAAGCGACTGACAGCCCTGTTATCGTGCAAGCATCAGCGGGTGCGCGTAAATATGCTCGTCCACAGTTCCTTAAGTATTTGATGGCTGCCGCACTTGAGCAGTATCCAGATATTCCAGTATGTATTCACCAAGACCATGGTACTGATCCTGATATTTGTCAGCGTTCAATCCAATTAGGTATGTCATCTGTGATGATGGACGGTTCTTTGATGGCTGACGGTAAAACGCCAGCGTCATACGAATACAATGTTGATGTAACTCGTCGCACTGTTGCTTTCGCACATGCTTGTGGTGTATCTGTTGAAGGTGAAATCGGTTGCTTAGGCAGTTTAGAAACTGGCGAAGCAGGCGAAGAAGATGGTATCGGTGCTGCTGGTATCTTAACGATGGAGCAAATGCTAACAACCCCTGAAGAAGCGGCGCGTTTTGTATCTGACACTCATGTAGATGCTTTAGCTATTGCGATTGGTACTAGCCATGGTGCTTATAAGTTCAGCCAACGTCCAACGGGTGATGTGCTGCGTATTGACCGTATTAAAGAGATCCACGCCCGTATTCCTAACACGCACTTAGTCATGCATGGTTCGTCTTCAGTACCACAAGAGTGGCTGCAGATCATTAACCAGTACGGCGGTGAAATCCCAGAAACTTACGGCGTGCCTTTAGAGGAAATCGTTGAAGGGATTAAGCATGGTGTGCGTAAAGTGAATATCGATACCGATTTACGTTTAGCATCAACAGGTGCAGTACGTAAATTCTTAGCTGAAAACCCAGCTGAATTTGATCCACGTAAATTCTTAAAAGCGTCAATGGAAGCAATGGCTGACATTTGTACCACACGTTATGAAGCGTTTGGCTGTGCTGGCATGGGTTCTAAAATTAAGCCTAAGTCACTACAAGCAATGTACAAAGCGTATCAATCTGGTGAGTTAGATCCGCAAATTAACTAACTTACTCAATAGTGCATACAAGATGTTCAATGGTTTTTTACTGCTGCTTTTTGTGTAACTAATTGATTAATAATAGTACTAAAAACCCAACCTTTCGCGTTGGGTTTTTTTATGGCTTTTTTTCTAAAACCACTTGTATCCCTTAGGTAAATAGCGCAATATCGCCGCCCTTAAAAACGGACTTAATTTCATATTGACAATAAGCTGGGCGAAATCTCATAAATTATTGTTAAGCTTTAGAAGGAACTGACTAACCTTTTACCTATATTGAATATGACGTATGCACGCTAAACCCAATGCCCAGTTATCGCTTTTCTCCCTCACTTGGCCATTATTTTTTGACTTTGCGTTGCACTTTTTGACCGCAGCTTTAAATACATTAATGATTAGCCGAGTTTCTTATCAAGGGGTTGCCGCACTGTCAGTGGGCAACATGGTATTTGAGCTATCGATTACGCTTTTTAGCTTCGTCAGTATTGGTGCCAGTGTGGTGATCACTCAATATCTCGGTGCCAATAATAAGGCAACGGCTAGCGACGTTGTTTACTCGTCGATAGGGTTTAATTTATTAGTGGGTGTGGTTGCGGCATTAGGGGTATTTAGTGGTGCAGGATTAATTCTACATCTAATGAATTTACCTGCTGAGCTGATCCCAGATGGTAAACTTTACCTGCAAATTGTCGGTATTTGTTTAATACCTGAGGCGATGGCAATGTGTCTTGCTGCAGGGATGCGAGCCCATGGCTTTACCCAACAAGCCATGTGGGTCACTTTACTGATGAATGTGATTACCTTTTGCGGCAACTTGCTGTTACTTTACGGCTGGTTTGGTTTGCCGCAAATGGGCGTTGCAGGTGTGGTTATTAGCACGGTTGTAGGGCGCTTAGTTGGCATGACATTAATGGCTTACTTATTTGTTAAGTACACCAAAATCCAACTTAAACTGCTTGAAATTATCAAACCTAAAAAGCAGCTTCTTAATAAAGTTTTTCATATCGGACTGCCTGCAGCGGGAGAAAATATTTCTTGGATGCTGCAATTTATGGTGGTGACCGCCTTTGTGGGATTAATGGGCGATAAAGCCCTCGCAGCACAAGCTTTGTACTTCCAAATTTGTATGTTTATCTTGTTATTCGGCTTATCTATTGGCATTGGTAATGAGATTATTATTGGTCATATGATAGGCGCCAAACAATATCAAGCTGCTGAAGCACAAATGTATAAAGCACTCAAGATAGGGCTAATCGTCACCACTATAGTGGCGGCATTAGCTGCTGCTTTTGGCGAGCATTTAGTGGCCTTTTTTACCAAGGACCAAGATATCCTTACTATGGTTGGTCAGCTATTTATTCTAACTCTATTAATGGAACCTGGTCGGACATTTAATCTGGTCGTCATTAATGCCTTAAGAGCCAGTGGCGACGCTCGTTTCCCATTTTTTATCGGCCTTTTATCTATGTGGTGTATTGCTGTGCCTGGGGCATACTTTTTAGGAGTACATTTAGATTTAGGCTTAGTAGGCATTTGGTGCGCTTTGGCTGTGGACGAGTGGGTTAGGGGCTTATTGATGTTATGGCGCTGGCGCAGTGGGCGTTGGCAGCAAAAGTGCCTAGTGATGGCTTAGTGATAATTTGGCAGCGCTAAGCTGATGCAGCACAAGAGATTATAGAAAATGGTTTTTAGGGTTTTGTATTAATCGCTTTAATAGGTGAGTAGTTTTTTTCATTTTCGCTATCAAAGTGTTAGAATTCGGTTCGATTTTTGGGGTGAGTTTGAAACTATTGTAATTAAAGGACTTGATGACATGAAAAAATTGCTACTTGCTGCAGCTGTAACTTTAGCTATGCCGTTTGCTGCCCATGCTGGTGCAGACTTTGTTGAAGGTGATAAAACCTTCGCTGGTGAGGCTGAATTAGGCGCAACACTAACAACGGGTAATACCGATACTTCTTCAGTTAAAGCGCGTTTAGGTTTGAAACAAGAATTAGGCAATTGGGAGAATGCATACCTGCTAGAAGGTTTGTATAAAGAAGATTCTGGTGAAAATACTGCTAAACGTTACTATGCCGGTGTTCAAGGCAACTATCAGTTCGACGAAAAAAGCTATATGTATATCACCGCAAACTATGAAGCCGATCCTTTTACTGGTTTTGATTACAAAATGATTGCTTCAGCGGGTTATGGTTACAAGTTTATTGATAATGAAAGAGCTTTTTTGAGTGCAGAAATCGGTCCAGGTTATATCTATAAGCAATTAGATGATGAGCAATCATTGGCATTAGGTTATGACACTGAGGACAGTGTTGTTGCTCATGGTATGATGAACTTTACCTATAAAATTACCGATAGCTCAACTTTTAGCCAACTGTTTGTTGCCGATTACGGTGACAACTTAGAAGGCCGCTCTGAAACTGCGCTAACGGCTAATATCATTGGTGCATTGGCAATGAAGTTTGCTGTTATTGTGCGTTATAACGATGCACCACTTGAAGATAAAAAGAGTACTGATACTGAAACCAATATGACTTTGTTGTATGCATTCTAATTAGTTTTTGGGGCAAGCGCCCTTAAAAAAATCGTCATATCAGAAACCGAGCTATGCTCGGTTTTTTTTGCTTAATAATACAGCTTTATTGATACAAAATTAGCGCAAAAAAAAGCTCGCCAACTATTGAAAATGATTTTTATGTTCGCTAGGGGTGGTGGGTGGTGTTACTAAGTATCGGTTAATGTTGATCTGTGTTGGTTTCGGTGTGATTTTTATGCAACTTGGTTAACAGTTGTATGCTTTTGCGGGCCGTTGGAGTTGATTTATGTCGAAATTTCGCGGCGTAGTTCACGAATTTTAATCTTGTCTGACTATCAGTTGTGTGGATCACAAATAACTATTTACTGCTCCGCTATAATCTAATGATATATAGAGCAATATGAGATGGACTAGGCATGCAAATTGGGTGTTGTTGGTTTGATGATAAGCAAAAAGTGCTTAGCAACCAATCCAAAGCTACCACATGGCAGCTCAATAATAACGAATTCTGGGTGTTGAGCTTATTAGCAAAACATCGCGGACAAGTTGTGCCTATCGAAAGCCTCTCTTTCCCCACTGATGGCCAGCATCAGCAGCAAATTTCAGAAGAAGATTTACAACAAATAATTGTGTTGTTTCAGGATTATTTAGGCGCTTCTCATAGCAGGCTAATAGAGTTAATCCCCAATCAGGGTGTCATTCTTTATACTAAAGTCGTTTCTGGTAAGAATAGCCTATTTGATTCACCTAATAAGGTGATTTCTTATGGTCAGTATATTGTGATTATTTTGCTAACGTTAATCGCACTATTTTTTGTTCATTCACACCTTAATAATCAAGAATCGGTGAAGCCGGATGCTAGCCGAGAGTTTTTAACTCAACAAGGCAATGTTTCTAACCTGTATTTATATGCCTCTAAAGCCAGTGAAATCGATTTAGATTTAAGCAGTATTGCAGACCGTATCTCTAATCAGTTAAGAAATTGCCCCATCATGCCTTGGGATGCTATTTCCGCCACTTTGGCTGAAGATAATAAAGCCGTCAGCATCGTAATGAAAAAACGCCTACCCGATCGCTGGCGTTTTTATAATATCAAGGTTTTGAGGGATCAAGCCCAGCATAGCTTTGTAACGCCTGCGTGGCTAAAAAAGGTAAATATTTGTGGTTAAAGCAGTAACAGATTTTTTGTTAACTAGAATTGGTCGTGTTGTTTTTACTGTCTGTTTCATCGTAGTCTCTTGTATTTCGGTGTTAATGTTAGAGCAGTTTGCTGATACAAGAGATATATGGGCCTTTGATTGCCAGAGTGATTTATATGAATTTAGCGCTGACAAAGAGCATACAATCGAGCTTGATCATGGACCACTATTTTTAGCATTAACAGTTAAAAATAAGCAAATTCAGTTGAATTATTACAATGCCAAAGGTTCAAAAAACCATGAATATGCAACATTCGATGGCGATTTGACTGAACTAGAGGTTGGTGACATGACCTATAAATTAGATTTAGTGTTAACCGATGCTCAGTTTAACCAAAATAATTCCTATTTGAGAAAGTACCTCGCCAAAGAGCTTAAAACCACAGCGGCTCAGTTGCAAACTCAAACACAGCTGCATATAGCTGTTCAAGTCTTAGAAATGGATATTGATAATAAATATATCTTAATGAAATTTAAGCCCTACAATATGCTTTGGGCATGCCGTTTACATGAATAATGGTATAGTTTTAGTTATTTACGCCTCCTTTATCTGCTGAAATTCGTTATAGTTAAGGCAAGGCAAACTCTGAGATAAAATACTTCCATAGTGGCTAAAGTCAAAGTAAAGAAAGAAGAATCATTATCGATTAAATTCAGCCATCAAATGGAGGCTGGGCAGCAGCGCAGCTTTGATTTATATTTTTACTTACCCACAGAAATGGGGGTTGGCGAAAAAACCCTAGACGAAGAAGAGTATTACCACAGCGCAATGCTTGGGCGGCGGTCTTATTACTCTCAAGGGTTACACCTACCATTAGTACAAAACCGTTTTGCCAGTATTAATAAACGCACTAAAGAAGAGTTCCGTTTATACCTCAACTTATTTGCCTATCAATTTGCCGTAGCCATTGAGACTGATGCAAAAGAATTACGTCTTATCACTGACCCTGACGACTTTTATCCCGCATTAACTGAATTAGGTGAGTCGGTCACTCAGTTACTTAAAAAGTTTCGCCGTAACGAGCCCAGCGATGAAAAGCTCAAATCCTACTTCAATAATGCTGACAATTACCTGTCCTGGTTTTGTGAACAACAACTGTTAAAAACCTTAGCTTATCGGCCGCGTAGTGCTGAATATAGTGATGTTAAAGATCAACTGGTGGCGTTATGCCGCGCTGAGCATCATTACCGTGAAGAGGAAAGAAAGTATAACTCATCCGGCACCAAGCAAGATGCTAATCGTATTTCAAATAAGATGCTGTTATTAAGGCGCTTAATACAACAAGGTGTGGTATTAAAGGAGGAGCTAAAACCTTTAGGCATAGGCTTGAAAAAGTTCGTGACGGGATTAGCTACGGGGTTAGTGATGATGGTGGTATCAGCACTGATCATTAAGGCCCAAGGGGTGTTTAGCGGCTTAACCATGAGTTTGGTGGTTACCTTAGCGGTGATATACGGTTTTCGTGAAATTTTTAAAGAAGATGTACGGGTTGCGATGTGGCGTTATATTCAGCGAGGACGTCCACGCTGGAGTCAGATTTTAAGGGATACCACCACCCAAGCCGTGATTGCTAAGCAGTTCGTATGGCTGGATTTTATCCGCACCCAGGATATTCCCGCTGCAGTCGCTGAGATAATGAAACAGCGGCATAGGCAAAATAAAGTCGATGCCGTGGTGCTGCATTACCGTATTGCTTCAAAGGTGACCAACAAAGAATTTGAAGCCGGCTACTCCAAAATCCAAGAGCAAGTAAACTTTAGCTTGGTGCCATTTGCCCGTCACTTAGAGCGTGGTAAGGCAAAAATCTATAGTGAACAAGATGGCAAAGTCAGTAACGAATCAGTAGAAAGGCGCTATCAAGTCAACCTTGTTGCAGTGCTAAAAGATGGCAAAGGCCCACTTGAATATGCCCGTTACAAAGTTATTATGAGCCGCTCTAGTATCATTGAAATTACTCAAAGCAAACTGCCAGGTGGGCTGTTAGAAATTGGCGAATAAGTTGCTTATTCGCCAATTAGACTTTAGCTGTAGTGATGATATAAGGCTGGCTATGATTAGCGAGCCTTACGGGTAAAGGCTTGGCAAATATTTTGGTTACCGGTTTGCTTTGCACGCCTTAATGCTACCTCTGCATTACTGAGATAATGTTCAAAAGACTGCTGCTCTAGATACCCAGAAATACCGATATTAATCCCTTCATTTAATTCATTTTGCTCCAATCTATCCATAATGCTCATGGCGTATTTGTGTGCTTGAACGGAATCACTTAGTGGCAGCAATATCACCAAAGAGCCTAGACGCCAATGGGCGATTTGAAAGCCTGTGGGTAAATCGATGAGTAACTGCATTTCAATGTCTTTTTGGCGTTGCTCTAAATGGTCTATATCACTGATGTGACTTATGAGCCCCTCAGGGTTAATGTCCATGATCAATAAGCAGGTTTGTTCACGGCTAGACTCTGTTAGGGTATTAAAATGTAGTTCTAATTCTGAAAGCTGCAATACCATTGAACTCAGTGGCGTTTGTTGATTAGGTAATTGTTTTAGCGCTGTTTGCGGCAATAGATTTTCAAAAGTACAGATAAAATACTCGTGTTCACCGTCGACAGAATGCTCCGAGCGAATATTGGCTTTTAAGCTAGTGGCAAAAGGGGTTTCACTGCTGGCGATTACTTGGCCCTTCCATTTCCCTTGCAAGCTGATGCGGCTATTGATATCGGCCCATTGTTTGGTGATGTCTTTACCTAACAGGCTTAAGATATTGACATTGCTGTCAGCAGCGAGGGCCATTAAGTTTTTAAATTTAAGGTTATATTTGAGTAATTGACCGCTGGAATCCGTTAATGCCGTGGCTACCGCGCTCTCAGATAATAACTGGTAACGGTATGCTTGATGCTTTGCTTGGGTAAGTTCGGTGATGTTTTCAAAGGTCACCAGCCAGTATTGCTCACTGTGTTTATTTTTATAGCTGGGCTGACAACATAGTGAAATAGTGCAGTTGTCATTATTTAAATTGACCACCTGCTTCCAAGTGACATTGTCACGCATGGCTTCAGTGAGCTGTTTATATTGCTCATCTTCTAATGACAATACGCGCTGTAAACTGCGCTCAAACAGTGATTCAATACTGGTTGATAGGGTATTAGCTGCTTGTAAATTGGCTTTGATGATGCGACCGCTAGTATTCACTATTAAGCAATTTTGATTACTGTTAAATAATACGCTGGCTAAATTAATACTATTGCTATTGGCGGTGCTTTCTAAATAGAAGCGATGCTTTAACACCAATAAACTGGAGGCTAACGCGGTAATGATCAAAGAGAAGCAAATTAACATATAGCGCCAGTGATCAAACTTTGCAGCGATATCCTCATGGCGAATATAAGACAGTAGATAGTATTCTCTTACCTCTGCATCTTGAGGTGCTACTTCAACCTTTAAAAACACAAAAGTGCCACTGTCAGTATGAAATTGACCAAAATGGGTGTTGGCCATGTGTTGCCATAATTCTGGGTATGACTGAATAATACTGCTGCCCAATGTATTAGGTAGTCTTTTCATGGGAAACTGCTGATTACCGCCCGCATAGAGCACGCCTTTAGAGCCAATAAGCAGTAATGGCGAGTTATGGTTAAAAAATGCCGGTTTGATGGATTCGAGTATTTCAGAAACCGAGTTGTAGGTCACTAAGTAACCGCGAATACTTTGGTCGTTATTTTCAATCCATGCCAACTGGTAAACATAAGGGGTTAACTTGCCATTTATTGGTACAAATTGAATATTGGAGTAGTAAGTGTCATTGCCTCCCATTGTATTGGAAGCTTCTAGAATAAATTCAGGGATAGTGACGTTACTAAAAGCATCTGTTGAGCTTATGCGTGGATTACCTTGGGGATCAAACAGGGTTAAACCTAATAACTCAGGAATATTGTTAAGCAATATGTCCCAGTTTTCTTCTAGCTTATGACGTTGCGCCTCAGATGGATTGGCTAAATATTGTTTCACAAGCTCTGCTTTCGCGAAAGCTTGGGTGCGAAATTGAAGGAAGTTAATTTTATCCGATGCGAGGGTGCCTACTGTTTGTATTTCACTATAACGCTTATCTGCCCAATCTTCTTGTAGGCGCCTTTCGCCTAACTTAAGCAGTAGCACAGTCAAAATGACAATACTTAACAGCATAACCAATAATTGACTAGACAGCGCTAATACATGTTGTCGCGCCCATTGAATATCTTGGGTGGAGATTAAAACAGACTTTGAGACGTTTTTATTAGTATATCTCTTAAACATTCACTTACTTATTTTTAACAGTCCCGGTAAGTGAATGTTAGCACGAATGCCCCATAAGGTTGACCTTAGAGACTGAGTTTTTCAGTAATTTTTTGTTCAAAGGTAAAAGTTACCATAGGGGCAAGTGGAGCCAATAATAAAGCTTAATCCAGAAGCCTCTTGGTTTAGTTAGCCAACAATATCCAGTTGACGACATTTAAAGGTTGCGCCTCGTTGCTCAACTAATATTTTACAACGGGCAATATCAACCCCTTCAAGGCCATTGATTGCCGACACCTGTACATCACTTATAAAAGTGGGCGCCATTTCGATAAAGCTGAGTACAGCAGCAAATGCGTGTTTCAATTTGGGCTGACAATGCTGAATATACAGGGCTTCAGTATCGGCATTGAGCGATATTGACAAGCTATCAATACAAGATGCTAACTCAGGTAATATATTGCGCCGATGGAAAAGGTTAGCTAAGCCATCGGTATTTAAACGCACTTTCGCACCTGATTTTTTAAGCTGCGTAGCGACCACTAATAAGGTCTCAAGGTTTAAGGTTGGCTCGCCATAACCGCAAAAAACATACTCATCAAAGTCAGCAGCATTGCCTAATAAAGGAATAATATCGTCAGGCTTCACTTGCCTATCAAGAGATAATTCATATTGATGAACTTGTTTTGAGCCATTATGTTTGGGGCAAAACTGGCATCTTAAGGTGCAGCGACCAGTAATATTAAGGTAGCGACTGCCGCGAATATCATAGACTAAGGTGTTGGCTGCGGTATCATTTGTCGCCGTTGCTGTGGTATTCGTTTTTGACATTGTGGTTTCAGGCTTCATCTGAATATCATTATTGCAGTGTGATTAAATGATATTAACCTAAGCCAATATTGATATCTGTTTGTGAGTTCGCATTATTGGCTAAAGCGCCAATTTCATGAGCTTTAGGCATAAAAAAGGGAGCTAAGCTCCCTTGTTAATGTACTTGGACTAGGCGCTAATAATAAGCTTCATCGTCTTCTTTTTTCGGCTGCCACCACCAGTTAAATATCCGCCGCGTTAACTGCTTCACATCATCTAAAATGATGTACAGTACAGGCACTAAAATCAGCGTTACTACAGTGGAAAACAAAATACCAAAGGCTAATGATGTTGCCATCGGAATGACGATTTTAGCTTGCAGGCTTTTTTCTAACAAAATAGGTACTAAGCCAACAAAGGTCGTCATTGAGGTTAAGATTATTGCTCTGAAGCGATAACAGCCCGAGTCGATGGCTGACTCCATTAACGAGAAGCCTTTGCGGCGGGCGCGGTTAACAAAGTCCACCAAAATCAGTGAGTCATTGACCACAACCCCAGCCAAGGCAACAATGCCACAAAGGCTTAATACACTCATGGATATCCCAAGAATGAAGTGACCCACCAAAGCGCCAATCATGCCAAATGGGATCACCGACATAATGATTAATGGCTGGCTATATGACTTTAATGGAATCGCCATCAAAGCATATATGGTAAACATGGCAAAAAAGAACCCTTGCAAAAGGCCCAGCATGGCATCTTGTTCATCTTGACTGCCACCATCTAATGCGGCGTTGACCTCTTTGTAGCGCTCAGTCAATTGCGGTATAAATTCTTCTTGGATTTCACCAACCACTTTTGATGGCTCAACGGTGTTTTTGTTCACATTAGCGCTAATGGTAATCGCTCGGCGACCATCAACACGAGTAATTGATGCAAAGGATTCACCTAGCTCAATATCTGCCACCGTTGAAAAAGGCACAGCAACACCTTGTGGGGTGCGAATTAACATGTTTTCAAGGTGACCAATGGTGCGGCGCTGCTCTAATGGGTAGCGCACCATCACTTTGATCTCTTCTTTGTTACGAAGAATTCGCTGGGCTTCATAACCATAAAAGCCATAACGCACCTGACGGGCTAGATCTGACAGGGTTAACCCTAGTGCTTCGGCTTCTGGGCGAATGTTGAGTCTGATCTCTTGGCTACCAGATGAAAAGTTATCCGAGATATCGAACACACCTTCATAGGTGGCAAGTTTGGCTTTTAACTCTTTTGAGGCTTGGGCTAGTTGCTCTAAGTTACTTGAGGTTAATCTAAACGAAATATCGCCGCCGGCATCATTGGTACTGGCAGAAATATTAAGCTTTTTCACTGATAATAATTCAGGTAGCTGTTTACGCCACTCTTCAGCTATTGTGACACCGTCAATTTCACGATCTTCACCTTTTGACAGCTCAGCAAAGATAAACCCAGAGCTACTGGAATTTATCGCGATAAAGCTGTGCTTTAACACGTCAGAGCCAGTCTCTTCGACAAACTTTTCATTCATGGCGTACAGCGCTTCTTCAACTTGCTGTACCACATATAAGGTATTGAGCTCGGAGCTGCCTTCTTCCATCTCAAGGTTGACTTGAATAAAGTCCGACGGAATATCAGGGAAAAATACCCAACGAACTTTGCCACTGGCAACCAGTGCGATAGATAAAATCAGTACCCCGACAAACACCGCCACAACGTTGTAGCGATTTTTAATACAAGTACCTAAAAAGTTGCGATAATTGTTGTGAATAAAGTATTGCAGCTTCTCATTAATCCACAGTTTAAATTTTGAGAATATGTTAGTTGGCGGGCGCTTTTTCTTCACTTTCATATGAGCTAAATGCGCCGGTAAAATCAATTTTGATTCGATAAGTGAAAACGCTAACGCTAGGATCACCACCATACCGATGGACTTCCAAATTATCCCCATAGGTCCTGACACCATGATCATCGGTATAAAGGCGGCAATTGTGGTGAGTACGCCGAAGGTTGCGGGCATGGCGACCTTTTGCACCCCTTTAATGACATTCTCTAAGGAGTGACCGTTGTTTTCTACTTCTGTGTAGGCACTTTCGCCGATGACAATGGCGTCATCCACCACGATCCCCAACACCAGAATAAAGGCGAATAGGGTTAACATGTTGATTGACATGTTAAAGGGCTCTAATGGCATCAATAATAAAGTGCCAAGAAAACACACGGGTAAGCCGACCATAACCCAAAATGCCAGTTTCAAGTCGAGAAACAAGGCTAAGATCATAAACACCAATAATGCACCATAAAACATGTTTGATAACATCATGTTTAAGCGGCCTTCAAGGTAATGGGTTAAATCTCCCCAGGTATCTAGCTCGACATTGGCGGGTAGGGTGGTTTTCTTATCGGCGATATAGCTTTTAACTTGCTCTGAAATCGTCAGCGCGTTTTGATCGTCAATGCTGGTGATTTCAATAATCGCGGCAGGTTTACCATTAAAGCGGGTGTATTCAATGCGCTCTTCGAAACCATCTTTAATGGTGGCAACATCGGGTAGCATGATACGGCTGCCATCTGGGCGGGTGGAAACCACAATGTTGGCAAAGTCGGCTCCAGTATAGGCCTGGCCTTTAGTGCGCAGCAAGATATCACCATCTTGGGCTCTAATTGAGCCACCGGGTAAATCTATCGAAGAGTTTTGTACCGCTTGTGCGACTTGAGTGAAGGTTATTTCATATTCACGCAGCTTATCTTCTGATAACTCAATGCCTATTTCATAATCTAGCACGCCATTAACTTGGGCACGTGTGACAGCAGGTAAATCGGTAATATCATCACGGATGCTTTTAGCCATTTCTTTCATCTCATGGAGACTTAAGTCGCCATAGACAGAGACCCAGATGACATTGTTTTCAGGTTTTATTTGGAAAATATTCGGCTTTTCTATGTTGTCAGGAAAGGTTGAAATCGCATCGATACGCAGCTTAGCCTCATCTAAAACTTGCTGAACATCATAACCGTCTTCAACCTCAATGGTGACTGTTCCTACGCTATCACTGGCAACTGAGGTGACCTTGGTAATACCATTAATATCTTGAATGGCCTCTTCGATTTTAATATTAATCCCTTCCTCAATCTCTTGAGGTGCAGCGCCAGGGTAGGCTACTGAGATCGTCAGCAAATTAAGTTCAAAGCTAGGGAAAACTTCCTTATTAATTAATTTGGCGCTGAATAAACCACCAATGAGCAGGGCTGCCATAAGTAAGTTAGCGGCAACACTATTGCGAGCAAACCAAGCAATAATGCCTTTGTTGTAATCGATATCGTTATCGGAGGCTGAGTTTGAATTAGTGTTATCCATTACAGATCACCTGCTATGGTTATTTCATCACTGTTTTCTGCTGGCGCTTCTAGTTCCTCATCTGGCGCGTCAGCTTCTTCACCTAACAATTTCACTTTCTGGCCTGAGGTCATATTATTGATATCGGTGATCGATACGCGCTCACCACTTTTCAGGCTACCCTTAATATAGACATGTTCAATATCGGTGCGCACGATATTAACTGGGCGTATTTCAATGGTATTGTCGTCTTTAACAATGGCAACTTGATTGTCTCTTACCACATAGCGGGGTAGCTTCACTATGCCATCGACAGTGCGACCAGTGATAACGGCAGTCACAAAGCTGCCATATTTAAGTGGGAGTTCATTTTCGCCGCGCTGTTGTCTTAGGTAAGGATCTTTAACTTCTGCGACTAAGTAAACCATACGGTTTTGCTCATCAATGACGTTTTCACTGCGGACAATATTACCTTGCCAAGTAAATGAATTACCCGCCAAAGAAGCGCTTAAAGTGACTGAGGTATCAGGGTTATCCACCGACTCTAAGTAAGCTAAATCATTGTTGCTTAACGGTAAGCGAACTTCAGCAATGCTGATATCGTATAGCTCACCTAAATTTGTCCCTAAAGAGACATATTGGCCTAAATCGACGTTACGCGCTTTAATGAGGCCATCAAATGGGGCTCTTATCACTGTGCGCTCTAAATTTCGCTGAGCACGGGCAAGTGCGGCTTTAGCGTATTTGACATTGGCTTGTTCTTTTTTCAGTTGCGGTATACGCAGGCCTAACTCTGGCGGTAGGCCATCATCAAAATCTTTAAATTCAATTTTAGCGACTTCACCACGGGCGACTTCTTCATTAAGCGCTGCATAGGCTTGGGCAAGGCTAGCTTCTGCTTGGATAAAATCAGCTTCATAATCTGAAGGTTCAATTTGTGCTAAAGCTTGACCTTGTTTGACTATACCGCCGGCGACAAAACTTGGATCTAGGCTAACTAAACGGCCTTGTACTTCGGTGACTAACTGGGTTTTGTATTTAGGGCTGACAACACCATACGAAGGCAGATTTAACGAGACTGTTTGTAGCTCGACGTCAATGACATCAACAATAGCAATTTTAGCTTGTTCTTGTTTTTGCTCAGGAGCTTCTTTGGTACTTAGCAGCACAAAAGCTAAGCCTGCGAAAATGATCAGGATAAATAAAGGCGATAGGATTCTTAAGATTCGTTTCATTGGTAACTGTATCCATACAAAATATTACATCAGAGAGTAACTCTATTTTTTTCATGACTTTTAGAGTCTTATACCCGCTAAATTAGCAGAGTTCGTCAGCGAGCTAAAGCGATAGATGTAAATTAAATGTTTCATAAGATTTTTTCATCTTTATTTAGGGTTTTACACTATAAAACTGATTTTTAGATAAAAAAAAGCCCTGATGCATTATATTGATTCAGGGCTTAAACAGTTTTTTAATCGCGAGAGAAAGGCTTACTTTTTCTTTTTCGCTTTTGCTTTTTTAGATTTTTTCTTCGCAGCGATTTTCACTTTGTCTTTTTTCTTGCCAGGCACTTTCGCTTCTTTGTGCGTTGGTCGTAAACCGTCGATGTAACGACGTTTTAGTGGCTGCTCAATATAGCGCTCAATTTTATTAACGATGCGCATATCATGGGCTTCAATTAATGAAATTGCCGTGCCTTTCGCGCCTGCGCGTGCAGTACGTCCAATACGGTGAACATAGGCGTCGGCTGAGCGAGGCATATCAAAGTTAATCACGTGGGTGATACCTTCAATATCAATACCACGGGCTGCAACATCGGTTGCCAGCAAGATATTGACTTCGCCTTTACTGAATTTACTTAAGGCTTGGAAGCGCTTTTTCTGCTCCATATCACCACGTAAGAAAGCGCAAGGAATTCCGGCTTTAAGCAGCTGGCCTTCAAGGCTTGCTACAATTTCACGGGTTTTTACGAATACGATAGTGCGCTTAACTGACTCTTGCTGAAGAATGTTGCATAGCAAGGCAAATTTATGGGCTTGATTATCGGCAAGGTGAGCCCATTGGTGAATTTTGGCTTTTTCACTGCGAGGTGAGTCAACGTCAATCGTGACCGGGTCATTCAATAGCACTTGCGCGAAGCGCGATACACCGCTGCCTTCAAGGGTGGCAGAAAATAACATATTCTGCTTACGGCCTTGGGCCTCAATGGCGATAGTTTCTACCACTGACGAGAATCCCATATCTAACATACGGTCAGCTTCATCAATGATCAGGATTTCAACTTCTGTTGCTTCAAACTGGCCTTTATCAAGATATTCAACTAGGCGACCGGGAGTGGCAATCAATAAATCGACATTGTCTTCAAGTTGTTCTTCTTGGGGGCCGTATGGCACACCACCGGTGATAATACCAATATCGAGATCTAAATCGGTGGCAAGGTGGCAAGCGTAACGATGAATTTGGCTAGCAAGCTCACGTGTTGGGGTTAGGACTAACACACGGGCTTGACCATTGAATCGTCTTGGGAAATCAATCAAGTGTTGTAATGCCGGCAGCAAAAAGCTGGCCGTTTTACCGGTACCTGTTGGCGCTTTAGCTAAAATATCCCGTTGTTCCATCGCCATTGGCAATGTTTGTTGTTGAACTGTGGTCGGGCTCAAATGTCCCATGGCCTTTAATGAATCTAAAAGCATTGGATCTAGGTCAAAATCTTCAAATAGCATGCGCTGTAGGTCTCACTGATTGATAGCCGAGCATTATAACCTAAGAAGCGCAACTCAGCGAGAGCGATATCTATACAAAGCTTAAAGTTTTAGATAGAACTCACGACAAAGGGCGATCATTTGCTGACTATATTGACCGCTGGGATCGCTTATCACCAAACTTGAGTGCTCAGTGCTTTCAATCTTTGCTTGATGCTTAAGCTCAAGCAGTAATCGTCTTGGTGGCTTTTTGCTAACCGTTGAAACGCTGACGCGCTTAGATATGGCCAAAGAGGTTTGTGTTAATGCGCCGGTAAAGCGCGTTTCACTTTCAATTGGAAGAATCAAGCTCGCCGCGCCATGTGGCGCCAATAATAACTCAATATGTTTCAGTAACTCGCTAAAGCTTAAGCTATCGGTATGTCTCGCGGTTGCTCGCTGCTGCTGCTTTGATTGCGGCCCATTATCAAAGTAGGGCGGGTTACAAATGATGCTATCAAATAATGGGCTTAGCTTAGCTTTATACTGAACTAAGTGCTGGGCACTAAAGTCTTGTATTGCCCCATGGTGAAACTCAATCATCTCAGCCCAAGGGCAATTGGCGATATTGTGTAAACAATCTTGAGCGGCTAAATCATCGAGCTCAACAGCGACAATTTTAATCGCTGAGCTTGCTTGTTGATGGGCTCGCTGGGCTGCCATCAAGGTCAGTAATCCACTACCTGCACCGATATCCAAAATCGTTCGGCTATGTTCGATATTAGCCCAAGCGCCTAACATCACCCCATCTGTACTGACGGGCATACCGCAGCGGCTATCATCAATATGAAATTGTTTGAAACTAAAAGGCATAGGACTATAGATTGAGAAATGGCCGATTATGGTAACTGTTTTTGCAATTTTTCCCAAACGGATAGTAGGTTGATTTATTGTTGCTAATATACTGACAGCTTCGGTGCTTGTGTTGTTATTGTAGCGCTAATGTTTGGCTGTTTTTAAGCTTGTTTTCAGATGATGGTTGTTTTTGCTTTATGCGGGTTTTGCGCTTGTGTATCTAAGTGCTATTTGCTATTAGTTCCTACCCGTTTGAGTACATTATTGCGGTTTAAATGGGAAAAATGAAATCAGCTTCACAAATCGGCATAGGTATTACGAAAATACGCTGAATTTATCAGCAATATTGCAGTGATTTTAGTGAGCTCAAGTGTAATTTAAAGTTTACAGGTTTGTCGGGAGGTTAGATTAGCGATAGCTAATTGGTGACTATTCCCTTAAGTTTGTAAAAAAACAAAACAACAAGATGGGGCAATGTGTGCAAAACAATAATATGAGTATTGGCGATACGATAGGCTTAGGCTTTATGACGTTCGCATTTTTCTTAGGTGCTGGTAACCTAATTTTTCCACCGTTTGCAGGTATGTTAGCTGGTGAGAACATGACACTAGCAATGTTAGGCTTTCTTATTACTGCCGTGGGTTTACCCCTTGCTGGACTTATTGCGATTGCAAAAGCAAATGGTAAGGTCATGGCGATGTTACCGGCATTTGCGGCAACTGCTTTAGCGATTTCTATCTATATTATTATCGGCCCAGCCTTTGCTGCTCCGCGTACAGGCTTGGTGGCTTTTGAAATTGGTGCTCGTCCATTTTTAGATAATGCCGATGCAATCATCCAACTTGGTGCACTGTCACTTAATAAAGCACAATTGTTTTATACCATTGGCTTTTTTGCCATTGCGATGTTGTTGTCGTTATTCCCAGGTAAATTATTAGACAGCGTTGGTAAAGTATTAACCCCTATTCTTATTTTCCTATTAGTCGGTTTAGCATTATCTGTGATCATTACCCCTAGCGCTGCAATTCAAGCTGCAAGCGGTGATTACATTAATAGTCCACTTTCTAAAGGTATTTTAGAGGGGTACAACACTATGGATACGCTAGCATCATTGATTTTCGGTATGTTAATCATTGATATTTTGCGTAAAAAAGGCATCACTGATTCAAAAGCGCAAACTCGCTATTTAGTACGCGCTGCTATCATTGCTGCATCGGGTTTAGCTTTTGTTTATGTGTCATTATTCTATTTAGGCGCTACCGCTGGTGATATTGCTTTGGGCGCTGAAAATGGTGGCCAAATTCTAACAAACTATGTGACTCATGAGTTTGGCACTATGGGGACTATCTTATTAGCAACGGTAGTGAGCATTGCCTGTTTAACAACTGCAGTTGGGTTAATTACCGCCTGTTCAGAGTTTTTCAATGAGCTATTGCCTAAGATCTCATACAAAGCGTTTGTGATTTTCTTCAGTTTGGTTTGTGCCACGGTTGCCAATGTGGGCTTAACGCAGTTAATTAACATCAGTATTCCTGTGTTAATGACTATTTACCCAGTGGCAATTGCATTGGTAGCGATTACTTTCTTAACTGAGCGTTTCCCTCGTCCTGAATTTTCACATCGTTTAGTGTTATCTGTTGCTTTGTTCTTTGGTATTTTTGATGGTCTTCAAGTTGCTGGCGTAGATACAAGTTTCCTAAGCTTTATGCCACTTCATGCTGAAGGCATGGCATGGTTATTACCAGTAGGGCTTGCGATTATTGCTTGTTTATTTGTTCCTGCCAAGGATCAAGCTTTAGCTGCAAGCTAGGTAACCTTTGTCAAACTAAGCTAACTTTAGTTACACTAACGGCGTTATTTCATCTTGAAATAACGCCGTTTTTTTAGGAAT
Source organism: Shewanella sp. 3_MG-2023 (assembly GCF_030548765.1). Taxonomy (NCBI): domain Bacteria; kingdom Pseudomonadati; phylum Pseudomonadota; class Gammaproteobacteria; order Alteromonadales; family Shewanellaceae; genus Shewanella; species Shewanella sp. 3_MG-2023. The sequence continues at coordinate 11,571 of NZ_JAUOSH010000013.1, read as the reverse complement.
TCATGTGACAGATAAGTATCAAGCCGATCCCATTATCGATGCATTTTTAGATGACCTTTGGTCTACGAAAGGACTTAGTGACAATACACTGGCTTCCTATCGTACTGATCTACGCCATTTTGAACGTTTTGTGCTAACGAAAAAACGCCAGTTGATTAATGTCGATCAGTTGCTGATCCGCGATTACTTAGCCTTTCGAGTGGAACAAAATTTTGCAAAAAGCAGTACTGCGCGGTTATTGAGTAGCTTGCGGCGTTTGTATGGTTATTTGTTGGTTAATGAGCAGATAGCTGTTGATCCCACCGCGCTGGTTGAGTCCCCTCAATTAGTTAGGCAATTACCCGAGGCACTCAGTGAAGCCCAAATAAACAGCTTACTGGATGAGCCCAATGTTGATGATCCGCTAGAGTGCCGAGATAAAGCCATGTTGGAGTTACTTTATGCCACTGGGCTGCGGGTAACCGAACTGGTTAGCTTAACCCTTGAGCAAATAAGCTTACGCCAAGGCTTAGTGAGAATTGTCGGTAAGGGCGGTAAAGAGCGCTTAGTTCCCTTAGGTGAGTTAGCGGTGACAGAAGTAGATCAATACCTTGTTGCGGCAAGAGCTGAGCTACTGGGTAATAAGCAAAGTGATGTACTGTTTCCATCAAAGCGCGGTCAAATGATGACAAGGCAGACCTTTTGGCACCGAATTAAGCTATATGCGTTACGGGCAGGAATACACAGCCATTTGTCGCCCCACACTTTGCGCCATGCTTTTGCGACCCATTTATTAAATCACGGCGCAGACTTACGGGTAGTGCAGTTGCTACTGGGCCACAGTGATTTATCGACTACGCAAATTTACACCCATGTAGCTAAAGCGAGGCTGCAACAGTTGCATAGTGAGCACCATCCAAGAGGTTAGTGCAAAATGAATGTTTATTATTGCTTACACAAAATGAGCGCTGTGTAGTTGCTTTCATGAAATATTGTCTGTAACTTTTGCGCTGATGAGCGGGTCTATATAGTGAGTAGACTAATACAGATTGACCAAATAGGATTTTAAATGAAGTTAACCAAAGCATTCTCTTTAGCGATAACGCTTGCAGTAGCCCCGTTATTACATGCCGCTTCTGCCTCTGATATCCCTAATGAAGCAGAACTCAAAAAACAAGTTTCAGATACCTTAGGTGTGAATGTTTTGAGCATTGAGGCATCGCCAATTGATGGTCTTTATCAAGCGCTTACTGACCGTGGTCTGCTATATGTGTCTCCAGATGGCAGTAAGTTACTTCACGGTAATATGTATGATTTACAAAAGGGCATGAAAAACTTAACCGAGGCAGCACTAGCAGGCCCTCGCATTGATATGCTAAAACCTTTTGAAAAGGATATGTTGGTTTATAAAGCCAAAAATGAAAAACATGTGGTGACTATTTTTACCGATGTTGATTGTGGCTATTGTCGTAAGTTGCATCAGCAAATGGATGGCTATAACGATTTAGGAATTACCGTAAGATATTTAGCTTATCCTCGTGCGGGTATTCCGTCAGCGAATGCCGATGAAATGGAAGCTGTGTGGTGTGCTAAAGATCCACTACAAGCGATGACCGATGCCAAAACTGGTCGTAATGTAAAAGCGGCAAAATGTGATGCTAATATCGAAGGTCAATACCGCTTAGGTGGCTCATTTGGTATTAACGGTACCCCAGCAATTGTGTTAGAAAATGGCGTATTAGTACCAGGCTATCAACCGCCTGAAGCATTATTAAATACCATTAAAACCAATCTTTAATCTACAGTGAGTTAACGGATTTAGCCGCTAAAGCGCGTTAAAAGACGTTAATTTATAACAAAAGGTGAGCCCAAAGCTCGCCTTTTTTGTTATGGTAAATTTAGTTTCAATGATTCATTCCCACTTCATAATTCGATATTTTCTTAAGGTGTTTTTGTGGCCCATAAAATTGTTCGCCGACCTCTAGTAGACGATAGTCATTTACCAGCTAGTATTCCTGCTATTTTAAAGCAATTGTATGCCCGTCGAGGCGTCGACCTTTTGGGCTGTGAACTGAGTCTTTCAAAGCTATTACGCCCAGATTCTATGATGGGCTTGGCTGAAGCTGCGCGTATTATTGCCGATGCTATTATGGCGAAAAAGTCCATTTTGATTGTGGGCGACTTTGACGCAGATGGCGCTACCTCAACCAGTGTGTGTTTGTTGGCATTACGGATGATGGGTGCTCAGCATGTGGATTATCTTATTCCTAATCGATTTGATTATGGCTATGGCTTAAGCCCAGAAATTGTAGCTGTGGCGCAGTCAAAAGGCGCTGAGGTATTAATTACCGTAGATAATGGTATTTCATCCATAGAAGGCGTAGCAGCGGCTAAAGCGCTGGGGATGACCGTAGTGGTGACAGATCACCATCTACCGGGTAAATCATTGCCCATAGCCGATGCCATTGTTAATCCAAATCAAGCTGGCTGTGAGTTTGCCAGTAAATCTATTGCAGGTGTGGGCGTGGCATTTTATTTGATGTCTGTACTGCGCAGTGAATTACGCGCCCGCGATTGGTATCAGCTTAATCAATTAGCCGAGCCGAACTTAGGCAGTTTATTGGACATTGTTGCACTGGGGACTGTGGCTGATGTGGTTTCCCTTGATAGTAATAACCGCATTTTAGTGCAAGCTGGCTTACAAAGAGTACGTAGTGGTCGCTGCCGTGTTGGGATCACAGCTCTGCTTGAAGTCGCTAAGCGAAACCCGCAGCGCATTGTCGCATCAGATTTTGGTTTTGCAGTAGGCCCAAGACTTAATGCCGCAGGACGCTTAGATGAAATGGCCTTAGGGGTCGAAACCCTACTTTGTGAAGATATGATGCTCGCCAGACGCATGGCAGGTGAGCTTGATGGTCTGAATGCTGAGCGCCGCGAATTAGAAACCGGTATGCAGCAAGAAGCCCTAAAAAGCTTACAAAAACTCAGCTTGGATGAAACTAAATTACCTTGGGGATTAGCCATTTTTCAAGAAGATTGGCATCAGGGCGTGATTGGTATTTTAGCATCACGCATTAAAGATAAATATCATCGCCCCGTGATTGCTTTTGCCGATGCAGGTAACGGTGAGATTAAAGGCTCCGCTCGCTCGATTAAGGGCTTACACATGCGTGACTTATTGGAGCTAATTAATAGCCGTCACCCTGGGATGATCCTTAAGTTTGGCGGACATGCGATGGCAGCAGGACTATCGCTAAAAGCTGATGCCTTTAGCGAGTTTGAACAAGCCTATGACAAAGCGGTGCGCGAGATATTAAAACCTGAGCAGCTTACCGGTGAGATTTTATCTGATGGTGAATTGCCAGTCGCGCTGATGAACCTCGATACTGCCTATTTGTTAAGAGATGCAGGCCCATGGGGGCAAGCATTTGAAGAGCCATTATTTGATGGTTATTTCAGTGTCATTCAACAGCGCATTGTCGGTGAAAAGCACCTAAAGCTGGTGTTAGAGTCTCAGTGTGGCGCTGTAATGATGGATGCGATTGCATTTAATGTTGATTTAACCACTTGGCCTGATGCAAGCATAAAACATGCTCGTGTGGCTTATAAACTGGATGTGAATGAGTTTAGAGGTAATCAAACCGTACAAATGCTGGTGGATTACATTGAGCCAGCTTAATGGGTATTGTCTGTGAGGTTAACTTAAGCCAAGGGTGACTTTGTGTTAGTTAGCTGCGGCGCTAATAAGTTGCGCTTTAATGAGCTGGTATTACTCAGGTGTGCTTGCTCAAGAGGCTAGTACAAGGAGCTAGTAAATGAGTCAGAGTACTGACTCAAAGTCGTTAAGGCGCTTTATTGATACAATGGTTACCGCATGAATGATAAATGACAGAAACAAAAAAGCCTCGCATTGCGAGGCTTTTTTGTTATTTGGTCGCGTTAGCCACCAAATCTAAATATGGTGCCCGAACCCGGAATCGAACCAGGGACACGAGGATTTTCAATCCTCTGCTCTACCGACTGAGCTATTCGGGCGACGGGATGCAATTTAAGGTTTTAAGCCGTTTGAGTCAACCGTTTTTTTAGCATTTAAGCTGAAAATGTGTCAACTGCATATCTTTTGTACCTTTTGTGATGTTTTATTCTACATGGCGTATAAATAAAAAATGCCTTCAAATTGAAGGCATTCTAGCGTTGTTAAGCAGTAAGGCTAAACATTAGTTACTGACTAACTCATTATTCGGGAAATTCGCCGCCATCACGGTTACCACGTTTTGCTTTAGCTGCTCTTGACCTAATTCTTCGTAAGCCTGAGCCATGATTTCAAGGGCATGTTCAGTTGATGGTGTTCCTGGGAATTGCTCCATCACAGTTTGTGCTCTTACCGCTGCAGCGCTCCAAGCGCCCATTTTAATATAATACTCAGCTACTTTGATTGAGTATTTTGCTAAACGGTTTTTTAGGTATTGCATACGATGTTGTGCATCTGCTGCATACTTACTATCTGGGTAGCTTTTGATTAAACGATCAAAATCTTTAAAAGCATCTTGGGCATTTTTAGGATCGCGATCGGTGCGGTCAATATTCATCATATCGTGAAAAAGATAATTATCAGCCTGCATATTAGTCAAACCACGCATATAATAGACATAATCAATATCTGGATGGGTTGGGTTTAAGCGTAAAAAGCGGTCAATGTTAGCAATACCTGATGCGACATCATCCATCTTATAATAGGCAAAAATCATGTCCAATTGGACTTGAGTTTTGTGGGGGCCGAACGGGTAACGCGAGTCTAACGCTTCTAGGGTTCTAACGGCTTTTGAGTAGTTCCCAAGTTCCATTGAGGTTCGTGCCTGAGCATAAAGTGCTTCTGGCGACTTGTTACTGACAACTTCTTCTTCAAAACCTTTAGAGGTGCTACAAGCCGTTAAAGTCAATGAAAACAATACTAGGGCGGCGCCTTTGGCAAAATTATGCATATGTAAATTCAATTCTTTTATAAGTTATTGTTAAGAATTTTTCCATTTCACTGTAAAATAGAAAACAATCCGATTGTAACAGATAGTTCATTCACTTTGGACCCCAAAAAAGGGGTACGGTTCCTATGACACAAGAGATTAATCTAAAAAGCGAAATCACAGCAAGTCAAACGGGTCTAAGATTAGACCAAGCTTTGGCTGAATTGTTCCCTGATTATTCCCGTACACGCATCAAAGAATGGATTTTATCTGGTGCAGTTTCAGTTGATGATACTGTCGTCGATATACCTCGTGAGAAGGTACTAGAGTCGCAGTTAATTGCTGTAGAAGCAACGCTTGAAGAAGAAGTTAAAGATAAAGCGCAGAAAATCCCACTAGATATCGTCTACGAAGATGACCATATTTTAGTGGTAAACAAGCAAGCGGGCTTGGTTGTGCATCCTGGTGCAGGTAATGCTGATGGCACATTATTAAATGCGTTATTACATCATTGTCCTGAAATCGAACATGTACCACGTGCTGGTATTGTGCATCGTTTAGATAAAGACACCACAGGTTTAATGGTGGTGGCTAAAACGGTTGAAGCACAAACTCACCTTGTTGCGGCGCTTCAAGCCCGTGATATCGTGCGTGAATACGAAGCAATTGTGATTGGTACTATGACAGCTGGTGGCACGGTTGATGAACCTATTGAACGCCATGAAACTCGTCGTACTCAAATGGCAGTGATTATGGGGGGCCGTCCTTCAGTCACTCATTATCGCGTTGCTGAAAAATTTAGAGCCCATACTCGTTTAAGACTGCGTCTTGAAACAGGTCGTACTCACCAAATTCGTGTTCATATGGCTTATATTGGCCACGTGCTAGTTGGTGATCCTGTTTATGGTGGTCGTCCACGTCCGCCTAAAAAAGCAAGCAAAGCGTTTTTTGAACTTTTAAAAGGCTTTGAGCGTCAGGCGTTACATGCGGTGCGTTTGGAGCTTGCACATCCGTTTACCCAAGAAATTATGACTTGGCATGCTCCTATCCCTGAGGATATGAAGATGCTAACCAAAGCATTGCGCGAAGACACAGAACTAAATCCAATAGAATACCTATAGGCGTTAGTCTTGCGTAAGCAATGGCATAAGGATTGATTGTGTTTAAAGCCAGTTGGCCATTACCTGATAATGTTGCTATCGCCATGACAAATCGTCATGGCGGTGTCAGCAAACCACCTTATGACAGCCTGAATTTAGGCTTGCATGTGGGGGATGTTGTAGCAGATGTCATGGCCAATCGGGCTTTATTACAAACAGCGCATTCAATCCAGTCGCCACTTGTTTGGCTTGAGCAAGTGCATGGCACTGACATCATTGATTGCTCTAGACTGACGACAGCTGATATTGCATCTCCTCTCATTGGCGATGGTAGTTATACCAACTCCCCCAATACTGCACTGGCGATTATGACCGCAGATTGCCTTCCTGTATTACTGTGTAATAATGCGGGCACTGAAGTTGCTGCAGTCCATGCCGGCTGGCGTGGCTTATGTGATGGCATAATTGAAGCCGCAGTTAGCAAATTTTCCTCTCCTACGACTGAACTCATCGCCTATTTAGGTCCTGCAATTGGCCCTGGTGCGTTTGAAGTTGGCGCAGAAGTACTTCAATATTTTACCGAAAAGCATCCTCAAGCGACTGACTACTTTAAACCGCAAGCTGAAAAGTATTTAGCAGATTTAGCGGGCTTAGCTCAAATGAGACTGGCGTTATTAGGTATTCCCCAAATATATTGCGCTAATCGCTGCACTTTTAGCGATAGTGATTACTTTTCTTATCGCCGCGAACAACAAACTGGCCGCATGGCGTCGCTTATCTGGCTTAAGTCCTAATCTGTTTTTTAGATTTGATCTACATCATTTAACCTAACGGTTTATTTTTAAATTCGCCTCATTAGATTGAAAAATCCATAAACACCCCCATATTTTACTTATCAAAAACATTCCCGTTTTTAAATTAATTGTTTAGGAGGCCGTATGAGACTCGATCGTATGACCAATAAGTTTCAAATCGCCATTTCAGATGCACAGTCACTGGCGTTAGGACGAGATCATCAGTTTATTGAACCTATTCATTTGATGATGGCTTTGTTAAATCAAGATTCAGGTTCAATTCACCCATTACTGACCCAAGCGGGCATTAATGTCAGTGCGCTGCGTTCGTCAATTAGCCAAGAGCTGGAACGAGTATCGCAAGTGCAAGGCACCGGTGGTGATGTTCAGTTGTCACAAACCCTGATCCGCTTGCTGAACTTATGCGATAAATTAGCCCAAAAGCGAAAAGACAAATACATTTCGTCAGAGTTGTTTGTATTAGCGGCGTTAGAAGGCAATGACCCGTTAGCTAAAAGCCTTAAAGCGGCGGGTGCCACCAAAGAAGTCTTGGAGTCGACCATAGATCAAATCCGTGGCGGACAAAATGTCGATGATCCCAATGCCGAAGATCAACGCCAAGCGCTAAAGAAATTTACCGTCGATCTTACTGAGCGAGCAGAGCAAGGTAAATTAGATCCGGTTATTGGCCGCGACGAAGAAATTCGCCGTACCATCCAAGTACTGCAGCGCCGTAGTAAAAACAATCCAGTATTGATTGGTGAGCCCGGTGTGGGTAAAACTGCCATCGTTGAAGGCTTAGCTCAACGGATTGTCAATGGCGAAGTACCTGAAGGCATTAAAAACAAACGGGTACTTTCCCTTGATATGGGCTCGTTAATTGCGGGCGCAAAATATCGCGGTGAATTTGAAGAGCGCCTCAAAGCAGTATTAAGTGAGTTAGCCCAAGAAGAAGGCCAAGTCATCCTGTTTATCGATGAGCTGCACACTATGGTTGGTGCAGGTAAAGGCGAAGGGGCGATGGATGCAGGTAATATGCTTAAACCCGCTCTTGCTCGAGGCGATTTACATTGTGTTGGCGCTACCACGCTTGATGAATACCGTCAGTATATTGAAAAGGATGCCGCACTTGAGCGTCGTTTCCAAAAAGTGCTGGTTGATGAGCCAAGTGTGATAGATACCATTGCGATATTACGGGGTTTAAAAGAACGCTATGAGCTGCATCACCATGTGGAAATTACCGATCCTGCTATTGTAGCCGCAGCCACTATGTCACACCGCTATGTCTCTGACAGAAAGTTACCTGATAAAGCTATCGATTTGATTGATGAAGCAGCCTCAAGTATCCGTATGCAAATTGACTCAAAGCCAGAGTCATTAGATAGGTTAGAGCGTCGCGCAATTCAACTTAAGCTAGAAGAACAAGCACTAGCGAAAGAAGAAGATGAAGCCAGTCGCAAACGTCTGAGTGATTTACAGGCTGAGCTTGCTCAAGTTGAAATTAAAGCCAACGAGCTAAACGAAATTTGGCGCACTGAAAAAGCCGCATTGGCTGGCACTCAACATATTAAAGCCGATTTAGAACAATCGCGCATGGATATGGACGTGGCGAGAAGGGCAGGCGATTTAACGCGAATGTCTGAACTGCAATATGGCCGTATTCCTGAACTTGAAAAGCAATTAGATTTAGCTTCTCAGGCTGAAATGCAAGACATGACCTTATTACGCAATAAAGTCACCGATATTGAAATTGCAGAAGTGTTGTCAAAAGCCACCGGTATACCAGTGAGTAAAATGCTCGAAGGTGAGCGTGACAAGTTATTGCAAATGGAAGACGCACTACATCAAAGAGTGATTGGTCAAAATGAAGCGATAGAAGCGGTATCAAATGCGATTCGTAGAAGCCGCGCAGGTCTAGCTGATCCAAACCGCCCTATAGGTTCTTTCCTCTTTTTAGGCCCAACTGGTGTGGGTAAAACCGAACTATGTAAATCATTAGCGACATTCCTATTTGATACTGAATCCTCCATGGTGCGTATCGATATGTCAGAGTTTATGGAAAAGCATACCGTGTCACGGCTGGTGGGTGCGCCTCCTGGTTATGTCGGCTATGAAGAGGGCGGTTACTTAACAGAAGCCGTTCGTCGTAAGCCTTATTCTGTCATCTTGCTCGATGAAGTTGAAAAAGCCCATCCTGATGTATTCAATATCTTACTGCAAGTATTGGACGATGGTAGATTAACTGACGGCCAAGGCCGAACGGTCGACTTTAGAAATACCGTTATTATCATGACCTCAAATTTAGGCTCTGACATTATCCAGCAAGGTTTTGAAACCCAAAACTATGCTCAGATGAAGGCATCGGTAATGGAAGTCGTTACCCAAAGCTTTAGGCCTGAGTTTTTAAACCGTATCGATGAAACTGTGGTGTTCCATCCACTATCAGCTGAACATATTGCCTATATCGCAGAAATCCAGTTAGAGAACTTAAAAGCGCGCTTAGCAGAAAAAGACTTTAGCTTAACGATCTCTAAAGCTGCACTGGCATTAATTGCTGAAGCAGGATTTGATCCTATATATGGAGCAAGACCACTCAAGCGTGCCTTGCAGCAGGAAGTTGAAAACCCATTAGCTAATCACTTACTAAAAGGTGATTTACTACCAGGTAAAGCAATCAACGTAGATGTGAAAGATGGTTTGCTAACATTTAGCCAATAATCTACTTCGTCATTAATCAACTTAGTGCATGGCTAATCAATTGAGTGAAGCAATTAAAGGGGCATAGTAGTTAACTATGCCCCTTTTGTGTTTTTGGCGAGGTGAGACTGATCAATAGAAACTATCCAAAATAAATAACCCTTTTGACGAATTCGTAAACCCAGTGTCGGCAAGCTATCTTGCGAGTATCAAATTTATAAACTAGCTTGAAAGTAGACTGTTTAACTCAACCACTGTGATTTTAGTCAAAAGGATATAGCATGAATAAATTAGTTGTAATAAGTAGCGCACTCATAGCAATAGCCCTAACAGGCTGTAGCTCTGCCCCCCAAACCAATGGCGAAATCCCAGTTATTAAGGTTGGTAATGTTGATTACGACAGTATTTATCATTATGGCTATAACCGTGGCTGTCAAAGTGCACTATTGCAAAGCACATCAAGTGAATCACTCGACGGAATGAAAGATAAAACCTTAAATGGGATAAATGCATTTGAAAAAGGTTGGCGCTCAGGTACCCAAACCTGTAATGGTGGCGAGTTTAAATCAATGTACACTGTTGGCAATTAATCATGCCCAATCGACAAAACTTATAGCAAAAGGGGCCAATAGGCCCCTTAATATCACAATGTCATGCTATTGCTTAATATTGTAGCTAATACAATATTACTGGCAAAACAGTTTTATTCTTTCTTCATTGGTTTCAATTTGAGCAAGTCTCTCTTCTTCGGTTACCTGTACGGCTTCACCGGTGGTGGGATCTTTGCGGTGTAATCGTTGATAAGTATTTAATACATTTAGGCTGTGTTTAGCGCTTTCACAAATAGACGCTGCTTGTTCAGCATCTCTAGCCTTAATGGTTTCGGCATTCTTTTCTGCATCCGATGGTTTATTTGCACTTGATGATGCATTAGCAATAACAGGTAAGTAACCCACTTGTGCAGGCTCAATGTCTTCACTATAGAGTTTTTCAGAATTAACTTCATTCGGTGGCTGTTGACTATAATGCTTTACCCCTTTCTCATCGACCCAAGAATAAATCACGGTAGCATTGGCAACTTGTATCAAACTACAACAGCCTATTAAACACAATAAACGTAAACTAAGCATATATATTCCTAAATGGTGTATACCAACTTTCCTTATTAAAAATAAAATAGGCGATTTGAACCTTAAAACCAATAGTTATTATCGAGTTTATTGAAGACTTAGTTCCAATACTTGAGCTATTAAAGGTAAACAAGCAGCCTAGAATTGGCAGTCAACAACAAAATAGGGTGGTTTTAGGTGATAAAAACCACGAATTGTTTAGCTTTTGCGCATTCAGTTTGTGTTGCAGATAAAAAATGCCAAAAGCCCTTGCGCTAAATCTTAACTTGCCTATAATGCGCATCCACTGACACGGCGACAGGCCAATAGCCTCAAGGTGTTAGCGTTAATTAAGCTGCTTTTAAAGCGTCATAATTAACCGGTTGAAAAGCATTTTAAATTAATTTTTAAAATGACTTGACGCCAACAACGGGAGGTGTAGAATACGCATCCCTAAGCCAACGACCTAGCGTCAAATGGCTGCTGATATGAAAGATTATTTCTTGCATAATTAGCAACGCTCTTTAACAAATCAAACAAGAAATCTGTGTGGACACTCACAGGTGTTGAGTTAATCGAAATTGCTCATTCTTTCTCGTAAAGAGTGAAGCAATCAAAATTATTATCAATGTAACGATGAGTGTTCATAGCAATATGTAACAAACGTTTTAGAGATTCTTCCGAGTCTTTAAATCGAAATCAGAATTCATTGAGCCGAAACGAAGCTTTTATTTATAAGAGTGGTTGTTTCAACAAAACTTTAATTGAAGAGTTTGATCATGGCTCAGATTGAACGCTGGCGGCAGGCCTAACACATGCAAGTCGAGCGGTAACAGGAATTAGCTTGCTAATTTGCTGACGAGCGGCGGACGGGTGAGTAATGCCTAGGGATCTGCCCAGTCGAGGGGGATAACAGTTGGAAACGACTGCT
>NZ_JAUOSH010000012.1:0-134021 GCF_030548765.1 Shewanella sp. 3_MG-2023 | reverse complement strand
TTTTTTTAGGAGCCTTAAGACAGAATGGATACCAACTACAGGGTATCGTAATTTTACTGAAGCGCAGAATGAAATTACACGATACATTATTGGATATTATTGTCAGCTTCGGCCGCATCAATATAACGGCGGGCTGACGCCCAATGAGTCAGAACGATTGTTCTGGTTAAACTCTAAGACTGTGGCCAATATTTCTTGACCACTACAACTCACACCCTAAACGGCTGATAATTAGTTGAAAAATAAAACCCACTAAATGGGATACCCCACATTATACCCCGACAGTTCAAGTAACTTAATTAAGCTATTGAAAAATAATAAAATATTTTTTGTTAAAAACAAACGTAGTGGTTCACTACTATGCCAACACAAATTATAAAATTGTTACGACTCGTTGTCTGCATAGCCACCACAACGGACATAGAGCCTTAGACCAATAAAATTACAAAATCTATGAAAAGAGAAAATTCAGGCCCATACGACTATTTATATTCACCTTAATATCAGTGCAATACCTGCGATCCCTTGTAAGTTTTGTTGTCAATAATACTGGTATTAGAAATGATCCACCATCTGTCGCCATCAAATAATAATTGAAAGTGATTTAGGCCTTTCATCAATGGTTTTTCATCGGTCGCTTTTAACTTCACTTCAAAACTACTGTATACATTAGCCATGTTGCCGTACTTCACAACTTCCTTTGCAGTTTCTAATTCATAAAACCCTGTTTTGCCATAAGCCGATTCGGTCTGAGCAATAATTCCTTCAATATCAGCAGCAATAATCCCTGAGAATTGTGACGATTGCATTGCAATCAACATCTCTGCATTGTCAAAAAATAAGTCTCTAAAGCGGTCCCAGTTTCGTTTTTCATTTGGGCCTGCCGAAATGATGTTATACATTGCATCTATAATTGTTTCAGGACTTTTCCAGTCATTCACATAAACGTCATTATCAGCTTCATTGGCAGTTACAATAGTGCTGGTAAATAGAGTAAATAAAAAGACGACCACTAAATTATGTGTTTTCTTGAAATTAATCATTCGCTTGCTCCTTGCTTGTTAATACATATTCAGGTTGGCTTAATTTTGCATCAATCAAGTTGCCTGCGAGAAACACTTGAGTAATTGTTTTTGTATTAGCAATATTTTCCAACGGATTACTTTTAAGAAATATAACATTAGCGACTTTGCCTTGTTCGATAGAGCCGTGTTGATCAGAGATATTCAGTTGTTTGGCAGCATTGATAGTTGCCATTTTTAAGATGTCACTATTTGGAATGCCAGCATCTGCAAATATTTGCATTTCCTGATGCACACTAAAGCCCGGGATCACCCAAGGGTTACCTAAGTCTGTACCAATGGTAAGCGGTACTCCTTCTTTGTGTAAACGATTTACAAAACTCAGTACTTTTGGCCACACTTTTTTAGCGCGGCTGAAATCTTGCTCATTCCAACCTATGTTAAATGTAAAAAATGATTGCCAATTATTGAGTAACTCTGGGTGAACGTATTCAAGGTTTGGGTGTGCGATAACTTGTTGGCTATCACCGTAAAAACTATTTTTAAACGCTATTAATGTCGGATCAATATGAACCTTGTTCTCACGTAAAGCTTGATAGAGTTCCAGCATAGGTTTTGAGTTTAAATCAGCATTCTCATACCATTCAAAATGAGCGAAAGGACCAGGGCGACTATTTTTCTGATATTCCTCTTTTGCTTCATTACTGAGTAATTTAGATGAAACTGGCATAGCATGAACTATCCCGTCTATTTGCCAGTTTGCAGCGTCTGTCCAGCTCACTTCTTCTAGGTGACCAATAACATGCATGTCGAGTACATGGCCAATATTTATAGCATCCTGAATTTGTTGGTCTGTTAAACCAGCGTAAAGCTTAATAATATCTATACCCGCAGCCTTTTGTTGCTCAATTGCCGTTTGCAGTGACATATTTTTATTGATATCAACGGTTAAACCTTCAAAGGCTCCCTGATTAATAATTTCACCTGCTATTATTGCCCCGGGCCCAATAAGGTTTCCAGTCGCTACGTTGCTTTTGTATCGAAGGTTATGTTCACTGCTACCACCTGGGTTTCTAATGAAGGTAACCCCCCAACGCAGTAATTCCCTCGCATTCCATTCAGATATTGCATCACTACTATTGGCATTAATACTTAGCTTTCCACGTGTTTTTTTAAAGGTTACTTCGCCTAGTGAGATATGAGCGTGAGTATCAATAAGACCAGGAAGAACGTACTGCCCCTGAGCATCAATAATATCAAGTTGTGAATATCGCTTTGGCAACTCTTGGCCAACATACTCAATAGTGTCACCATTGAGCACTAAAAAATTGTTTTCGAGAATTACGCCTTTGTTCACATCAACAATATTGGTATTTCTAAAAGATTTTATCGGGGGATTCTGTGTTTGATTGGCAAATGCTTGGTATGAAGAACATAGGCATATTGCTGCTGTAATCATTTTAAAAGTGTTCATAAAAACTCCACAAATTAACTTCAATTTAAGTTCAAACTAACAGTGGAGTATTTAAAAAAAACCTTACAATTTATTGATTTTATTTTAATTTAGATAAAAATTTGCTGTGCTTTTTGATCTGATTAATATTAAAAAACCATACGAACATTAACCAAATGATGCCAAATAAATAACGTGCGGCGAGGTCACTTAGCTGACTTCCAATATATAAATACTCATAGGTAAAAGAAGTTATGACCGCTCCAGCAAAAACGGCGATAAGGTACTTTGTATACTTTGCTCGTCGTAGCACTTCGAGACTCATACGCTCTTCAAATTCAATGCATTCACTTGTCGAGTTTTTAATCATTTGGTAACCTTTAAATCGGCTTTTCAACATTAATATGAAGGTGAATACACCGATGAGCAGCGCAAAGGTAAGACCTAATTTTAAATGAATAGCCCAAGACTCGTTAAATGCCATTATTAAAAACCAAGCAACCGCAAAAATAATACCTAATTCAACTGTCGTTAACGCGAATAAACTCAGTCGCTTTTTAATGAGCCGCTTTTTTATTTGCTCTTTTGTGAATTTGCTTGTGGTATTTTGAGCTTGCCAAGCTACCGATAAAGATTCTATATCGAAATCATCGCTCATAATTTCTATTCCCGTATATAAATTGATAACTAATCATTAGACATTAATCGCGCTAAAGATTTTTTTGTTCTGGTGATTTTGACCGCTATATTGTTTTCACTCATCCCAACGATCTCCGCGATGTTTTGCTGTTTTACACCGTCAAGATATAGCGTAATTATTTGTCGCTGGATTAAAGGTAACTGCCAAATGGCGCTCATCAAACGGTCTAACTGCTGATCATTAGCGATTCCTTTCTCTAATGAGAAAGTAACTGGAATGTCATAATCTTCACTCGTTGTTTTTACCTGTTTTACCTGCTTTTTTATATGACCCACGCCAACATTATGCGAAATTTTATACATGAATGTTTCTACTGAACTGTCACCACGGAAGCTATTCAACGACAGCCATATTGCCATAGCCATTTCTTGCACAAGCTCTTGCTGTAATTGAGGAATAGCTTCATAAGTAGAAGCTATTCGTGAAAGGCGCGGCCAAAACGCCTCAAGCAATTTATCTTTATTCATATTTAATTTTCATATAGTACTCCACTAGCCACTAATTCCTAATAGCTATCATTTCGGATGAAGTATTAAGGGAGATACAAGAGATTAAGTGGTAAGAGCCTTAGATTATGGTCTCTTTTGCGACATAGAAAATAGCAGCAACTGCAATTATTATCTCCAAAGCAACATAAACTAACCCTACTTTTAAGATACGTTGAGACAACTTACTTTGTTTAATCTTATTTAATACTTGGTTCATTATAATACCCTATTATTTTGTGATTCTTTTACTAAGTAGTCATTAAGTAAAAACCCTTACAGTTTTTTTTATATATTTCTAAATTGAATTTATTGCATGTATCAAGATTGGAGTAAGGTTGCCTTTCTAGGTGAATTGCAATGTGTTTGTTTTGAAGGGGAGATAAGAAGTAGTAATGACCAACAAACACTGCCTTAATGCTTCAGCTAAAAAATTCTAACTTTCTGCTGAGTACTATATTTATTCCAAAGCCTTCAGTCATGGCTACACTATTTTGTATTAAGGGTAGCGCTTCATTCACCATTTGAAGCCAAGGCTTATAACAAACATTTCAAAACCAATAAAAAAGCCTGAATATCACTATTCAGGCTTTCTTTTAGATGCTTAGAGCTTCAGTTATAGATTTAAAATCTATTACATCATGCCGCCCATTCCACCCATACCACCGCCCATACCGCCCATATCTGGCGCTGCAGCTTCTTGTGGAATTTCAGCTACCATTGCTTCGGTGGTGATCATTAGACCAGCAATTGATGCGGCAAACTGTAATGCACTACGGGTTACTTTAGTTGGGTCAAGAATACCCATTTCTAACATGTCACCGTAAGTGTCGTTACCAGCGTTGTAACCGTAGTTGCCGCTGCCGTTTTTAACTGTGTTCGCCACAACTGAGGCTTCTTCACCTGCGTTGGTTGCGATTTGACGAAGTGGTGCTTCCATTGCACGTAGTGCGATGATTACGCCGTGCTTTTGGTCTTCGTTGATCACTTCAACTTCAGAAATCTTAGACGCTACACGTACTAGTGCAACCCCACCGCCAGGAACCACGCCTTCTTCAACGGCTGCACGTGTTGCATGTAATGCATCTTCAACACGGGCTTTTTTCTCTTTCATTTCAACTTCTGTTGCTGCGCCAACTTTGATTACTGCAACACCGCCAGCAAGTTTTGCCATACGCTCTTGAAGTTTTTCTTTGTCGTAGTCAGATGTTGACTCTTCAACTTGTTGTTTGATTTGCGAAACACGGCCAGAGATTTGCGCTTGCTCGCCGTTACCATCGATGATGGTGGTGCTGTCTTTAGTGATAACAACACGTTTTGCTGTACCTAAGTCTTCTAGGGCTGCTTTTTCAAGTTCTAGACCGATTTCTTCAGCGATAACAGTACCGCCAGTTAGGATAGCGATATCTTGTAGCATTGCTTTACGACGGTCACCAAAGCCAGGTGCTTTAACAGCAGCTACTTTAACGATACCGCGCATGTTGTTGACAACTAATGTTGCTAATGCTTCGCCTTCAACGTCTTCTGCAACAATAAGCAGTGGCTTACCTGTTTTAGCTAGACCTTCAAGGATTGGTAATAATTCACGGATGTTAGAGATTTTCTTATCAACTAATAAGATGAAAGGAGAATCTAACTCAACGCTGCCTGTTTCAGCTTTGTTGATGAAGTAAGGAGAAAGGTAACCGCGGTCAAACTGCATACCTTCTACAACGTCTAATTCGTTTTCAAGCGCTTGGCCTTCTTCAACGGTAATAACGCCTTCTTTGCCTACTTTTTCCATTGCTGTTGCAATGATTTCACCGATTGATTCATCAGAGTTAGCAGAGATAGTACCTACTTGAGCAATGGCTTTAGAATCTGCACATTCTTGCGAAAGTGCTTTAAGCTCAGCAACGGCTGCAATAACTGCTTTGTCGATACCACGCTTAAGATCCATTGGGTTCATGCCAGCAGCGACTGCTTTAAGGCCTTCAACCACAATTGATTGTGCTAATACGGTTGCAGTAGTTGTACCGTCACCAGCAGCATCATTGGCTTTAGAAGCAACTTCTTTCACCATTTGTGCGCCCATGTTTTCGAACTTGTCTTCTAGTTCGATTTCTTTCGCTACCGATACACCATCTTTAGTGATTAGCGGTGAGCCAAAGCTTTTGTCTAAAACGACGTTACGACCTTTTGGGCCTAATGTTACTTTTACTGCGTTAGCAAGAATGTTGACGCCGTTAAGCATTTTAACGCGACCGTCACTACCAAATAATACTTCTTTTGCTGACATTGTTATGTTCCTTCAAATTTGTTGATGATTGCAAAGGGTTAATGTTTAAAATTAACCTACAACAGCCATTAGGTCTGACTCAGATAAGATAAGGACTTCTTCACCATCAATCTTTTCTTTTTTCACGCCGTAACCTTCGTTGAAAATCACTACGTCGCCAACTTTAACGTCAAGGGCTTTAACTTCACCGTTTTCTAAAATGCGACCATTGCCTACTGCTAGGATTTCACCACGAGTTGATACTTCTGCAGCGCTACCAGTTAATACAATGCCACCAGCTGATTTTGATTCAACTTCTAAACGTTTAACGATTACGCGGTCATGTAATGGACGAATATTCATCTACGGACTCTCCTAATGATTTGGTGCCCTAAAACGAGGCGGTTTTAACAAAATGATAAGGGCATTACCCCTTTGATGAATGATATATGGGGGTCGATGTTGACAGTTCCAAGTGTATTTTAAAAAAAACTGCGATTTAATTGTAAAATTTGTGGCTGCTAATATTTAAACCATCTTGAATGCTGCTAGAATTTGGCTCCCGTTTTCGTGTTTAAGTCGAGATAGATGAAAGATAAACATGGGTTGCTTAACGCACCAATAGGTCGTGTGCTATTCAATATGAGCCTCCCCAACCTTATCGGTATTCTCACCATTTATGGTGGCAGCCTTATAGATACATATTTCATCAGTCTTTTGGGCACTGAATCATTAGCTGCGGTAAGTTTTACGTTTCCGGTGGCGATTATTTTTTCCAGTATTGCCATTGGCATTGGCGCGGCGGTTTCCACTAACCTCGCCCGCTTAATTGGCGCAGGTAATCAACCCCAAGCTAAAGCGTTTTTGTTTGATGCCTTGTTGCTAACATTTTTATTGGTGAGCGCGTTAGTGTGCATCGGGATTATGGCCATTGACCCGCTATTCACCCTACTGGGCGCTAATGAGTTAAGTTTGCCACTTATTCATGATTATATGCTGGTGTGGTTTTTAGGGGCGCCATTATTGGTGTTATTGATGGTGGGCAATCAGGGCATTCGCGCCACCGGTGATACTTACTCCCCTGCGATCATTATGTCGGTGGCAGCAATTATCAACCTTATACTCGACCCTTTACTTATTTTTGGTCTTGGGCCTTTCCCTGAGCTGGGTATTCAAGGCGCGGCCATTGCCACTTCAATATCCTGGTTATTTTCAGCCTCTGTGGCTGTGTATATCTTGGTATTCAAAAAACAAATTTTGGTCTTCACCAAATTAAGTAAGCACCGGATTATCAAAAACTGGTGCAAGCTGGGGCATATTGCCCGCCCTGCGGCTTTAATGAATATGATTAACCCTATTGCCAACGGCATTATTTTGGCCATGCTTGCCAGAGTCGATCAAGCTGCGGTGGCGGCTTATGGTGCAGGGGTGCGCTTAGAAACCTTATTTATTTTGGGGATCATGGCCCTTAACTCCAGTTTAATGCCGTTTGTGGGGCAAAACTTGGGGGCGGGGCAACATCAGCGGGCTAAAGATGCCATGATGCTGTCACTGCGGTTTGCCCTTGTGCTGCAAACCTTACTGTATCTGCCTATCTTTTTGAGTGCTGATTTTATTGCGCAGTTATTCAGTAATGATGCTGTGGTGATCGATTGGTTGAGCTTTTATATTAAAGCCTTACCCGCAGCCTATGGGCCATTAGCAGTGGTGATTATCTTCGCCACTTGTTTAAATGCCTACCATAGACCGATCCAGTCGTTAGTGATTAACTTAGTCAGGCTGTTTATTTTAATGCTGCCATTGGCGGCCATTGGCTTATACTTTGGCGGGGTAAAAGGTTTATTAATTGCGCTGCCAATAACCAATACCATTATGGGCATTGCCTGCTATGTGATGGCCAGTCGGATCACTGAGCCAGAGTCCGTTACCGCGTCAACGGCCACTGAGTCAATTAACACCATAAATTAACAGGGATGCACAAGGGTTAATACACAATGAAAAGATCAATCAACGCCGCGCTATTGTCAGCTTTTGTGTGCCCGGGTACAGGGCACTTATACATAGGTAAAAAAGCCATAGGTTGGGGCATTATTCTGGCTTGTTTTATCAGTTTATGCGCCATCATGACCGTGCTGATGCAGCGCGCTCAAGTAGTGGCTGATGATATTGTCGCGGGAAATATTGCGCTGGACTTCAACAGTCTTTATGCCGCAGTGCACGACAGCGTGACCCTTGATTTACCCCCTTCAGTATCGATGGCCACTTGGGTGTTATTTATTTGCTGGGTTGGTAGTACGGTTAGCGCGTATTGGATGGCTGAGCAGCTAGACAAACCTTCAAAGGATTCGACTCTCGCACCTTAAGTTAATGCCGTAAACAAGCAACTGAATTATTTGAGCCATAAAAAACGCTAGCCTTGCTAGCGTTTTTTCATTGAGTCACCAAGCTAACAATTAGTCTTTTTTGGGCTTATCTTGCTCGCCCTTTTGCTCACTATCTGCGCGAGGCTCATCCTGTGGGGTGATATCTTTAATTTCTACCTGATGGGTTTCAGGGGTTAAATCATTTGGATCAAATTTGCGTTCAAAATCACCGTCAAAGGTATTGCCGCCTTGGTTAAATGGGCCATTTTGCCCAAATGGATTTTGGCCTGGTTGACCTTGTGGACCAAAGCCGCCCTGAAAACCGCCACCAGCAACCACGCGCATTTGCATACGTTTAAAGATATAGCTGGCAATCGGTGAGCGAGTAATTGGGGTTAGCAATAACAAACCGATAAAGTCAGTCACAAAGCCCGGAAACAATAACAGTAAGCCTGCCGCGGCGAGCATCATGCCTTCGACAATTTCTTTACCCGGCGCTTCACCGCGCTCAAGCTTAGATTGCACTGACATTAAGGTGCTTAAGCCTTGGCTGCGCACTAGTGATACTCCCACAATCGCAGTGAAAAACACTAATGCGATGGTATTCCAGGTGCCAAGCACATCGCCCACAGAAATTAATACTGACAACTCAATGGTCGGAACGATAATAAATACAAACAATAAAACAAATAACATGTGGGCCTCAATTTTTTCACTGGCTATGAAAACTAAATGGGGGTTATCCGGTCTTAATTCAAGACGTGTCACGATTATCATCAATGACTAATGCAAGCGCTTACGAAAAAACGTACAGTATTGCACTATTGAAATCGCGATAAACATAACATTAGCAACAACAATAAAGATAAACCGCAGTTTATGTTATTAAGCTTAAGCTAACTTTAAGGCAACCAATAGATGATAGCATTCCAATGCCAGCAACTTACTTATTAGTTATAACAACTTGCCCTGATAACGCCAGTGCAAAACGCATTGCATCAACGCTAGTGGAAACTAAAGCGGCTGCTTGTGTGCAATTAATTCCACAAATAGAGTCAGTTTATGTGTGGGATGATGAGGTCTGTCATAGTAGTGAAGTCGCTTTACACATAAAATGTATTGCTAAAAATTATGATGCAATTCAACAAATAGTGATCCAACAGCATCCCTATGAAGTACCTGAATTAATCGCTATGCCTATTACTCAAGGCTTGCCAAATTATTTAAAATGGATAGAAGAAACTTCCCAATCATGAAAAAAATATTTGCGCTTATTTTTACCTCTTTACTCCTGCTAACGCCATTAGCTCACAGTGAAGGCATTTTTAGCAGTAATAAGTTCAGCTTCCTTCAGGGCGAGCCAGAGTTAATGCCTGTTGAAGAGGCTTTTGTATTTGATTATCAGCAAAAAGATAATCAATTAGCCATTAGCTTTGTGATTGCCGATGGTTATTACATGTACCGTGACAAGTTGCAGTTTTCTGCCGACGGCGCAGTGATTGGCGATATAGACCTACCCCGAGGCAAGGTTCATAACGATGAATATTTTGGCGAACAAGAAGTGTATTACACCTTTGTTGAGCTGCCGTTAGCCCTTAAAGAAGCCGCCCAAGGCAGCCTAGTACAAGTGACCTTTATGGGTTGCGCTGAAGGCAAGCTGTGTTATCCGCCTACCAAACGTGATGTTAAGCTAGATGCTGTTGCTGCTAACGATGGCAAGGTAAAGGGCAAAAAAGCCATTATTGGTGATGTGCCAGCTCAAGCTGAACCAGCAACCGCAAGCAATGCGACAACGCCTATCACCCAACAAGACAGCTTAAGCCAAATGCTGGCCAACGATAGCTTAATGTGGACCTTAGTTATCTTCTTTGGTTTAGGTATTGGTTTAGCCTTAACCCCTTGTGTGTTTCCTATGTACCCGATTTTGTCAGGGATTATTGTGGGGCAAGGGAAAAAGTTATCTACCGCTAAAGCCTTCACACTATCAATGGCCTACGTTCAAGGTATGGCGATTACCTATTCATTATTAGGTTTAGTGGTTGCCTCTGCGGGCATGAAATTTCAAGCGGCATTGCAACATCCTGCTATTTTGATTTTCTTAGCGGTAATGTTTGTACTGCTGAGTTTATCTATGTTTGGTATGTATGAATTACGCCTGCCGGGCAAATTCCAAGACAAGATGAATACCCTGTCGAACAACCAAAAAGGTGGCAACCTTGTTGGGGTGTTCTTTATGGGCGT
Organism: Shewanella sp. 3_MG-2023; assembly: GCF_030548765.1. Classification (NCBI taxonomy): domain Bacteria; kingdom Pseudomonadati; phylum Pseudomonadota; class Gammaproteobacteria; order Alteromonadales; family Shewanellaceae; genus Shewanella; species Shewanella sp. 3_MG-2023. The sequence continues at coordinate 123,500 of NZ_JAUOSH010000012.1, read as the reverse complement.
TATTTCAGGTTTAGTGGCGTCGCCTTGTACCACTGCGCCGCTGTCTGGTGCGCTGATTTATGTGGCCCAAAGTGGCGACTTACTACAGGGCTTCTTGGCGCTGTATGTATTAAGCATGGGTATGGGGGTGCCATTACTGATCATTGGTACTTCTGGTGGTAAATTACTGCCGCGCGCCGGTGCATGGATGGATATCATTAAGACCATTTTTGGCTTCTTGCTGATTTCTGTCTCAATCGTGATGATTGGCCGCATCTGGCCAGGACTGGTATCTGATGTATTGTGGTCAATTTGGGGGATTAGCTTAACGGGCTACCTCATACACCAGAACAAACTATCAGAGTTTAACTGGAAGCAAACCACCCGTGGCATCATACTTACGCTGACTTTACTCGCCAGTTTCTCTTATGGTTTCCAAGCGGTAATGACTGCATTGGGCCATCAGGCGCCATCAATCAGCAATGAGACTAACCAAAGCAAGCAAATTAGCCATGGTGAGTTATTCATTCAAATTAAGTCACTAGAAGACTTAGAAGTTGAGCTAGATAAAGCCAGCCTTAGCGGTAAAACCGTGATGCTAGATTTATACGCTGACTGGTGTGTGGCCTGTAAAGAGTTTGAGGCGATTACCTTTGCTAATCCAATAGTATTAGAGCGTTTAGATCAAATGGTGTTACTGCAAGCCGATGTCACTAAAAGTGATGCCATTGATATTGAACTGCTTGAGCACTTCAACGTATTAGGCTTACCGACCCTATTAATGTTCGATGAAAATGGCAATCAGCGTGAAGATTTACGCGTAACCGGCTTTATGGGGCCTAAACCCTTTGCTGAGCACTTGGATTTATTGCTGAATAAATAAATTTATTCTCAACTAAGATATTGAAAATGGTCAATTTATTTATTAGATTGGCCATTTTTTTAATCCTGAGCTATTTTTTAATACCAAGTTGATTCTTTTCTTATACAATCTACTTACCTACAACCTAGTTTCAACAAATCGAATAAGGCCTTATGGAACCCGCAATTCTCATTGTTACGCTATTATGTGGCATGCTTGTTAGTCGAGTCGGTTTACCACCACTAATTGGTTATCTTGCAGCAGGTTTTTTACTGTTTATTTTTGGGATCCAAGATGAAAGCTTGCCACTGCTGCAGGAACTAGCTGACCTCGGCGTCATGTTACTGCTGTTTGCTATTGGGCTTAAATTAGATGTCAAAAGTTTACTCAAATCTGAGGTGTGGGCCAGTTCCAGTTTGCACTTAATTGGCTCGATATTATTCTTTTTACCCATCTTAAAATTGCTGGGATTAGTAGGGCTAGACAGGCTAGTTGATTTAGATATTGATCAGCTGTTACTACTGAGCTTTGCCTTAAGTTTTTCAAGTACCGTATTTGCCGTCAAAGTGCTGGATGAAAACGGTGATAGCCAAGCCTTGTATGGCCGTATCGCCATTGGTATCTTGATTATGCAAGATATCTTCGCAGTGCTATTCCTCACCATTTCAAAGGGTGATTTCCCCTCCATTTACGCCTTAGGTTTATTGCTGTTACCACTAGTTAAACCACTAATTTATAAAATATTCGACCGCGTTGGCCACGGCGAAATGTTGATTTTATTTGGCCTGACTATGGCATTAGTCATGGGCGCTTGGCTGTTTGAAGCCGTTGGCTTAAAGCCGGATCTAGGCGCATTGATTATTGGTATTTTACTGGCAGGCCACGCTAAAGCGTCCGAGCTTTCTAAATCAATTTACTACTTTAAAGAGCTGTTTTTAGTCGCGTTTTTCTTAACCATTGGTTTAAATGGTTTGCCAACCATTGCCGATGTGGGCCTAGCTGGGTTACTGGTGCTATTAGTGCCGTTTAAAATCATGCTGTTCTTTATATTATTGACCCGCTTTAAGTTGCGTTCTCGTACCTCGCTATTTGCCTCATTCAATCTAGGTAACTACAGTGAGTTTGGCTTGATTGTTGCTGCGGTAGCCGCATCAAAAGGCTGGTTACCTGCCGAGTGGTTAATCATTTTAGCAGTAGCCTTGAGCATCAGTTTCTTAATTGCTGCGCCCCTTAATGCGGCGGTCAACAAGTTCTATCAGCGCTACCATAAAACCTTTATCACCCTTGAAAAACACCCGCTACACCCTGAGGATAGACAAATTCCTGTGGGTAATCCGCGCTTTTTGATTTTAGGGATGGGCCGGATTGGCTCAGGTGCTTACGATGAGCTGCGCGCTAAATACTCAGGCGAAATACTGGGGATTGAACACAAGCAAGAACTGGTGGATTTTCATCGCTCTGAAGGCCGCAATGTGGTGCAAGGCGATGCTAGCGATACCGATTTTTGGGAAAAGCTTGAGCGGGCACCGGGGCTTGAATTGGTGCTATTAGCCATGCCACACCATATTGGTAATATGTTTGCGGTAGAGCAACTTAAAAAGCTCGATTACCAAGGTAAGATCAGCGCCATTGTGCAATATTCTGAAGATGCAGAGTCACTGAAAGAGCAAGGGGTTAACAGCGTTTATAACCTTTACGAAGCTGCAGGTGCTGGTTTTGTGGACAATGTTATTCATGAATTACTTGAGCCAAACACAGAGGAAGAATCAGAAGCGAGCGTTGATAAAGCCAGCGCAGCCACTGAAATCACCCCTAACTTGAGCAAGCCATAAGCGTAAATAGTTAGCGATATCCTCTATTCGCTATGCTAAACCGATAAGCGCCTTATTAACATTAAGGCGCTTTTTTATTGTTTAAAATGCGCTTTTATATCAATCAGCCAAGGTTAGCCAGCGTCGCTATTTGGGTGGTTATAAAGCCAGTTTATACCTCAAATTTGTTCTGCCAATAAAACAGTCAACGTAAACCCTTACATTAACATACCTCTTTAGTAGTACAAAGGCATTGAAATTACTGTTATTTCCACAAAACCGACTACTCTTAAGCTGCAAATTGTATCAATCGAGTTTTCAGTAGTTACAGCCACTGGCAAGTCGTGATATAAATCACATTATCAATTTAAAATTTAATACTTTTATACCGCTTAGGTAACTTCGTAACTCGACATTCTTTGGAACTGTAACTGTATGTCAAATCCTGCTCAAAAAGCCATGAAGTTGTTTGTACAAACATTTGGAACTACGGCTGACGACCTGTATCAAGCACCAGGTCGTGTCAATATTATTGGCGAACACACGGATTATAACGAAGGATTCGTTTTACCCGCTGCAATTAATTTTCACACTGTTATTGCGGTTAAACATCGTAGTGATAACACCTTTAGAGCCGTGACTGATGCCTTTGCTGGGCAAATCGAACAATGGCGTTTTGGTGAAGAAAACGCCATTGAAGAAAACGCCATTGAAGAAAACGCCATTGAAGATAAAGGCAGTTGGGGAAATTACCTAAAAGGCTTTACCGCCTCAATGGCTCAATCTGGGCTTAAAGCTAAAGGCATGGATATTGCCATTGTCGGCAATGTGCCACTGGGCGCAGGCATGTCGTCATCAGCAGCTCTTGAGGTGGCCTTTGGCACTGCCATTAGCTACGCCAGCCAACTGCATTTATCGCCATTAGCCATTGCACAAATTGCCCAACGTGGAGAGCACAGGTTCATAAAGTCAGAATCTGGCATTATGGATCAAACCATTAGCGCACTGGCGGTGGCCGATCACGCCTTATTGATTGACTGCTTAGAGTTAGACGGCCGCGCAATAGCGATTCCTGACAGCTTAAGTTTGCTGATTGTCGATCCTAGCATCGATCGCCAGCTGTTAATTGACCGCTTTGATGCCCGTAAACTGCAATGTCATCAGATTAATGAATTGCTTGGAGTTGAGTCACTAAGGGAAGTCAGCCTTGGCCAGCTAAACAGCGCGAAAGCTAGCTTAGGTGATGAACTTTATCATCGAGCTAAACATGTATTAACTGAAAACCAACGCACTGTGAATGCCGCCCGCGCTCTAGAGCAACAAGATACTGCCCGTTTCGGCCAATTAATGGCCCAATCACAACAATCCATGCGCGATGATTTTGACATCAGCACCCCTGAGATTGATGCCTTAGTGAAAATAATTAAAGATATCATTGGCACCAAAGGCGGCGTAAGAATGAGTGATGGTTGCGTGGTAGCGCTTATTGATCATGAGCTAACCGATGCTGTGGTCAATGCCGTTGAGCAGCTATATCCACAACAAACATCCTTAGAACCAATTATCTATTTATGCTCTGCCAGTGGCGGCGCAGGCAGAATTGAATAAGCAATTCTATTGCTATAAGAGGCATTAATGTTACAAATCACCACACTTGAACCATGGCAAGATCCTCGCGGAGGATGGGTAGAACGTATTCGAGTCGACAACGGCAAGGTTGCTATTGAAGTGTTAAGTCTAGGGGGAATTATAAACGCCTTATGGACTGAAGATAACCAAGGCCAGCGAGATAACATCGTTTTAGGCTGTGATAGCGTCAGCGATTATTTAAACCAGCCGGCTTATTTAGGCGCCATTGCAGGGCGATACTCTAACCGCATTGCTAATGGTCAGTTGCAGTATCAAGGCAACCACTATCAGCTCGATATAAACCAAGCGACCAATTGCTTACACGGTGGCGCTGAAGGTTTTCATTTAAAGCATTGGCATATGCAAGCCCTTGAAGACGGGGTGAGATTAACCCTTGATAGCCCAGATGGTGATATGGGCTTTCCGGGTAATTGTACGGTGCAATTAGATTATCGCTTGGCTGACAATAGTTTACTCATTGAAATGCAAGCAAGTGTCGATAAGGCCTGCCCTATTAGCCTCACCCAGCACAGTTATTTTAATTTAGAAGGCGCTGATAGCTTAACTAATGCAGCGCATTTGATCCAAGTGGATGCCAAGCAATATTTGCCAATGAATGAAGTGGGTATTCCAACTTCAATTGCTGCGACCACTGGCAGCGATTTAGATTTAGCCCAAGCCACTGCATTTGCTGTGCAAACTCAGCGACCTGCTCTTGCTGCCACCAATGGTTTTGATCATTGTTATGTGCTTAACAATGCTGAGCAAGTCTGTCGATTTGGTTGTCTTTCAAGCCCTAAAACTGGCCGCACCATGACGATTTACACCAATCAACCTGGGGTGCAACTGTATGGCGCTAACTTCCTTGAAGGCGTAAAAGGCTTTGACGGCCGTATTTACCAGTCTCACCAAGCGGTATGTATTGAACCACAAATGCTGCCAGACTCACCTAATCAAGCCGATTTACCCGGTAAGCCTTGGATAGAGCCAGGACAAGTTTATCGCCATGTGAGCCGTTACGAGTTTGGGGTGATTTAAGCCTAAGCGATTACTGTTGAGCGATTAATTGACTAATAAACAGCCAATAAAAATGGAGCTATGATTTATTATCATGCTCCATTTTTTGTCTTTAGCACTTTATGCTAATCGTCACTGTCATCACTGATACCGAAGTCGGCATCAGCATCTTCAAATTCCATTTCACTGTCATCGACATCGACATCGATAATCTCATCCACCGCTGCAACTTTTTTGGCTTTTGAGGCTGGCGCAGAGTCTGGCACTGAAGATAATTCGATATGCGCTTCATGTTTTGCCATAAACTCAGCTCTAGCAGCAAGCCATGCTGCTTCATGCTCAGCTTTGGCGGCTGTTAACTGCTGGGGTTCCAGCTCATGCAGGTTAACCTTAACGATATCCTCTACGTACTCGCCAATCGTGTTACGACTAACATTAAATAAGTAGATCCGACCGGGAGACGCATCGGGGAGTCGGTTGTCATGGACGACAATTGAGGTGCCACGTGGAGTACGAAGCTCACCATACCAAACTTGTTTTTTTGCAGTGTTATACATATATGCTAATGCCCTTAAATCAACACATACCTAAAAAATGTGCATTTTAGCAGCACACAGTTTATTTACTAACCTCTACGCAACGCGCATGATTATTGAGGATAATTAATCAAAAACTTATGAAAAAATCAATATATTATTAATGAAGTTTTTTATATTTTTGCCATTTTTTGCCAGTGCCATATCGCCATCGTCTTATGCTGCAAATCATCTGAGTTATGATTTTCCCAAGGTGTTATGCACCCAGTGTAATTTAGCGGCGCTGCAAGCTCTAATTTAGTTCAAATATGACAGCCTTCAAGTCAGCTATGATAAAAAGACTGTTTTGAATTTGATGCCTTACTATTGCCTAATTCTTGCTTAGGTCTTGTTTGTTTACATCTTACTTGTTTAGGTTTTGCTCATTTAGGTTTAGGCTTCGCCTAGCTGCAGAATAATCTTGCCTCTATGCTGACCTGACTCCATATATTGATGCGCTTTTACGACCTCATCAAACGGGAACACTTTATCAACCCGGATCTGCACTTGTTTAGCATCCAGTAATGGCCATAGCTGTGCTAATAATCCAGCGGCGATGTCAGCCTTAGCCTCGACACTTTGCGGCCTAAGCGTTGAGCCAGTCCATTGAATGCGTTTGGCCATAATGCTAAAAATATTCACTTCTGCTTTAGCGCCGCGCTGGGTTGCCACTGATACCATGCGGCCATCAAAAGCCAATACCTTTAAATTGCGGTTGATGAAATCACCACCCGCAATATCTAGCACCACATTGACCCCTTCAGCTTGTGTTGCTGCAAGGATAGGCTCAACAAAATCATCTTTATGGTAATTAACCGCCATACTCGCCCCTTGGTCGAGACAATATTGGCATTTTTCATCGCTACCTGAGGTAACAAACACTTTAGCGCCTAGGGCTTTGGCAACTTGTATGGCGGTGGTGCCAATACCGCCAGAGGCGCCGTGGATCAGCACTGTTTCACCGGCTTTAAGCTTGGCGCGATTAACCAAGTTTCCCCAAACCGTGAAACAGGTTTCCGGTAAGGCCGCCGCTTGTACAAAGCTGTAGCCTTTGGGGAGCGGTAAGCAATGTGAGGCGTAAGTGATCACTTGCTCTGCATAGCCACCGCCAGGCACTAAGGCACAGATCTTGTCGCCGATTTGCCATTGCGTGACATCTTTAGCCATTGCAATGACTTCCCCTGCCACTTCCAAGCCTAATATCGGGCTAGCACCTTTTGGCGGCGGATATGCGCCTTCTCGCTGCTTAATGTCTGGGCCATTAACCCCTGCAGCATGTACTTTTATGATCACTTGCCCAGCTTTAAGCCTAGGTAATGCTGAATGGTTAAAGCGCATCACTTCAGCTGCGCCCGTTTCATTGTAAATCACATGCTTTATGCTGTTTACGATCATTTGGCCCGTCCATATTATTTATTGCGTCACAAAAAAATTAACTTTTCGCTAGCAAACTGTCGTTTTAGGTTACTATATTTACTGAAAGTGGCTAGATTTAATTCAACTAACTGAATTTAAGCAAGCACTAGGTTTAATAGCGGAGCATAGTGCGGTGAAAACTAGCTAAGTAAGGCTGCGCCATTAGCACTTATTCTATTGAGGCCAACACTACCGTGAAATATATTATCTCTCTACTACTGGTTTCTTCATCCCTTGCAGCCAAGCCTGTATTGATCGCATCGGATATTTGGTGCCCTTATATTTGCCAAGATCACACCGGTTATGTCACTGAACTGACTCGGCGCTCATTTGAAGTCATGGATCAACAGGTGCATTTTATTGCGGTACCTTTTAATCGCGCTTTAAAGGAAGTTAAAATTGGTAATATCGATGCCATTCTTGCAGTTACACCAACCCATATTGAACAATTTAATTTATATACCGACACACTGATTGTTGGCTATACCAGCACGGATTTTTATACTCGCGCAGACGCTTCATGGTCATTTCAGCAATTAGACAGTCTTGATGGTGCGCTAGTGGGGATTATCGGAGGTTATGACTACGGCGAGCAGCTCAATGATAAAATTAGCCGTTCAACCGACTTTTACGCCGCCACGGGAGAGCAACCCATGATGTTGAACATTAAGCGCCTCGTAAATGGCCGATTTGATGTGATACTGGGTAATAAAGTCGCTATTGAATATACTGCATACAAAAATGATGTAGCTAATCAAATCAAATACGCCGGTTCATATGGTGAGCCAACGCCTTTATATGTAGGCTTTAATCCTAATCAAAGCCGTATCGCAGATGTGTATGCTCAAGGTATTGCTAAATTAAAGCGCTCTGGTGAGTTTCAACAAATTTTAGATAAATACCAAATTAAAGCACCTGAAAATATGCCGCCATTAGGCCTTTAATGATTAAATTTAACCAAAGCCATTTAAACAACATACTTTATAAACCATATACTTAGACATTCACCAATAAGCATTCAGCTTATATTAGCCCGAGTCAATACCGGCCATGAGCCTCAATCATAGTCAGATAATCAATTCGCGATAACCGCGTTCAAGCTGTGCCTAACCTCCTATTTAACATTAAAAACTTTGATAATAGATTTTACTAATACTATATATTGACCTATGGTATTTAATTAGTATTTGCTGTTAATGCCAGCTTATTTTCCGCGTATCAATATTTATTAATTACCAACAGGCTCAAATCATGCAGCAGCTCAACACTGCTTTTTAAACAGCTAGCAATAAAGGAATATAATAATGTTTTGGATAATTATTGCTCTAATATGGTTTATCACCCTTGCAGGCTTGTTATTATTTAATTTTCAGGCTTCTGCTAATAGAAAAAAAGAAAGCTATACCAATGTGCTGTTTAATGCCAAAAGCGGGAATGTCGCTATTCAACACTGCTTTTATTTAGCTGATGCCCAGCAAACAGCTAAACGCATCATTGGGGCTGATAGCGATTTAGTCAAAAACCCACAAAGCAGAAAAGCGTTTGCTGACTACGTGCAGACAAACTTTCACATTGCAGATAACAATCAGCAATTATTGCAGCTTGAATACCTAAATTGTGAAATCAAAGGTGACTACCTATGGCTTTACCAACAAACCACGCTAGCAAAAAGCGTTATCGGCAACGATCCCAAGTCGGTGGGCTTTTACATCAAAATCGCCAATCAGTTAACATTGTGTCCCAGCCAATTGAGCAATATTAATGTTGAGCACAACAAACAAGTCAAAGTAATGCATATCAGCACCGATAACAAATGGCAACACTTAGCATTAGACACAGATGTCGCCTAAGTGGATCTGCTAGGCCTTATGCAGCACGCAACACTGACATATTAATCGCTGACAAAAGAGACTATATGGTCTCTTTTTTATTGGTAGAAAAGAAACTCTTTAGCCTTAAAAAAGTTTATAACCCTTAAAAAGTCCCTCTTTAATCCTCTCCTACTAGGATCTTTTTTAGACAAATTGATCTAGCTCAAAGATATTGTAACTTGTGTTAATTTAATGTTGCCTTACAACTATAAACAGGCAAACTGGAACTAGCTAAAAACAATAAATAAACCTTTTAGGCTAGCAAGTTAACACGCTGTTTGGCGGTTAGTATTTAGCAATCAAAGGAGAAGGAATGACAGGGTTAGTTAAGCTTTTACAATCCATGCTCGGCAGTTTTAAAGATCTTATTCCCATCATAGTCGTGGTGAGTTTCTTTGAAATATTTATCCTCCAACAAGCACCCGATAACTTATTTTCCATTCTTGTAGGCTTAGTATTTATTGTTCTTGGGCTAACCTTTTTTGTCTTTGGTTTAGAAATGGGCTTATTCCCCATTGGTGAATCATTGGCACACGCACTCGCCCGTAAAGGCAGTACCTTCTGGCTGGTGACCTTCTCCTTTTCTTTAGGTTTTGGCACCACCTTAGCAGAACCCGCTTTAACCGCTGTCGCCGCTGAAGCAGCCCAAGTTGCAGCAGATGGCGGCGCTATCAAGGCCACTGAGGCGGCCATGGACAGCTATGCCATGGGACTGAGGTTAACCGTGGCAGTATCGGTGGGTTTAGCGATTTTATTAGGGGTTATTCGCATTGTGAAAGGCTGGCCAATTCATTATCTGATCATTGGTGGCTACATCATAGTGATGGTGCTCACCAGCTTTGCGCCTGAGAATATTATTGGTATCGCCTATGACTCTGGCGGCGTAACCACCTCAACCATTACAGTGCCGCTAGTAACTGCTCTCGGCGTTGGCTTAGCCACTGTGATTAAAGGACGTAACCCCATGCTTGATGGTTTTGGGCTAATTGCCTTCGCCAGTTTAACCCCAGTTATTTTTGTACTGCTTTACGGGATGATCTTGTAATGGTTACCAGCAATCGTCGTGTTTTGACTACTGTTATAAATCAAAGTTGCGCCGACAAGGAGTGTTATGAATTGGATTAGCCAGCTATTGGAAACCTTACTGCTTACCATGCGTGATGTGGTGCCAATTGCGACTATTTTATTTGGCTTTCAGCTGGGTGTACTCAAGCGCCCCATTGCCAATTGGAAAACCGTGGTCTTAGGTTTTGTGTATGTGATCTTAGGCTTAAGCTTTTTCCTGGTCGGCTTAGAGTTAGCGCTATTTCCCATTGGTGAAAACTTAGCGGATCAACTCACCTCCCCCAGTATTTTGCACCCTGATGGCTCCGCTGGACCGTTCATTTGGCAAGATTACCTGTGGGTTTATGTGTTTGCAGCTGCCATTGGCTTTAGTACCACCATTGCTGAGCCGTCATTAATTGCGGTGGCGATAAAAGCCAATGAAGTCTCTGGTGGCACCATTAGTATTCAAGGCTTGAGAATTTCTGTGGCCATTGGGGTCGCTTTTGGGATCTCACTAGGTTGTTTTCGTATTGTGGTTGGTGATCCTATTCACTACTACATCATGGCTGGCTATGTGGTAGTTGTAATTCAAACATTTTTCGCGCCGAAATCGATTATTCCTTTAGCTTATGATTCCGGCGGCGTCACCACTTCTACCGTGACTGTGCCCCTCGTGGCCGCACTCGGTTTAGGGCTTGCCTCTAATGTTGAAGGCCGCAATCCCCTTATTGATGGTTTTGGCTTAATTGCCTTTGCTAGCTTATTTCCAATCATTGCCGTCATGAGCTACGCCCAAATCGTAGCCTTTGTTGACCAACGAAAATCCGCCAAGGAGTAACCCATGCGATTTAAATTAATTGTCGCTTTTGTTGATGATATTAGTACTGAAGCGGTACTGGATGCCGCCAGAGAAGCTGGTGCCACAGGTGCCACTGTAATTAACCATGCTCGCGGTGAAGGACTAACTAAAAAGAAAACCTTCATGGGGCTAGGCTTAGATGTACAACGGGACGTCATTTTATGGCTAGTTGAAGAGCATATGAGCCGACATATTTTAGAAACGATCTGTGAGGTGGGCGGCTTTAATACTCACCCAGGTCAAGGAATAGCAATTCAAATTGATGTTGAAGATGCCGTTGGTGTTGCTCACCAAGTTGCAAAACTCACTGATGATATAAAGGATCAAATATGAAACCATCAACGCCAATAAAAAACCGTGATATTTTGATGAATGATTACGCCATGATTGATGGCCTACTTACCGTCAGTGAAGCCATTAATATTGCGATGGCAAAAAACGTCACTATTTTAGTGATTAACAAACGCCATGAGCATGATGAATACGGCATATTGTTACTCAGTGATATTGCCAGAAAAGTATTAGCCACTGATAAGTCACCAGAGCGGGTTAATGTTTATGAAATCATGATAAAGCCTGTGATGTCAGTATGCCCAGATATGGATATTCGCTATACCGCCCGCTTATTTGATCAATTCCAGATCAACAAAGCTCCTGTCATTGAACAAGGCAATATTATTGGCTTTGTCACCTATAACAATATTGTCTTAAAAGGCATGGTTAACAATGCCAGTTGATCACTCAAGATCGTGACTCGTCACCTCTAAATAGCTATCGCAGCCAATAAAAAACCCAGCAAAAATGCTGGGTTCCTCATAATAATTCGTAAAATACGTGTTTAATTTAACACTTTTACATTTAACGTGATCTAGAACGGGATATCATCATCCCAATCACCGCCTAAATCAGGTGTAGTATTTTGTGGCTGTGGCGTTGGCGCTGGGCGCTGTGCTGGAGCTGGTTGTTGAAAACCACCTTGCTGCTGCGCAGGAGCAGCTTGCTGATATCCACCTTGTGCAGGTTGGTGAGCTGGCGCTTGTTGGAAGCCACCTTGTGCTTGTTGGGCAGGCTGCTGAGCTGGCGCTTGAGGCTTAGGCGTGTAAGCAGGCTTTTGCGCTTGAGCTGGTTGTTGGAAACCACCTTGAGCTTGTTGCTGCTGACCATAACCACCTTGAGCTTGCTGAGGAGCACTTTGTTGCGGCGCGTTACCGTAACCTTGGTTCATGCCACCTTGCTGACCACCACCTTGACCGCGGCTATCAAGCATTTGCATTTCCATCGCATTGATTTCAGTTTTATAGCGATCTTGACCTGTAGTCTGATCTTGCCATTTACTGGTTTGCAATTTGCCTTCTAAATAAACTTTAGAACCTTTCTTTAGGTATTCGCCAGCAACTTCAGCTAAACGACGGTACATGACGATATTGTGCCACTCGGTGCGCTCTTGCTGCTGACCCTGTTGGTCTTTCCAAGTTTCACTTGTAGCTACAGTAAAGTTGGCTACGGCATTACCGTTTGGCATGTAACGAACTTCAGGATCTTTACCTAAATTACCAACCAAAATTACTTTATTTACACCACGACTGGCCATCGAAAATCTCCTGCGATTTTATCTATTATCTAATCTAAATTACAAAACTGAGCGATCAAAACGATCTAATTGACAGAGCCTAACACAGCTCGCGCTTCACTCAAATCGAATTGATCATCAACTTTCAAATAAGCTGCTCTCTCTTCCATGACGACAATGGCTTCTGCTACCCCAGATAGCTGTGATAGCTGGGTTGCCATGTCTTTCGCCTGATTTCTATCTTTAACTTGTGCCTCAAGGGTATAGCTTTTTAGCAGTACGGGTTTTTCCATGCCTATGGTTAATAATAACCAAATAAACATCAGTCCAAGTGCCACATAAAATACCCCTGCAGCGCCAACCAGCTGATAAGCTCCGCCACCTAGCATACCGCCACAAAATGCCCCTAAAAATTGGCTAGTGGAATAAACGCCCATAGCTGAGCCTTTATCGCCCACCGGACAAAATTTAGCAATTAAACTAGGCAATGACGCCTCAAGATAATTAAAACCAGTGAAAAATAACACCACAGCGGCACTTAATACCCAGAGGTTATCAGCATAAGATCCCATAGCTGCCAATGCCAGCATCATGATCATTAGTGATATTTGGAACATGGTTTTAGTGTTGTTACGTTTAACACCAATAATAATTAACGGCACCATTAAGAAAAACGCGCCGATAAAGGCAGGGAAATACAGCATCCAGTGTTTTTCTTTTACTAAACCTGCATCCACTAAATCTAATGGCAAGGCCACAAATACGGCGGTAAGCACTAAATGCAAAATAAAAATCCCTGCATCGAGTCTGAACAGTTGCGGGTCCATTAACATACGCTTTAATTTAGTGGGCGTAGCAACAGTATCGCCTTTGGGCGCTTGTGAGACTGGGTTAGGTACCAACACCTGCACAATGATCATGCCCACTACCGCTAAGATAGCGGTTAAAAAGAATAGCCCTTCTAAACCTGCATATTGGGCCACTATCGGCCCTGCAAGCAATGACAATGCAAACGAGAAACCAATACACATGCCAATAATAGCCATCACTTTAGTGCGTTGCTCATCGCGGGTTAAATCGGCGGCCAGCGCTAACACTGCAGCGGCAATAGCACCCATCCCTTGAATGGCTCGGCCAAGCACAACCCCATAAATATGATCTGACATTGCAGCAACCACGCTACCTATAGCAAACACCACCAGCCCAGCCAAAATAATCGGCTTACGGCCATATTTATCTGACAACATGCCCATGGGAATTTGTAACACTGCTTGGGTCAAGCCATAAGCACCGATAGCGATACCCACCCATAGAGGTGAAAAACCCTCTAAATGTTGGCCGTAAAGCGCGAATACGGGCATGATCATGAATAAGCCCATCATTCGTAAACCAAACACGCTGGCTAACGAAAATGCGACTTTCTTCTCAATGCCTGATAATCCATTGTTGGCCATTCAGTTGCCCTTAAATTGTGTATCTATAGAAAAATGCGAGTTGCGCATATTATCACAGCGTTCTAATTTAGCTCAAAAGGAATAATGAACCAACAGGCAACTGTTTGTCGTATTTGTTAATAAGGTTAAACAAACAGGTTATAATGTGTTTTATATCCCAGTCGTTTTTTTATGGTTTCAGCCGCTATTAGTCTGGCTCCCTGGGTACATTTAGTGTCACCAATACTGTATAAAACACTGTATAAGCTAGTTAATTAACGATACACTAACGGCTATTTACTAAGCTAACTCAAATTTTGCTACTTTGACAAGGTAGCTAAAACAACCTCTAGAGTGATGAATGGATACCATTGAAATTCGCGGTGCACGAACCCACAATCTTAAAAACTTTGATTTAACCATCCCCCGAGACAAACTTATTGTCATCACAGGTTTATCTGGCTCAGGTAAGTCATCGTTAGCCTTTGATACCTTATATGCCGAAGGCCAGCGCCGTTATGTTGAGTCACTATCAGCCTATGCGCGCCAGTTTTTAAGTTTGATGGAAAAGCCTGATGTGGATCATATCGAAGGCTTAAGTCCTGCAATTTCAATTGAGCAAAAATCCACATCCCATAATCCACGCTCAACCGTGGGTACCATCACTGAGATTTATGATTATCTTAGACTGCTGTTTGCCCGTGTTGGTGAGCCGCGCTGCCCAACCCACGGCCAAGCATTAACCGCGCAAACGGTCAGCCAAATGGTAGATAAAGTATTGGAACTGCCTGAAGGCAGTCGCCAAATGCTATTAGCTCCCGTGGTCAAAGCCCGTAAAGGTGAACATGTAAAATTACTCGAAAGTTTGGCTGCTCAAGGTTATGTGCGCGCCAGAATTGACGGTGAGGTTTGTGATTTATCCGATCCGCCAACCCTTGAGCTACATGTTAAACACACCATTGAAGTGGTGGTTGATCGCTTTAAAGTGCGTGATGATTTAAAGCAGCGCTTAGCAGAGTCTTTTGAAACGACGTTAGAGTTATCAGGCGGTATTGCTATTATTGCCGACATGGCCGGAGAAGCAGACGAGTTGATGTTCTCGGCTAACTTTGCCTGTCCATATTGTGGCTACTCCATGGCAGAGCTTGAGCCACGTATTTTCTCATTCAATAATCCCGCTGGCGCTTGTCAAACCTGTGATGGTTTAGGTGTGCAGCAGTACTTTGATGCAGAAAGAGTGATTGCCAATAGCGAGCTGTCATTAGCAGGCGGGGCGATTAGAGGCTGGGATAAACGTAATTTCTATTACTTTCAAATGCTCAGCTCCTTAGCTGAACATTATAAATTTGATGTCGAAACCCCCTTTGAGCAGTTAAGCGCTAAAGTACAAAAAATTATTCTATCTGGCTCAGGTAAGCAAAACATTGCCTTTAAGTACATTAACGATCGTGGTGATGTGGTTATTCGTAATCATCCATTTGAGGGGATCCTCAATAATATGGATCGCCGCTACCGCGAAACTGAAAGTAATTCGGTACGTGAAGAGCTATCAAAGTTTATTAATACCCAATCCTGTAAAAGCTGTGACGGCTCGCGTTTGCGTGAAGAAGCCCGTAACGTATTTATTGGCGAGTTAAACTTACCGCAGCTGACTCAGTGGTCCATCGGTGAAGCCATGAGCTATTTCACTGAGATTAAATTCGAAGGGCAAAAAGCGCAGATCGCTGAAAAAATTCTTAAAGAAGTTGGCGATCGTTTAGGCTTCTTGGTCAATGTCGGCCTTAACTACCTAAGCTTAGACCGCTCAGCAGATACTTTATCAGGGGGTGAAGCCCAGCGTATTCGCTTAGCCAGTCAAATTGGTGCCGGCCTTGTGGGCGTAATGTACGTGCTGGATGAACCTTCAATTGGCTTGCATCAGCGCGATAACGAACGTTTACTGCAAACGCTAATACACCTGCGTGATCTCGGTAATACCGTGATTGTGGTTGAGCATGATGAAGACGCAATTCGCATGGCTGATCATGTGATTGATATTGGCCCCGGCGCAGGCGTTCACGGCGGCGAAATCATTTGCTCTGGGCCTCTGCAGGCCATTCTCGACTGTAAAGAGTCTGTCACTGGCCAATATATTTCTGGCACCAAGCAAATCCACATTAGTGATAAACGCACCCCAATGGATCCGAAAAAAGTCATTGAGCTATGCGGCGCCACTGGTAATAACCTTAAAAATGTCGACTTAACCATTCCTATTGGTTTATTTACCTGTATTACTGGGGTATCAGGTTCGGGTAAATCAACCTTAATTAACGACACCTTTTATAAAATTGCCCACAGAATGCTAAACGGCGCTACCATTGATGAGCCTGCAGCCCATAAAAGCATTACCGGCATGGAGCAATGCGATAAGGTGGTTGATATTGATCAAAGCCCAATCGGGCGAACACCGCGTTCAAATCCTGCTACTTACACCGGCATATTTACCCCTATTCGTGAATTATTTGCTGCAACTCAAGAGTCTCGAAGCCGCGGTTACTTACCGGGTCGCTTCTCTTTTAACGTTAAAGGTGGCCGCTGTGAAGCCTGTCAGGGTGATGGCTTAATAAAGGTTGAGATGCACTTTTTACCAGATGTGTATGTGCCTTGTGATTCCTGTAAAGGTAAACGCTATAACCGCGAAACCTTAGATGTTAAATACAAGGGCAAAAATATTCACGAAGTGCTGCAAATGACCATTGAAGAAGCGCGTGTTTTCTTTGATCCAATCCCTGCGATCGCAAGAAAACTGCAAACCTTAGTGGATGTAGGCTTGGCGTATATTTGTTTAGGTCAAAGTGCGACAACACTGTCCGGTGGTGAAGCTCAACGAGTGAAGTTAGCAAAAGAGTTATCCAAACGTGATACCGGCAAAACCTTATACATTCTTGATGAGCCCACTACAGGCTTGCACTTTGCTGATATTCAGCTGCTACTAGATGTGCTGCATCGCTTAAAAGCCAAAGGCAACACCATAGTGGTCATTGAGCATAATCTTGATGTGATTAAAACGGCAGATTGGCTAGTGGATCTAGGCCCTGAAGGCGGCTCCGGCGGCGGCACTATTTTGGCAAGCGGAACCCCTGAAGAGGTGGCAAAACATAAAACCTCCCATACTGCACGCTTTTTAAAGCCGCTATTGACCAAGAAGGCTGCGGCCCCAAAAGGTGTCGCTAATAAAGGTGTCACCAATAAAAGTAGCGTGAAGAAAACTCCAGCAAAGAAGGCCACTAAAGCCAAATAGCGATTACACTGTTAGTAATTGCACAGAATACACCTGCTGCGGTATGCGCACCATTGAGTTAGTTTACTCATCAAGCCAGAGGGATATAAATGGAATTTTACCAAAATACTCTGGCTTATTTATCCTCGGTATTAGCATCATTTCTGCAAAAATATCATGTTCAAAAACCACCCTGTTTCACTGTGTCGATTAGATTGACGCCAGTGGCATTGTGTTTTTTGCTAAGCGGCTGCGCTTCGCAAAACTGTGGAAATGACACTTCCAGTCAATGGGCTGATAAAAATCAACTCATCGAAGATATTCGCATATTAACCAGTGATGATTTGGCTGGCCGTAAAACCAATACCATAGGTGCAGAAAAAACCCGCCAATACCTAAGTGCGCGCTTTATTGAACTGGGGTTATCACCTTGGCAAAAAGAATTTATGCTGCCATTTGTTTATCGGCAAAACTTTGCTGATAAACAGGGTATTAACCTCATTGCCACGATTAAATCAAAGCAAGCATCCCAGCGCTGGCGCATTATTACCGCCCACTATGACCATTTAGGCAGTCGTGGCAGTAAAGTCTTTGCTGGGGCTGATGATAATGCTTCAGGCATTGCTGCAATGTTAGCGATTGCAAAGCAATGGCAGCAAGATGGCGATCCGGCGGTTAACTTAATGCTAGTTGCCACCGATGCTGAAGAGCCGGGGTTATTTGGCTCATACGCGCTAGTTCAGCAACTGTTAACACTGCCAGATATGCAGCTAGAAATGTCGCTAAACTTAGACATGATTGGCCACCCTTCTAGACCCAAAGCCATTTATATTGAAGGGGAGCAAAATGTATCTCAATTTAAGCAGATAAAACACCAGCTCCAAGACTATAATAATCTATGTGTGAGACAGAGTCGTTCAAGGCTAAATGATGGCAGTATGCTCAAAATTAATTGGCTGCGAGCATCAGATCATTACCCGTTCCACAAAGCTGGTATTCCTTGGCTCTATTTAGGCGTGCCAACCCATAAGCAATATCACACTGTTGAAGACACCTTAGATACTATCGATATTAACTTTTTAGCAGCAGTCACTGAAACGGCATTCACGCTACTTAAACTGGATAAACAGCGCATCATTGTAAAGCGCTAGAAATTGAGCACTAAGGCGATTACTGCAACTGCATTTGCGAAAAGGCTTGTTTATCCGCTATAAAAAAATGGATTAAATGAATCACGGCCATAAAATAACCGTTTCTGATTTAATTACGTCAAAAGTTACTTAGTTAATCGCTCAGTAAGCGCTACAATAATCAGGCCAATTTTAGTTATTTGTTAAAATTAGATAGTCAACGAGGCCAAAGCTTGCTATAATATTGCCCCTTTGACGCGGGAAATCGACACGGGGTTGATTTTCTGTCTGTGAAACTCTAGTACGAATGCCAATAACTTCGTACGCATCCACAAGGCTACAACTCAATGTCATCCGATGAAAGAACTTTCCGCGAACTTGGTTTATCCGAGAATTTGCTTCGTGCCCTTGACGATCTAGGTTACGAAAAACCAACTCCAATTCAGTCTGCTAGTATCGATCCTTTAATGGAAGGTAAAGATATTTTAGGCCAAGCTCAAACAGGTACAGGTAAAACAGGTGCTTTCGCACTGCCTTTACTAAGTAATGTTGACCAAAAGCTGAATGCTCCTCAAATCCTAGTGCTTGCACCAACACGTGAACTTGCTGTTCAGGTTGCTGAAGCATTTGGTAGCTACGCTAAACACATGAAAGGCTTCCATGTACTACCTATTTATGGTGGTCAAAGCATGCATCAACAATTAAGTGCGCTACGTCGTGGCCCACAAGTTGTTGTTGGTACGCCAGGTCGTGTAATGGACCACATGCGTCGTGGCACTCTTAAACTTGATGCACTACAAGCACTTGTTCTTGATGAAGCTGATGAAATGCTAAAAATGGGCTTCATCGATGATATCGAATGGGTTCTTGAGCACAAACCAAAAGACAGTCAACTTGCCCTTTTCTCTGCGACTATGCCAGAGCAAATCAAGCGCGTTGCGAACAAGCACTTAAACAACCCTGTTCACATTAGTATTGCTGCTAGCCATACTACTGTTGAGTCAATTGATCAGCGTTATGTTCAAGTATCACAACACAACAAACTTGAAGCGTTAGTACGTGTTTTAGAAGTTGAAAATACTGAAGGTATTATCATCTTCGTACGTACCCGTAACAGCTGTGTTGAACTTGCTGAAAAACTTGAAGCGCGTGGCTATGCATCTTCACCATTACACGGTGATATGAACCAACAAGCTCGTGAACGTGCTGTTGACCAACTTAAACGCGGCAAGTTAGACATCCTAATTGCTACTGACGTTGCGGCCCGTGGTCTTGACGTTGAACGTATTGGTCACGTAGTTAACTACGATATCCCATATGATTCAGAAGCTTATGTACACCGTATTGGCCGTACAGGTCGTGCTGGTCGTACTGGTATGGCAATTCTTTTCGTTACCAACCGTGAAATGCGTATGCTTCGCACTATCGAACGTGCAACGAACAGCCGTATCTCGCCAATGAAAGTACCTAGCCCTGAAACTGTTGCTGAGCGTCGTTTATCACGCTTAGGTGAGCAAATCCAAGAAACCGTTAACGGTGACTTAGATTTCATGAAAAATGCAGTGGCTCAGTTATGTCAGCAGCTTGAAATTGACACTGACTTACTCGCAGCAGCATTACTTCAACAAGTACAGGCTGAGCGTCCATTACAACTTCCTGCGATTCAAGAGCGTCAACGTGATTCACGTGACCGTGATGATCGTGGTCCTCGCGACGCTGGTCGTGAGCGTCCTCGTCGTGATTCACGCGGCAGCCGTCCATTGCCAACAAGCTTTGGTAGCGCTGAAGGCCTGAAAGATAAGCCTGATGTTAAAATGTGCCGTTACGTAATCGATGTAGGTCGTGATAACGGTGTTGGTGTAGGTAATATCGTTGGCGCCATCGCTAACGAAGCAAACATTGACAGCCAGTTCATTGGTCAAATTCAATTATTTGATCAAGTTACTTCAATTGACTTGCCAGACGGCATGCCAAAAGATGTACTAGGCCACTTAAGAAAAGTACGTGTTTGTGGTAAAGCATTAAACATTCGTGAAGCGAGTGATGCCTCTTTCCCAGCTGAAGCACCACGTCGTCCACGTAGTGACCGTCCTCGTAGCGACCGCCCTCGTGGTGATCGTCCACGTAGTGACCGCCCTCGTAGCGACCGTCCACGTAAGCCACGTGACAGCGAGTAAATACTTGCAGTCCAACTAACGTTGGTTTAACGCATAAAAATGGAGCCTTGTGGCTCCATTTTTTATGGCTGAAATAAAACTCATCCTACAAGCACCAATAACGCTAAAGTTATTGCGATAAACGCTTTGGTCTTAAACGCTTTCGCCTTCGACATGGGCTTGCCGCTTTTGCTTGTTGCCCACATACAAGGGCCATAGTTGCATGGTAAACACAGCGCCAACAATCAATACAATCCCCAGCAGCGACCACAGATCAATCACATCAACCTTAAACACCTCAGGCCACCAGCCTAAATACACCACTAAAGCGTTAACGCTAAAACTGAGCACTGGCGTCAGCGCGAGCATGGCACTCACTTGCGCCGTGGGCCAGTACTTCATCGCCTGACCAAAACAGCCATAAGCAATTAAGGTATTGATGGCACAAAAACCGACGATCAACCAATGGCTGCTATCCATAAGCCCAAAGTGACTAAACTCGCTAAAAGGCGCCATCACAAGGATCCCTAAGCCATAGATACATAGCAACACATTATTGGGTGTTAGCTTAGTAAACAATGACTTTTGCAGTAAGGCATAACTCGTCCACGACAACACTGAAAACTGCACAATCAGCACCCCAAATAGAATTTGACTGCTATTTTCTGCCGACACATCAAGGCTTGGGTGAAAGAACAGCAACACCCCTAATGCCAGAGCTGCAAAACAGCTTAGCTGCACCGCCGTGAGCCGCTCTTTAAAAAACAGTGCGCCACCAAAGGCTAAAAAGAACGGTGCAGTTTGAAAGTTAAGTTGCGCAGTACCTGGTGATAAGTAATCCAGTGAATACACAAAAGAGGTGTAATTGAGCATCAGTAAAATACCTGCAGCAGCAAGCTTTAGCCAATCACCCCCCTGCAGTTGACTAAATTGCTTCAAATTACCAAAGCGCCATAGCAGAATAAAGGTCACCACAAAGGCCACTAAAAACCTAAACCAAGTTAACGTAACCGGATCAATAAACCCTCCGGATAACTTAAGCGCTATGGGTAATATCCCCCAAAACACAACGGCAACGCTGACAAACATAAGACCTAAACGGGTATGGCTCACAAGATATTCGCTCTTTAATGGTAAAGCTGCAGAAAATTCATTCTAAAGAGCTATGCCAATAAAGCCAATGGCGAATAGCGAGTTTAATTTGCCTCAGTATTCGCTATACAGGATTAAGAGTTTAGCCGCCTGATAAGCATGGAAATCTGCCTTAATACAGGTAAAATAGCCGCCATAAAAATACCTAACTATCCTTATCAATAAAGGATATCTCCCTACACTCAATTTCTTAAGGAATACTGGCCATGAGTCTTGCTGATTCAGTTCTCGCTATCAATAACGATTTGCCGATCCGAACCGATAAGCCAGTACACAGCGGTAAAGTTCGCAGTGTATATTGGTTAACTGAGGCTGATAGCCGCCGCTTAATTGCCGATAAAGGCTATAACGTGCCAGCTGATACCCCATTAGCGATAATGGTGATCAGCGATCGCATTTCAGCATTTGATTGTATTTTTCATGGTGAAGGTAATTTACAGGGCATTCCAGGTAAAGGGGCGGCACTTAACGCTATCTCTAATCATTGGTTTAAGTTGTTTGCTGAAAATGGTTTAGCCGATAGCCATATTCTTGATATCCCACACCCATTTGTATGGATTGTGCAAAAAGCGCGTCCAATTAAAGTTGAAGCGATTTGTCGTCAATACATTACCGGTTCAATGTGGCGCGCTTATGCCAAAGGCGAACGCGAATTTTGCGGTATCACACTGCCTGAAGGGTTAACCAAAGATCAAAAACTACCAGAGTTATTGATAACTCCTTCAACCAAAGGCATTTTAACCGGTATTCCAGGTGTGCCTGAGCAAGATGATGTCAACATTAGCCGCGCCGATATTGAAGCCAACTACCAAGCCTTTGGCTTTGAAAAACCAGCCGATATCGACTTATATGAAGTATTATTAAAGCAAGGCTTTAAGGTCATCTCAGATGCGCTAGCCACCCACGACCAAATGTTTGTCGATACTAAATTTGAATTTGGCTACGTCAATGACAAAGACGGTAACTCCAAACTGATTTACATGGATGAAGTGGGCACACCAGACTCGTCACGTATTTGGGATGGCGCAGCGTATCGTGATAGCAAGATTGTTGAAAACTCCAAAGAAGGCTTTCGTCAATTTCTGCTCAATCATTTTGACGATGCCGATATTCTGCTTAACAAAGATAGAATGCCTGAGCGTGAAGCCCTCGCCCGTGATAACGACTTACCATTAGATGCGATGATGAATGTCTCTCGCACATACACTGGCGTGGCAGAAAAGGTAACCGGCACTAGCATCTCGCTACCTGACAACCCAAAAGCGGATATTATTAACGTTTTAGCCGAGCAATATGACTTAATCGACTAATCCTAAATCCACACATAAAACGAAAAAGGCGCTTAATGCGCCTTTTTACTATCTACTGATTAACCACAACATTTTGGTTAACGCCATTGTCTAGAAATACTTAATCCAGCCCTGTTTACTTTGATGCTTGTACTGACTAAACCACTTAGTTGGAAAGTACAACAGCAGCGCCAATATCACCGTCACCGCCCACACCCAGCTTATATCGGTAAAGCCATATAAATCGCCATAGTTAGGCCCAATGACATTAACGGCAAAGCGGTACATAAACAGTAATAAATATAAGTGCACAATATAGAAAAACATTGGCGCTGATCCAAAGGTTGATAACACTTTACCATAGCGCGGGTTCAGCTTTTCAAGCGTCCGTAAACACAATAATGTGCCGCCAAGAGTCACCAGTAAAAAGTCCAATGAAGGTGGATATTTGGTTAAGTTAAATACCGACTTTAATGTCATTACTAGGGTTTCACCTTGCTGCCAATCAAGTGTTTCGCCGTAAATATTAAAACCGCGTAAGACTGCAAAAATCGCAAAGCAGCTTAAGCCAAGCCCAATGAGCAGGTTATGACGTTTGTTATCATCAAAGCTTGCACTGTAAATCGGTGCTATCACATAGCCTAACAAAATCACCCCAATCCAAGGTAGTACCGGATAACTGGCTCTAATGCCGATAAAGTCATTGGTTAAGATATTGCCGCGGTCATGCAATATGGCCCATAACGTATAACCCCACTCCCCTGGCGAGAAGCTAATGGGCGTAAGCATGTTATGACCAAATACGATCACTAAGCCAATAAGCCCAAGCCAAAATCTCGGTAAGCCGATTAATAACGCTAGCGCCAACATACTGATGCCAATTGCCCACATGACTTGCAGCCAAATCATCTCGTAATTGCCCATCCACTGAAACGTAATCACTGTGCACTCTAATGCGATAATAAACAGGCCACGCTTGATTAAAAATGACCTTGCGGAGCGCTGTGGGCCAAATTGCGGATGGCTATATAACCACGCTGATACTCCGGTTAAAAACACAAAAGTAGGCGCACAAAAATGCGCAGCAAATCGGCTTATAAATAATCCCGTACTGGTGCTATCCAGTGTCATCGGATCGGTGACTTGCTCATGAAAGAAAAACCGCTCTCTAACATGATCCAGCAGCATGATAAGCATTACAATGCCGCGCATAATATCGATACTATCAATTCGCTTTTTTAACATTGGAGCGGTTACGGTATTCAACTTTTCGACTCTCTTTAACACTCAAAAAACACAGCCATTAAATGGTGCAATTACTAGCACAACACTATAACAGGCGTTTTTTTTATCACGGTGATTTAAAGTAAATTGCCTGTAAAGCAAGCACAAAGCGCAATAAAATACGCTCAAAAAATTTACAAACCACCACCGATTTTAAATGATAATAATTTCTATTAAATAATACATCGATTAGGCTTTAGGGCGAAAACCTAAAGCAGACAAGAGCAATAAGCCTAAGTAACCTAAGCTACCGCCATCATCTTTGGCTGTCATTATAGCATCTGCATCTTTAGTATCCTGTACTTCGGGATATGCCAGGGCGATGATCACCGGATCGTGATCTGATGATGAATAGCCATTGTCAGACTTAACTAAATCGCCGGTGTATTTGCTACTGTATTCAAACAAGCTCGATTCAACCGCATTGATATGCCAGTCTTCAATCGCCACTAGCCGAGCCGCTAAGCTTGTATTACCTAAAGCATGGTCTAAATTACCTAACTCACCACCATAACTGTACGAGTATGTAGCAGGCCCATGTGCTTGGGTGTTTAAGTTGATTAGCCCATAGCCCTTATCAATCACACGTCCTTGTGCATCATGCTCTGCGCCATTTAAGCTGGTGTGTGAGGCGGTTTTTATCACATGTTCAGTTAGGCTGGCATCATAGTCAGTGAGTACTGCTAACGGATCTTCTCTGCCATAGGCATTTAAATCGCCAATCACCAGCACATCACCGTCTAAGCCGGTTACCGACTCACCGATCACTTTAGCAGCAGAAACGCGAAAGGCATTACACTTGCCCTGTAAATCTACAGGCTCTGAATCTTCATTAAAGCTTAACCAATCTTCTAAACAGCCTGAGCCTTTAGATTTAAAATGATTAACCACAATCGTCAGCTTGTTACCATTAATGCTAAAGCTTTGCATTAGGCTGTGGCGCTGATATTTACGGTAGGCGGGATTTGTTTCTGTTACGCCCTCATTGATACGGGTTAGCGCTCCTTCTGCCACGTGTTGCTCAGGGGTCGCGATTATTTGAGCTGCGTCAGCTAAAGCAACAACGGCGGGTCGATATAATATGCCAACTGCGATAGCATCAGTGCCGATGAAACCGTCATTGTCAGTGACTTTAACAAATTGATAAGCCTGCTCAGGTGCCAGCTTGGCATTAAGGGCATCAACTAGATTTTGAATGGCACTTAACTTACCAAAGCCATTATTTTCAACTTCCATTAAGCCAATAATATCGGCATTCATCGCCGCCATCGCATTCACGATTTTTGTGCGCTGCAGCAGCATTTCAGACTCAAGCTTTGCCCCGCGATTGTGGCCTAATGGGTTTTTATCACCGCCAAACTCACTATTAAAGAAGTTCAGTACATTAAAACTTGCTACCCGTAAGTCACCTTGGGCCGCAATGGCTGGCGCTACGGTGCGATCATGATGGCGAATAAAATCACTGGCACTAATGTCATTGGTTGGCATAAAGCGATATTGCTCATAACTATAGCCAATCACACCTTCAATATTGGTCAACTGATCGCCAACCCGAATATAGCCGTTATCGGCATTAAAGCTTGGGAAATACGGCACCTCGCCATGTTCAGCTTTATAGTCTGACTCAACCACCAGCTGGTTGGCGATATTGGCGCGATTCAATGCTATCGCCTCTGCTGATAATGGTGCATAAACCTGCGTGGCTTTCATCAGTGGCGCTTTATGTGATAACACCATGTTGTTGCGATATGAGTCATAATCTAGGCTAAATGAACGGGTAACTTTCATGTCACTTGCAGTGTCTAATAGCACTTTCATGCCTTCAACACGCTCCAGCGCTTCGGCAAGTGATTGACCATCAGCAATATGTAACGGGGTCGCTGGCAACTCACCAACATAGTTACCTAAGTGAAATTGTTGCTGCTGTGCAATATTGATTTGGGTAAAGCCTGCATATTCTTGTACTTTACCAGTGACGCAAATCTGCATCCCCGGGACAATTTCTGCTGGCGCAGTGCCTCCCCAATGGACAAAAATACCATCAGATGTCAAAGGCGAGCCGTCACCTTGGGGATCTTGAATAAAAAAACCTTTATATAATCTTTCTGCCCGCGCAGTAACCACACCTTTAGTGGTCACTTCATGAATGGATTCATCCGCGCCTGCAGCGATAAATGGACTCATCTCACCAGCGCCTTGGATCTCATAGATAGGAACAGTGGTTTTGCCTTCACATGAAAACTCATTCGCTGTCACGTCTTGTGTCGTTACGGCTTTGGCCTGTGCCTGCATACTCATAACCAATGTGATGGCTAACGATATTGCAGATAACTTGCTTACTCTCATTTAACACTCCAACTTATTATTCTTATGCTTATTGAAGCCATATTACAACGGACTATTTAATCGCTAATTGGTTAAATTACAATCTTAAAATGGCATTGTGCACACAGCTATTTATTCGCATTCATTTCGCTGAGTTTAATATCGAAAAAGGAGCCGAAGCTCCTCTTTAATCAATAGCTCAGCCACCTAAAATGAGTGCGACTTTGCTATTTTTAAACATTAGCAGTTAATATTTTGCTGCCGCATCTTCTTTTGGCAAACTGTTCTCAATAAACTCACGTAAGTCTTGATTTGATTGCTTTAAATCTTCGGCACGTAAATACATCATATGACCGCTGCGGTAGCCTTTAAAGCTAAGGCGTTGTTTCATTTTGCTGCTCGGATCTAATTGCCACATGCTATATTTGGCATCGAAGTAGTTCGTCGCGCCGTCATAGTAACCCGCTTGAAATAACACATTTAAATATGGGTTTTGCGCCATAGCTTGACGTAGGTTTTCACCGGTTTTATTTTCGGTGCGATCCCACGGGTGTACATCACCCAGCATGTAATATTTTACATCGGTTTTGTAATTTAGCTCTTCACGCATGTAAGCATTAATTGCAGGGGTAAAGGAGTGTAACCAAGACATAAGTTCAGCGTTAAAGTCTGGGCTATCACCGACATCTTGTTTATCTATACCGATATAACGTGAGTCTAAACGGCCAATGGTTTGCCCACGCTCACGCAGTAACTCTTTCCAAAAGTATCGAGTTGACACATCAAGGTTTGATTTCAAAATAACATCAACACTGAGGCCTGAATACAGCGCCACTTTCTCTGCAATTTTTTGTTTATGATCTGGAGCGATAAAGCCGCCCATAGCTAGTGCAGGGATATATTCATTAATGGTAAAGGATTCAACTTCAGGCAAAAAATCAGCAAGGTCGGCTTGTTGAAGTTCAGCAGTTAAGGCTTTGTGATACCAAGCCGCTGCTGCGAAATACGGTAAGCGGTTAGCTGATTTAACCGGGCCTTTGCGCTCAATACCCATGTCAGTCGGCGAGACTAAAATAACCCCATTCACATACATCCATTGGCGATTTTGTAACTCAAGTGCCAACCCAGCAACTCGGGTGGTGCCATAGCTTTCACCAATCAGATATTTAGGTGAGCGCCAGCGTTCAGTACGACTGACAAAGGTATTGACCCATTCAGCTAAATATTTGATGTCAGCGTTAACCCCAAAGAACATCTCTTGCTGCTCATCTTTGCTCGGCATTTCGCCGTCTTTATTAGCTAGCACTCTTGAATAACCAGTATTAACCGGGTTTACATAAACAATGTCGGCAATATCTAAAATCGAGTATGGATTGGTTTTCACCCCATAAGGTTGTAGCGGGTAACCTTCATCATCAACATTAATTGCACGCGGGCCGGTATAACCAATATCCATCCACACAGAAGCTGAGCCTGGGCCACCGTTGAAAGAGATTAACAGCGGTCGTTTGGCGGTATCTTTTACATTATCTCTCTGATAATAGGTATAACTTAAAGTGGCAACCGCCTCGCCTTTTTTATTCCATACAGGCTGAGTGCCAACCGTTGCGGTATAGGAGAAGCTATTGCCGTTCACCTTGGTTTTATGGTTGGTGACAACACTACTGTCGACAGGAATGTGACGACTATAATCCTGCTTTTTAGGTGTCACTTGCTCTTCAGCAAACGTGATTGTGGATACAGAACATAACAATAGGCTTGCTATGATGGCTGTAATCGTCTGTGTTTTCATACCTTCTCTCTTATTATTGATATTGTCGATTTATCGTAGGTTGTAGTAATTAAAGATTCAATGATACATTTATGTGAATCCATTTAATGTCCATATGATTCAAAGTGCAACACGCATGCATTAAACAACACGACAAATAGTTAAAATACCCCTATTTATTAATTATTTAACTGTTAACATTAATCGTAAGCAAACGTACATTCACATTTAACATAACGGCAAGGCGATGCTGAAACCGACAATAACAAAAATAGAATCCAAATAATGACTTCCCCCATAGCGCAAAAGCGTCAGCAACAGAATCAACAAACACCTCATCAGCTCCCTTTGCAAACATGGCAAGCGCCTGATTGGCCTAACAATGCCAACCTTTGGGTTAAAGCCGTTTTAATCGGCCAAAATATCGAACCGATTGATGATCTTGTTGCAGTAAAGTGCTGGTCATTAGGGCAGGTTTTAAAGCAAGCAACCACTCAAGGTGATGTGTATTTTAAAGCCACGGCGCATTTACCATTATTTTCAAATGAAGCGAAACTTTGTCAAAAGCTGGGTCAATTATTTCCGCAACAATCGGCCCAGGTGATTGCGATTGATGAAGCAAAACAATGGATGCTGACCCAGGACTTTGGCAATGCCTATGAAGAAACGGTCCCTTTAGCGGTTTGGGCAGAGGCTTTTAGCTCATTTGCACAGCTTCAAATCAGCAGCAGTGAACACATTGGAGAGTTAGCCTCATCTGGCTGCCTAGTTCGCGACATACAGGATTTACCTCAGCAGCTAACAAGCATATTTAACGACGACAGTATTTTGGCCAGGCTACCAGAAGCAATTCTTCATCCGCAGCAGTACCAAGCCATATTAACGGCATTAGACAATGCCATTCGTGCTTTAAAGCAATTCAAGTTACCAAACACCCTGGTTCATAGTGATTTACATATTGAAAATATCGCTAAGGTAAAGGGTGAGTGTGTCTTTTTTGATTGGAGCGATGGCTGTATTAGCCATCCTTTTATCGATGGCACTTACTTATTTAGAATGCAGCCTAGCGCAGATAAACACGCGGTCATTAATGCCTATTTATCTCAATGGACTCACTTACATTCCATTGAGCAATTAAATCAGGCATGGAATATTGCTGAAGTCGTCTGCTATGCCCATCAAGCGGTATCTTATGCGCAAATGATCAATCAACTGCCACCATCGGGAATTGAGGATCTACAAACTGCTTTTGAAAATGCCATTAAACGACTTTTCGATAAGGTATTAATCGAAGCGTAAAAGAAGTAAGCCCTTAGCGCCAACGTTAAAGAACAAAAAATGCCGATATGTCCATATCGGCATTTTTATTGGCTGCAGCTTTAGCTCAAGATTGATATCAAAGAGCTTCAAAAAATCACTGTAAACTTAAAGTTGATTTAGCTGGTAACCAAATTGACTACTGGTATCAGGGCTTAATACAAAACTGTAATTGGTTTCGCCATCAAAACTCATTAACTCAGATTGGTACAATAAGGTTTGAGTGCCAGTATCAGATTCATATACCACGTTAATCTCATAATCATCTTGCAATAACACTAGGCTATCTTGATCAGTAAAGTCTAAATCGGTAATAGTGTATTCAGCGGATTCTATGGTTTCTGTGCTACGCACAAAATAGATGGTTAAATCATCGTAGTCTTGCGATAAGTTAACAATATCAACATTGTACTCATAGGCTCTTGGACGTAAGTCATGCTCAATAACCATGCCTTGAATCGTTTCTTCATCTTGATATAGCAGCAAGGTACGGACATCATCTTGATTAAAGGTCACTAGTACATTGTCTAACAGTATTTCTGCAGTGGCTGAATCTGTGACACTGACGCCATAATCATTAAAACCGGTTTGTTGGTAATCGCTTACAGTAAAAGGAGCGATATCCAGTAAGTAATGCGACTCAGCTTTACTGATCACATCGACATCTAAACTACGTTGCTCTAGCCCGTTAAAGACCCGAAAATCTGCAGTAGCATCGATGTTAGTGTAAGACGTTGGCGTTGTGGTTGAATCGACACTGTCGATCACCACTTTTAAATCACCTGAACCAAAACTGTTTCTAATCATAAATTTATAAACAGTTTCTGTGGTTAAGCTCATACTGCTTGTGGTGTAGACCACATTATCTGTACCCTTGTCGGTGAGATAAACAATATAGTCATCAGTGTCGAGCATCAATTCTGAGGTGACCCCACGGTAATCGACACTACCAATCATAGTGGCATCGGCGTATGAGTCAGTGTCGAGGGAAATGTAAGCATCAAATGCCATTTCCTCTGCAGTAACATTGGCAACCAGCACCTGCATTTTACTGTATTCATTATCTTCATCGCTATTGAGGTCATCCATATCCGCGCGGTCATAAATAACCTTGAGTAGCTCCGGCGAGTGATAATCACCATAAAGGACAAATAAATGATTCTCTTCTTTATCTAGATCCATGTCCTCAGAATAAATACTGCTTGAATCACCATTTTCATCTGAACCATAGATCTCCATGGTGACACTACCAGTAGCGTAACTATAGCGGGGCATACTGTCGCTAAACGCCACCGAAGTGTATTCATACTCGCCCATCACCAATGATGTGGCTGTGCTGTTAGCCGACGCATTATAAAACTGGATATAAGCACTATCAGTTTCACTGTTATCATCACTATCAGAAGAATCACAGCCCATCAGAGTTAAGGAGCTCAGTCCCAACATCATTAATCCACACATTTTTTTATCAAACATAACAACTCCATTAACGATTTAACTACATGTTAATGGATAGGACTAAGCTTGAGCGTAATCGATTGTCAAGAAGTGTAAAGCTCATAAAGACTATGTAAATTAGAGGGTTCCATTACTCTGACAAAAACAAAAAAACACCGACAAGTCGGTGTTTTAAAGGTTAAGACAGTAAACTTATTACTGCAGTGCAGCGCTTAGCTACCGGCTATTTTCATTTCACTCAGTAAGATACCGCCAGTGCGAATAGATGAACGTAAGTCTCTATCCTTAGCCACACCTTGAATGCCCATGAACATGTCTCTTAAATTGCCTGCAATGGTGATTTCTTCTACTGGGAACTGAATTTCACCGTTCTCAACATAAAATCCAGCAGCGCCGCGAGAGTAATCGCCTGTGACCATATTGACACCTTGGCCCATCACTTCTGTGACGATAAGACCTGTGCCCATGGCTTTTACTAATTCATCAAAGGTTTGGCCGCTATGACTTAAGGTCCAGTTATAAATGCCACCAGCATGACCTGTATTGACTAAATCTAACTTGCGCGCTGAATAACTGGTTAGCAGGTAAGTGGATAAATGGCCAGCATCGATAATATTACGCTGCTGGGTAGCCACACCTTCACTATCATAATTTGCACTGGCTAAAGCGCCAATAAGATGTGGGTTTTCCTCGATGTTAAACCATTCAGGAAACAGCTGCGTATTAATCGAATCTTGTAAAAAACTCGATTTACGGTACAGACTGCTACCACTTATCGCACCGATCAAATGACCCATTAAACCAGTGGCGATTTCAGGCGAAAATAGTACAGGCAGTTTAGCCGTGGGAATTTTACGGGCATTGAGACGACTAGCCGTTTTGTTAGCGGCTAAAATCCCCACTGACTCAGGCGTCATTAACTCATTATATTTACGTGCAATGGTGTAATCATAGTCACGCTGCATGTTGCCATCGTCTTCTTCACCGATCACCACACAACTTAAACTGTATCGTGAGCTGCAATAGCCTTTTAAAAATCCGTGACTATTGCCATAGACCTTGGCTGCAGTATGAGCATTGGCGGTCGCGCCATCAGAATGCTGCACCCGGCTGTCCACTGACAAACTGGCTTCTTCGGCGCGAATGGCTAATTGAGCTAGTTCATCAGGAGTAATATCTTGAGGATGGTATAAATCTAAATCGCGGATGGTTTGCGCCATTAACGCTTTATCAGCAAGGCCACTAAAAGGGTCTGATGAGGTATAACGGGCAATATCATCAGCGGCTTTAACGGCAACGGCAATGGCTTCAGGACTAAGGTCAGAAGTTGAAGAGCTGCCCTTACAACCATCACGATAAACCGTAATACCTAAAGCACCATCTTTATTAAATTCAACGGTTTCAACTTCTTTTTCACGGGTTGAAACCGACAAACCTTGTTGTTTGCTAATGGCAACTTCAGCCGCACTCGTGCCTAACTTTTTTGCATGCTCTAATGCGACAGCAACGGCATCTTGTAACGCCGTTAATTCAGTATCAATATTATTGGTAGACACAAATTTACTCTTTAGTTTCCATTGTTAGGCTTAGCATATCAAATTCAAAACTGTATTGATAACCATCAAAACAAGGATTTACCCATCACAATGGCGCTAAATAAACTAACCTTAAGTTAATCAGTGAGTATCATATTGAATTCTCGCAGATTGATTCTATGAAGCTGGTTGATAAATCGGTCTCTACAGGCTTGCTCTTTTGGCAAGCTGAAGACGATGGTAAGCATCAAAGATTGACCAGCCTTAACATATTTAAAAAATATTCATCGGCTTAAGCTTGAAAACCCGTTATACAGTGGCCTACACCACCCTGAAAGTGCTATTATTCGCCGATATTTATGAGAGGTTTATTACTATGAAAATTGTCGGCGATTCAGATCACTTTAAACAGCCATACGACAATGACGATGAATACGTCAGCAGAACAGAATTTAAAAAAGAAAGCGAAGAAGCTCAAGAGCTTGGCATGCGCTTAATTGCATTAAGTAAAACGCAGCTTGATAAAGTCGAGCTAGAAGAGTTTTTATACGATGCAGTATTAAAAGCCAAAAATATTAAGCAAAAAACAGAAGCCTATCGTCGTCATTTACAATACATTGGCAAACTAATGCGTGGCTATGATCATGAGCCAATCATTAAATCAATCGATAATGTATTGAATAAAAACAATAATGAATCTGCACAGGTTCATAAAATTGAGAAGTTACGTGCCCGCTTATTAGAAAACCCAAACGAAGAAGTTGAAGCTTTACTGGCTGAATACGCAAGTTTTGAGCGTCAAAAGTTACGTCAATTAATCAGACAAACCAATAAAGAACTCGCTAAAGGCCCTGAGTCAAAATCATTTATCGAGTTGTTTAAATATTTACGTGCTGGAATAACCGAATAAACACCACTTACAAGGATGTTGCTGATGCCACTAAATACAATAATACGTGCACTGCCTTTTTCTATTGCTTCACTATTTTTAATGACCGCTTGTAATGGGCCTTCTGATGATAACGATACTGGCAGTGGAGGCGAAGGCAGTTACAGCATTAGCCTAAGCTACCAAAGCGTTGTTAATGGTCAATGCGCTGAAACCACTGATGAATTACGCTTTGATGTCACTGAGCGCTTTTGCGCAGTAGCCCAGTTAAAGCAATCCAATAGCAACGTCAGTGGCGCCATTGTCAGCTTTGCCCCAAGTTTTGGTCAAGCCAGCGTTGATAGCACACTAACAAACAGCAGTGGTATCGCCAGCGTATTCATCAGCACCACAGATAATACTGTCGGCGCAGGTACCTTAGTGGTGTCTCATACCCCTACAGATACTGAATCCGAAACTGATGACAGTGTTTCTGCCTCGCGTAATTTTGAATTTATTAATTCAACCACCACGCCAACACCTGAAACCATCACAATCAATGCCAGTATTACTCAGGCAGGGCAAACGGTAACCCGTTTTAAGATTGATCAAGCCGTATTGCTTACGGCAGCAGTTTTAGATGGCAGCAATCAACCAATAGCGGATCAATTAGTGAGCTTCCAGGCTGGCAGCGCCAGTTTATCGCCAAATACCGCCTTAACCTCTACTGATGGTATTGCTACTGTTAGCTACACCCCAAACAGCAGTGAACTTGGCGCTTATAGCTTAATTGCCAGCACTGACTTTGATGGCACCACTGTTTCAGGCAGCAGTGCCTATGAAGTGCTAAGTGGCGATGAAGTGATTCCTGAAGGCACGATTAAGTTTGGTTATATTGTTGACGATGAGACATTCATCGAAGATAAGCTAGGTTCAACCTTAATCGCTGATGACCCCGACGCAGATCCTCTAACCTACACCATCGGTGCAGGGGCAAGTTTTGGCGTTTATGCTGATGTGATTATTGAAGCGGCTGACGGTACATTCGAGCCATTACAGACCCCCGTAAGCGTATCGTTTAGTTCTGATTGTGTCGCCAATGGCGATGCGAGTCTTGATACCCCGGTTACGACATCCTCAGGCAGAGCCAACTCAACCTTTCAAGATAGCAGTTGCAGTGGCAACAGTATTCGCAGCCAACGAATTATCGCTGCAGCCGTTATTGGTAATGACACCTACAACGCCAACTTCGATTTCTCTTTAGAGCGCCAAACTTTAGGTAGCTTGAGCTTTATCTCTGCAGAGCCAAACCAAATTCGCATTAAAGGCGCTGGCGGTACAGGTTCTACTGAAAGCTCATTAGTGACTTTCTTAATCAGTAGCGCTAATGGTCAACCTGCAGCGCAGCAAAAGGTGACCTTTGGTTTAGACACCGTTATCGGCGGCTTAAAGTTTGCCAATGGTGATGAGGCTATTAGTAATGCCAACGGATTAGTTAGCGTTACAGTGCAATCAGGCACAGTGCCTACACCAGTGAGAGTGTCAGCATCTGCAGAAGATACAGATTCGGGCATCATCATTACCACTCAATCAGAGCAGTTAACGGTTAACACAGGCCTGCCTCAACAACTGGGCTTTAACATTTCCCCTTCTTTGTTCAACCCAGAAGCTGCTGATGTTAATGGTGTTGAAGTCACCATGACCGCCTATGCCTCTGATAGCTTTGGCAATCCTGCGCCCGATGACACCACCATTAACTTCACCACAGAAGGTGGCCAAATTCAGCCATCTTGTTTAACTGTAAATGGCAGCTGTTCAGTGGTTTGGACTTCAACCGACCCACGTCCTACAGATCATCGCGTGACCGTATTGGCTTATGCCTTAGGTCATGAGACCTTCTTTGATACCAATGGTAATAATATCTATGATGATGCCGATGGCGGCGCAATCGCAGAGGCATGTTTAAAACCAAATGGTGATCCAACAGCATGTACCGGTAACGGTATGGACATTGAAACCTACCATCAAGGTGGTTTTAGTGACTTAGGCGATGCCTTTAGGGATGATGATGAAACTGGTATTCGCCGTGATGGTGAACCTTATTTCAATACATCAGGAAAGTCATATAACTCACATTGTGATGAGATTGACTGTGAAAATCCCTTCAGCGGTGATGGTATGTTCAATGGCCCACAGTGTGATGATACTTCTGAAGGTGAAGATGATAAGTTTTGCGGAATCGAACAAGCCAATAAAACTTACATTCGTGCCGCAACGGTATTAACGATGTCAGGCTCAACTGCAACTATTATCACTAATAATGATAGCGGTGAAATTGACATGCTATCCATAACAACTGAGAGTACACAGACCATTTATGTTGAACTGTATGACAGCGCTAATCAAATGATGCCAGCAGGTTCCACCTTAACCGTGGCAGCGATAGATGGCTCAATTGCATTTAATGGCTATACCGTACCCAATGCCACTTGCTTTAGTTTTGCAGAAGGCGACCCAACACATGCGTGTAGTCAAGAAGCCACTCAATTTAGCTATACCGCACCCGATGAAACAGGTGAAGATACCATCACTTTAACAGTGACAACACCCGGTGGACTTAAAACAGAGCGGTTTATGAAAGTGACTATTGAATAGACTTATTAGACCCGCATAAACAGAAAGGCCTGCAATTGCAGGCCTTAATTTTATGTGGCCTTACCTTATTCAGGAAAAGTCACCACATCAAGCTAATGCACCAAATAAGTGCTTAAAGAAGCACTATTGGTAACTGTGACTAATAATTAAATTTTTAAATATCTGTTTTATCTACAATATTTAGTTGGTCTAGTCTTTGCTTAGCCTGCATCGACTTTAGTAAAAAGGATTTTAAATGCTACCTTTACATACCTCATTACGAGGTTTGCGTTGTTTTTGTGTTGCAGCCGAATGTCTCAGTTTTAAAGAGACTGCTCAAAAATTATTTCTCACCCCTTCAGCGGTGAGCCATCAAATCAAACAGCTAGAAGAAAACCTACAACAGCAATTATTTATTCGCCAAACTCGCTCAATCACTTTGACAGAAACAGGGATGCGCTTTTATCAACAAATTACCCCGTTAATGTTGCAGCTGACCGAAACAGTCAATAACTTCAATAATGCCCACACCATGCATGAAGTCAGTATTTCCATGCCAGAATTTTTTGCCAGTGAGCTGTTTGTACCGCAACTGGTGGGTTGGTCAAACGAATACCCTAATATTAATTTAAAGCTCGAAACCGTTAAAACCCGCGCCAAACAAACGGCCAATACAGATCTGTCGATCGTGTTATCTGGTAGTCGCCAAGACCCTGATAAATCGTATGATTTATTTCCGCTTAATTATGTTCCAGCCTGTAACCCAGCACTGTTTAACAGGCTTGAACATAAAGGCTTTAGCGCCCTGTTAGAAGTCCCGTTAATCATGCATCAGGCAAGACCCTATGCCTGGCATCAATGGGCTGAAAGTGTTGGCCTTGATCATTTCAAACCCAAACAAATAATTCAATTAGATAGTATGTTTAGCGTCGCAAGAGCTGCTGAGCAAGGTTTAGGCATCGCATTAATCCCACTGCCTATCAGTAAATCATGGTTTGAAAACAATCAGTTAATTTCATTATTTGAGCAATCTTTAACCAGTCACGACCGCTACTATCTGATCAACCATAACAATGTCACCAAGCCTGAAGTGCAGTTACTTATTGATTGGGTTGTCGCCCGCTTCCATTTTTAAACCACCTCACCAGGGCTGACTAATAGGTTAACCACTGCATGAGTGAATAAATCTCACTTATCAAATTGATTTATCTCGTTTGTCAGCCTCAGACTTTTTTCCTAAATTAGCCCTGTAGCAACTAGCTACTACCTATAAAGGAATATAACCATGAAAAAATCAACACTCTCTATCATCACCGCAGCTGGTTTATTATTATCAAGCTCTGCTGTGATGGCCAATGCCATCGAAACGAGCAAATATAAAATGGTACTTATTGAAGACACACCTGGAGTTGATGCCATTCAATCTGGTGACATCAGTGAAGGCATCGCCCTAACAGAAGCTGCCACCGCCACTGTCATTGACAAATACACTCGCAGTTTGAGTCTTTGTGTTGGCTACACTAAGCTTTCAAAGTTTGATATTGCTGAAACAGCTTGTACTGAAGCGGTAGAAATGGCCAATAAGGCTGCTAAGTTACCCTCAATGCAAATGCGAGCTTATGCCTACAATAACCGTGGTGTTATGAAGTTAATGGCTAATGATAATCTAGGCGCACTGGCTGATTTTAAGAAAGCAGCAAAAGCCAACCATGAGCCAATTTACCAACATAACTTAAGTCGCTTAGAAGCGGAATTAAGTCGCTCTGAAACAGGAACGTTATAATTTGGAAGACGATCAACAGCGACAGCAAAGCTTAATGATTAAGCTCAAAGACATGAAAAACAAAATAGGTATATTTCATCTGAATATACCTATTTTTATTTATCAAAAAAATATCAATATCACGATCACTGGATAATTAAGCTCAATACGCCATGATTAACCAGCTAATTCACAGCCCTAAAGGCCGCCACTCAAAACTAAACACTGGCCCCTTCCTTACTAAATAATCGACGTCTTACGCCAATATAAGCCAGCAAGCTAAACAGTAAAAATAAGCCCCACATTTGCAGCCACATTGGCATGATGGCATCCCATGAGGCGCCCATTTGATTTAACTGCAACATACCCATAATGGCAGGTACAGCAGGGATAATTTGCGAAGCTTGCACTAACGGCTCAGGAATTAATGCCAGCGGCCACACAAAGCCTGAGACAAATAAAATCGGCATTGAGACCAATAATAATACTTGAGTGGGTAAGTCACGCCTGACAAACAAACAGCTTAATGCAACCCCGCACGCCGCAGTCGATAATATAAATGGCACCATAAACAGCAACACTTGGCCTAAACTCGCTTGCACACTAACGCCGTAAAAGTAGTAGCAATAGCCCAAATAAAAACATGAAAAAAAGCTATAAATTAAACTGAAAACGGCTATTCGTGCGGTGATCAACGCCAGTGGCGATACCTGCTGCCAATAGCCCTGTTTACGCCATTGGCCTGCGCCTAAAATACTGGCACCTATCAAGAGGGTTTGATGCAAGATCAGTAAAAATAATCCCGGCACCACATAAGGGGTATAGCCTAAACTTGGATTAAATGCCGGCACACTATTTAAATTGACTGAATTAAGATCTTGTTGAATTTGCTGCGGATTCTCGCCCCGCGCCAGTAAGCCTATCATTTGCACTTGTTTACTGGCATCCATGCCTGCTGCCACTAACCCTTCTGCTACCGCAGAATAAATTAAGAAGTAACTGGCATCACCACCGTAACTTAAGGTTGCCCCTTTACCCAGCAGTAGGTTACGCCTAAAGCCTTCTGGAATAACCAATAAACCAAAGGCATCGCCGTTAGCAATCCACTGCTGCGCCTCATTGATGCTGGCCACTTGGCTGACTATTTTGATTTTGGGGCTGGCATCGGCATGACGCACTAACTGTCTGCTCAATGAAGAGTTATCATGATCTACCACGACAATTTTTTGCTCGGTAGGGACTTGATGTAAATAA
Source organism: Shewanella sp. 3_MG-2023 (assembly GCF_030548765.1). Classification (NCBI taxonomy): domain Bacteria; kingdom Pseudomonadati; phylum Pseudomonadota; class Gammaproteobacteria; order Alteromonadales; family Shewanellaceae; genus Shewanella; species Shewanella sp. 3_MG-2023. The sequence goes on along the minus strand of NZ_JAUOSH010000012.1, from coordinate 84,237 downwards.
GGCAGAGGGTATAACACCGAGTAAAACAGTAAGCCGCCAAAAACCGTCAGTACAATATCTTTATCACTTAACAGCGCTTTAAAATCAGCGATAACAAGTTGCAACCAATTCATCGTGCCTCCTGCTGTTGGCTCACAACAGCTAACGACTCAGCACTATTTACCGGCGCTTGTTTTTGACGAATAATTTTTGCTAATAACCAAGCAATAGGCAATAACACGAGAAAATATAACAAGGAGCTAGATTGCAATAATACCTGCCCAGCCTCGGCGCCATAGCTAACCACAATAACATGGGTGTCCATATAATGACTTGAAGGCATTAACAATCGCCACCACTGCGCCAATTGCGGCATATCATTAACTGGAAATGTAATCCCCATAAAGGCAAATGCTGGCGCAAACATCGCCGAGCCCATACTGATACTGCCAGCAGGCTCGCGCATAACCACCACCACTAATATGACCAATAGCCACAAGGCCCCTAGCATCATGGCCTGAGTCAGTACTAACAAGCCTAAGCTGCCAGCAATGGGTAAGCCTAAATAGCCATATAACCAAACTAAAATAAAGCCGCCATGGAGCAACATGATTGGCGTGTAGAGCATGACTTTAGTGGCCACTAATTGCCAAAAATTATCAGGCAATAAGCATTTATCTTCACCTTTGATCAAACTAGCATTTAAGCTATTCACGAACACCATCATTGATAATAACTGCAGCAATGCAATTAATACTGGCGGCACTAAAAATCCGACGTAGTTATTATTACGATTAAATAAAGCCGTGGTTTGACTGGTCACTGGGGATAAATTTACTGCAACAGATGCTTTATTGGCACCGCCTAAAAGTTGTTTTAGCCCCGCCACTTGCATTAACCCTGAGCCAAGGCTTAATTGTAATTGACTGGATAACAACTTACCGACTAATAAGAACTGGCTGTTATAACGAATATCTATGGTCGGGCTAGCGCCTGTTAATAAGCCATGCTTAAACTGATGGGGGTACACTACCAGCGCATAGACCTCTGCAGTACTCATAGCTTCTTGAGCCAGTGCCAGATTAGGATAAGTTTTAGGGCTGATAACGGAGTTAGCACTGAGGTTGCGAGTCAATGTTCGCGTTAGCTGGCTGTTATCTAAATCAACCACTGCTACGGGTAATTGTCGTGGTAAACCTGCACTAAATAGCCACCATAAACACAACATGCTGATGATGGGAATGTAAGTCACCAAGGCTAATTGCCAAGGTGAGTTCCACAGTGTCTTGAGTTCTTTCTGTAATAAAGCTCCCATGAGCGCCTCTAGCCTCTACTGGCTTGTAAATGCTGAGATTAATCTAATGTCAGTAATACTGACATGCCCACTCTAAGATCATCAATGGCTTCATTGGGGCGCAGCTCGACTTGAAAAGTACGCATATCAAAGTCGTGACCACTTTCAGTGGAGCGCCAAGTCGCAAAACTGCCCATCACACTGATGTGCGCCACTGTAAAGTCCGTGGTCAGTTTTAATGCCGGAATGGTTAGCGACACAACATTGCCCACTTTAAACTCAGCCAATTGGTCTTCACGTAGTTGCAATACGGCCCAGGCATCCGACATATCAATTAAACTGACCACAGGAAAACCACTTGGGGCTAACTCACCCGCTTGCAATAACACGTCACTGACTTCAGCTACTTTAGGCGAGCGCATTTGGCTGTCGGCTAAAATGGCATTCACTTCTTTGACTGCACCTTCTGCCATACGGGCATTACCCGCCGCAGCAGCTTTAGTCTCGACTCGGGCGCCTTCATCGGCCATTTCATACATAGCTAACGCCGCTTGCTCAGTGTATTTAGCTGCTTGCCATTGGGTAAAGGCTTCATCGCGCTTTTGTCTGGCAACCACTCCTTCATTAAACAAGTTTTCAACTCGCTGATAAGTGGTTTGCATTAACTCTGTCGCCGCCTTAGCTTTGAGCCATTGCTCCTTTGCTGCGGTAACTTGCTGTTGTCTTGCGCCGTTATCCGCCTCTTGTTGCATGGCATTGGCGGCGTCACGACCGCCCTCCGCTTGCATTAATTTAGCGGCTAATTCCGGGCTATTAATGGCAAATAATAAGTCGCCAATGGCCACTTTGTCGCCGCGCCTAACCATGACTTGCTCAACGCGGCCGGGCACTTTAGAGGAGATATTGTATTCTCTGGCCTCTATTTGCCCCTGCAATACACTGGGTTTAGGCTCAAATGCCAATCTCAAGCCGTTAGCTAATATGCCCACCAAAAAAATAATGGCGATAACTGCAATAATCTTATTAGCCCGCATGCTGGCTCTCCTGTAATTGGGTTCGACCGATAAATTCATCCACTTGACCGCTGATGGCCATTAATCTGGCATATGCTTGTACATAGCGATATTGCGCCCCCAGTTGCTGGGTTTTAACAGCGCTGAGTTTAAGCTCTGCATCCACCCGATCGATTGAGGTTGATAGACCTTGATTAAAGGCAAGTTCACGTAATCTCAGGTTTTCGGTAGCGAGAGCTAAAGAGGCATTAAGGGCGTTAACTTCTTCATCTGCTTGCTGGAGTTGGCGATAGCTTTGATCCACCAGCAGGCTTAAGTCTTGCTGAGTTTGCGCCTTAGTATGCTTAGCTTGCAACAAGGCGCTTTGGGCGGCTTTGACTTTACCGCTGCGGCCATCACGGCTAAATATTGGCACATTTACGCCTAATCCAACCATCCAGTCGGGTTCAATTTGCGAAAATAAACTATCGTCCTCGTAAAGGGTGTAATTACCGTATAAAAATACGGTGGGATGATACTTACCCTTTTCGAGTTTAATTAGCCCATTCGCTTGGGTTTCTTTAGCCTCCAGCAGTTTTAGCGCAGGGTGCTGGCTGATGGTTAACTGGCTTAAGCGCGGCAATGATGGCGGCTGCGCCAGTGAGAATAACCCCGATGTAGGAGTAGCATTGCTCAGCTGCAACATTCTCGATAAAGCAATGGTCGACATTTCATATTGGCGTTGGGAGCTGCCTAAATTAACTTTGGCATTTTCTAGCGCCACTTGGGCATTTAAGCGCTCAACTTTGGCAATCTGCCCTTCGCGCTCTAATTTCTGCGCGTGTGACGTGTGCTCGGTTAACGAATCAACCAACTGTTGATTCGTTTGCACTAAGGTTTTGGTCACTGCTACTGCAAAGTAGCGATCGACAAGCTGGGTAAACAGCTCGCGGCTGACTAAGGCGTACTGATGCTTTTTTTCTTCCACTTGGGCGGCTTGAATACCTTGAGCCGCAGTAATTTGTCCACCAGTATAAATTGGCCACATGGCTTTTAAACTGGCTCGAAAAACGTCTTGCTCGGTAAACGGGGTCACAAACAGTGAGCCGGGGATCGCACCAATGATATTGCCAAGGGCTGGCGGCAGAGCGGCGGGATCTAATGATGCAATGGGATTAAGATCCCGTAAATCAAGTTCTACGGGTTTTTCTAAGCGGGTATAACTTCCTGATAGATCAAGCGAGGGCAAACTTAAGTCTTTGCCCGCATCTTGCTCCGCTTCAGCGCGGCTGACTTCTTGAGATTGCGCCTTTAACTTATCACTGACCGTTAGCAGTTGTTGCCAAGCCTGATTAAAAGCCAAGGGCTCAGCCTGAGCTGCGCTAATAACGCTGATCCCCACAACTAAAAATGCGGCAAAACGACTGCACATAATACGATTACAAATGACCAAATAGCCCATTACACCACCCTGATTAGATTTTTTACTCTATGTTATTAGCAAGTCGTGACTAACTTTACTTTTTACATCAACAACAGTTAGTTAAGTGTAGCTAAATATAAAGCAATGTCGATTAGAATGGCCTAAATAACTAAGGTGCTATTAAGGCACCTTGGTTTCATTGTTAAGCAGTGCCGCCAACGGTTAAACTGTCTAACTTCAAGGTAGGTTGCCCCACCCCAACTGGTACACTTTGACCATCTTTACCGCACACGCCGACACCTTGATCTAAGGCCAGATCATTACCCACCATAGATATTTGGCTCATGGCTTCTGGACCGTTGCCAATAAGCGTAGCCCCTTTAATTGCTTGGGTGACTTCGCCATTTTCAATCAGGTAGGCTTCTGAGGCTGAGAACACAAATTTGCCTGAGGTAATATCCACTTGGCCGCCACCAAAATTAGGCGCATAAATGCCTTTCTCTACTGACTTGATCATTTCTTCAGGCGTTGAAGTGCCAGCTTCCATATAGGTATTAGTCATACGTGGCATTGGCAGGTGCGCATAAGATTCACGGCGGCCGTTACCGGTTGTCGGCTCGCCCATTAGACGCGCATTAAGCTTATCTTGCATATAGCCCTTTAAAATACCATTTTCGATTAAGGTGGTCTTTTGGGTTGGCACCCCTTCATCATCAATACTTAATGAACCACGGCGATTAACAATGGTGCCATCATCCACTACGGTAACTAATTCTGAGGCCACTTGCTGACCGACTTTACCGCTAAAGGCACTGCTGCCTTTACGGTTAAAGTCACCTTCTAAACCGTGACCTACTGCTTCATGCAGCAATACGCCAGGCCAGCCGTTACCCAGTACTACGGCCATTTCACCTGCTGGGGCATCAATAGCATTGATATTCACTTGGGCTTGACGCACCGCTTCACGGGCAAAGTCAAAACACACAGGTAAACCGGCGTCATCAGTTGCCATAAATACGCTGTAATCATGACGACCGCCGCCACCGGCACTGCCGCGCTCACGCTTACCGTTATCTTCTAAAATAACACTACAATTAAAGCGCACTAACGGACGAATATCCGCCGCTAAGGTGCCATCACTGGCAGCCACTAAAATTTCTTCATGTACGCCAGACAAGCTCACTACCACTTGAATAATGCGGCTATCTAGGCTACGAATATAGGCATCAGTTTGCTTAAGCAAATTAATTTTTGGCGCTTCTTCCATGGCCGCTATTGGGTCATCACTACTGTAAAGCTTATGGGTGTCATGACGTTTAAAGGCATGTACTTTGTGCTCTTGGCCCGCCAAGGCAATGCCTCTTGCCGCTTCTGCTGCTGCGCGTAATGCTGCTGGATTAATTTCATCAGCATAAGCGAAACCGGTTTTCTCGCCAGTAATGGCACGAACACCGACTCCGCGCTCAATATGAAAGCTACCTTCTTTGATAATGCCATCTTCAAGCGCCCAGGTTTCATGGCGGCTGCCTTGAAAATATAAATCTGAAAAATCAATATTATGCTGATGAATAATGTTCAGATAATCTTGCAGCCCGTCAAGGGTGAGTGCGCCTTGTAATAAACTTTGTTCTACTTGAGCTAAAAATGGCATTAATTCTCTCTTTAAGCCCCATGGCCTGTATGTGGGTTCTTGTCTCACCGAACTTAATTCATCGCTCGATATGTTAGCTAATTCAGTATTTATTTTAATTGGGGCGCAATAAAGCGATTGTGCGCCGCCACTGGAATTTGTTGTCTTATGGTCGCTAAGGCGGCTAAATCAAGCTGGGCTTTCACCCAACCTAGACCGGTCTTTTTCTCAGCGATAATCTTGCCCCAAGGGTCTACTATCATACTTTGGCCCCAGGTTTCTCGGCTACCTTGGTTATGCTGACCCCATTGATCGGCAGCCAGAAAATAACACTGGGTTTCAATCGCCCTTGCTTGGATCAAGGTTTGCCAATGGGCTGCGCCTGTTACCTTAGTAAATGCAGATGGCAAGGCAATAATTTCTGCCCCCGCTAACCTTAATGCCCTGAATAAGTCAGCAAAACGTATATCGTAGCAAATGGCTAAGCCTACCTTGCCAAATGGGGTGTCAATGACAGTGATACGATCCCCTGGGCAAAAAGTATCACTTTCTCGATAGGATTGCGTTTTATCGGCAACCTCAACATCAAATAAGTGTAACTTATCATAGCTGCCTAAGGTATTGCCTTCATCATCAAATAAGTAACTGCGACTATAGACCCTAGCTGCATCTGCAGAAATCGGGATAGTTCCGGCCACCATATAAACATGATGACGCTGAGCTAATGCGGCCAGTTGCTGTTTAAGTTTGCTGGATTCTTCCACAGCAGCAACAGCTAATTGCAGCTGCTCGTGACCACCAAATAGCAAACTGCACTCAGGCAGTACTACCAGTTGCGGTTCATTAGCCTTTCGAGGTAATACACTAAGCTGCGAGTCGATAAAGGCCAGATTGGCTTTGACATCTGTGCTGCTTTGACATTGCAATAAACTGACTTGCACTGGCGCCTCCTTGGCATTGTCGATGATACAGGCTAAAGGACACGATATTGGCTGCGGCCTCTGTGGCTGCTTCATCTGCTTTTAGGTTTATGTCAGTAGCATCTACTTCATTAACACCAGCGTCATTAACACCAGCGTCATTAACATTAGCTTTATTAACATCAGTTGCATTCGGCTGATTTTCAGAGCGGTTTAGTTCTACACTCTCAGCTTTAGAGCTAATAGCTTCCGAGCTTACCGTACCTGCCCCGACCTTATCAGGGCTGACTTGTGTTGCTGGCGTTCTTGGCAAAATTGATTCTGGGATTTCGATTTCTTTACTTTTTCGCTCAAGCTCTTCTAATTGTGGCTCGGTCATAGTACCACCAAGGCGAAAACGAATTTCAGAAATAACCTCAATCACAGGCTCTAATACCTTGGTCAAGGCAAAGGCACCTAAGCCTAAAGTCCATGCGCTGGTACTAAGTAATACCACTGTAGGCACACTTGATGCCAATTGCGGAATAAAGCGAATATCATAATTTAAACTTTGGGTGGTTAAATCAGTATAACCACGCACTTTCATATTACCGGCAATCGCATCCATTTCAGTGTCAGTGGTTTTAACCACACCGTTATCGATATTAAGTGAGCCCCCGAACGAGTCAAAGTGTAACCCTTTACCAAACACATCAGAAAAATCTAAAGATAACTTACGCACTATAGAATCTAGGCTAAATAGCGAGAATATCCGCGCACCTTTATCACTAATTTCAGATAAGTAACCTTTGCCCATATCAAAACGTAATTTACCGTTTAGGGTGTCTAATGAGAAACCATAAGGCGGGCCCTGCCATGAAAACTCACCAACTAAATCAAGGGGGGCGTCTTTTAAGCCGGGGTTAATCCCAAGGACTTCTGACAATGCATCAAATTTACTGGCTTTCAATTTAACATCAAACTTAGTCAGGTTTTTGCCATCTTTAAAGGTCCAATCGCCAGTAGCTTGCAAGCTAACAATGGGCCGGGTGAGGGTTAATGTTTGAAAGCGATAACCGTCTTCATAAGGAATACCCTGCAGCACTAAATGGCCCAGACGCCTATCGTAGATGCCAAAATCATCCACATCCACAGCTAATGGCGGTAAATTATCGAGCATATTATCTGGGCTGAACTCCGCTTCTTCAGCAGGTTTAACCCTGGGCGTTAAATGCAATTTACTGGCAACAACTTTTAAGCCTTGTTCACGCCAACTGGAATAAAAATCAATCCGCCCATCAAATTCTTGTGACAAAACATCAAAACGCCATACATGCTCTAACGGCTTGGCGCTAAAACTCAGTTGATTAAAGTCTTGGGCTAAAATATCTAATTTACCCACCTTGGCATCAATTAACGCTAGCGGCGGGAAGAAGCTAGCTTTTGGCCGCGTTAGGGTAGCTTCTGTGGTGCTAGGCTGGTTTTCAGTGGGCGCTGAGGTTTCCGCTGCATGGGCTGTCACAGTATCAACCACGGCTGACTCAGCTGCAGGCTTATTGGCAAAAATACTGGCCATTTCCTCTTCAGTATTTACCAGTGCCGCAGCCGTGGTATCTGGAAGATCGATACTTGAGCTTGCCTTATCGGTAAATTGACTGATGATCGGCAGCCACTGAGTCAGCACCGCATCAGGTAAATCAATAATGATATGACCTTGGTCTTTGGCAAGCTTGTCGCCTAACTTAAACTGACGCCCCAAGATCAGATCATAATGGGCTAAATTATCACCACTTTGTTGATTGAAGCCGCCCCAAAACTCAGCTTGTTTCGCTAGTTTAAGCCCCAATGAGGCCTGTTTATTATCGCCAATAAGCTCTGCACTTAATCGGGTAGGCGTAGCGGCTGCTTTTGTAAACGGCGCAGGTAAGGATAATTCAGCGCCAACTAAGTCTGAGTTAAGCTGTACTTGCAGGCTGTAACCTGTGGCATCAAATATCATAGTGACCCCGCCATCCCAATCCAGTTGACCGGAATAATAGTCAGATAACGGGTTATCAATATAATCAGGTAGATTGTCTAAATCCCACAATCCTTTTAAACCAACGCTTAAGGCTAAATCATCAGCTGAGGTTTTGTTGGTGCCAAAATCAAATGTCAGTGGCTGCTCAAATAAATCTGCGTTGATTTGATTGCCGTTAACTTCAGCATTAATAAATGCCACAGTGCCATTTACTTTTTCCAAGTTAAGCCCTGGTGTGGCGATAAACACCTGGTTATCGTTAAAATGAATTAAGCCTTTATTGTCAGCAACACCGCCCTCATACAGCGGAATGGTTAAATCTAAATCACTGATAATATCCCCTGAAATTTGTACCACATCCAAGGTCGTCCCCACAGATGATTGCAAAGGCGAGTTATCAATAAGCGTTTTTGCAGCCGCTGCTGTTGCCGCGATTTCAGCTTCAATTTTTAAGGTGGTATCTTTACCCATAAACGGAATATAAACATGGGCGCCAGCAGCATTTACGTCTAATAATTTGCCCTTATTAATCATGATATCCATGGCGGCATTTTCAAATAAGGCATATAAGCTCAAATCATCAACTTTGGGCCAATCAGGCTGAAACTCAAATGCGCCGTCATTAAGGTTAAACCCAGCTTGAAAAATACCTGAACTGTCTTGATAAGGAAAACCGCTTAGATCACCATGCCACACAACTTGCGCATCAGGAATATGACCTTTGAGAATAGCCTGGTTTAGATAACTGACTAAATCATCACTCATGGTTTTAAGAGGGAAATAACGCCCTGCATTGGCAGCATTGCTGATAGCCACATTAGCATTTAACGCCAAGTGCGCTTGCGCAGCCATATCCAGCTGCATTGATGCGGCGAGATCAATATCATCATTGTAAAAATGGACTTTGGGTAAGGTAAGCCGTGGTTTAGCTAAACTATACTGCGCTTTAAATGCATCAGCCGATAATGTTAGCGGCGCTTCAAAACCATCTTGAAAATCTAGCTGATATTGCTGCGCAGGAAACTCGGCACTTAATAGATTATTAGCCCAAGAAAGGCTGCCATCAATGGGTTTACTGCCGGGAATATTCCCCGCTGCTTGCCATTGCAGTTGTTTAATATCAGTTTTAAACAATAGCGGTTTATCGGCAACTTTGAGTAATTGCAGTGGCCCAATACTGCCCTGTGGTTGCAATTTACCCCATTGCTCAACCCCTTTAAGGCCCATTGACGGGATTAACGGCAATAATGGTGTCAGCATTTCTGGGGCGATTTGATTAACGCTAACGGATAAGTCACGGTAGTTGGTTTTTAAAGATAGTTGTAATTCAGGCCAAGCTTGCTCATTCGATTTAAAATCAAGGTCATAGCTATTAATCTGCCAGCCGTTATCGTTAGGCTGCCAAGTTAACGCGCCGCCACCAATTTCAAATTTCTGTAGTTCAGTTGCACCATGCCATTGTAGCCAACTTGGCTCAAAGACTAATAAACCAGTATTAATGGTGCGGTGCTCAAACCCGAGCCAAGCTTTTAAATTTACAATGCCTTCAAATTCAATACTATCAAGCTTTAACTCTTTCTCATGTTGTCTTGATGCCCATTCCCCCAAGTCCAACGACTCAGCCGAGATATACACTTGGCCCTTAAGATTATCGGGTTGATAACCACTGCCTTTTAAATCAACTCTTAAAGCCAGTAGCTCTTTTTCTGAAGCTTGCTCATCAAGATGTATAAAGCCTTTAGCTCTGTGCATGCCCGCCATATTATGCCAAGTTAAATTACTAATAAATATCGGCCGATAATCATGGCTGTTACTGAGTAATTGTAAGGTGCCATCACTGATTGAAAAAGTCTCTAGTTGCTCTAACAATAGCGCATAGAGCCAATCGAGATCTGTGGCAGCAGCTGAGGTGGCCTCAGAGCTTGCAAGCGCATCCATGTTCAATGCCACATGAATGCCATCAAACTTGACCGTTTCGATTTGCGGGCTAAGGCTAAGTAGCGTTTGCCAAAAATCCAGTTTTAGATGTACCTTGCTGGCAATTGCAGTCACTGGTATAGCTTGCTGCGGCGGGATCACGATATTACTGACGGTTAAAGCGGGGCCATAGGCCTGCCATTCAGCAGAAACCTCACCCACTTGAACCTCAAGCTGATATTGCTGATATAAATAATCAACAATTTCTGAACGCACTTCAGGTAAATGAGGCAGTAACCCACGGATAAGACTCACCGCTAGCGCGAATAGTACCAAGACTACGGCTACCGATTGAAAGCATATTCTGCACGCAATTAAGGTTTTACTTTTGGGCACTACACCATCACCACGTCATACTTGTTTTGGGTATATAAGGTTTCATTTTGCAGCCGAATACGTTTACCAATATACACTTCAAGCTCGGCTAATAAATGGCCTTCTTCGTTGCTTAAACTCTTGTAAACCGCTGGTGAGCAATACAGCAAAAACTCATCAGCTTGGTAAGCACGATTTAAACGAATTATCTCTCTAAACACTTCATAAGACACTGTTTCAACGGTTTTCATTGAGCCAGTGCCTTGGCAAGCTGGGCACTCGCCGCAAACGACATGCTCTAAACTTTCACGGGTGCGCTTACGGGTCATTTCCACTAAACCTAAACCCGAAAAACCGCTAACACTGGTTTTAACTCTGTCATTAGCCAACGCGTTATTTAAGCTGTCTAGCACCCGCTTTTTATGCTCATCATTAAGCATATCAATAAAGTCGATAATGATAATGCCACCTAAATTACGTAACCGCAGCTGCCTAGCAATCGCTTGAGTGGCTTCAAGGTTAGTATTAAAAATGGTCTCGGCTAAGTTACGATGCCCCACAAAAGCGCCGGTATTAATATCGACTGTGGTCATAGCTTCAGTTTGATCAATAATTAAATAGCCGCCAGACTTTAATTCGACTTTACGCCCCAATGCGCGCTGAATTTCATTTTCAACGTCATAGAGTTCAAAAATGGGGGCTGGCCCTGAGTAATGTTCGAGCTTTTCAGCAATTTCAGGCATAAACTCTTGGGCAAAACCCTGCAGCTCTGCAAAAGTGCGTCGAGAATCCACTTGAATATGGTCAAGTTCGGCGCCAACAAAGTCACGAATAATCCGCACCTGTAGGGCTAAGTCTTGATACAACAAAGTCGCGCCTTTGCGCTTTCTACGTTCACAAACTTTTTTCCATACCCGTCGCAAAAACGCCGCGTCTTGAGCCAGTTCATCATCGCCTACGCCTTCAGCAGCGGTGCGAATAATAAAACCACCATCTTCATCAACATAAGGTTCGGTAATCGCTTTTAAGCGAGCCCGCTCAGTCTCTTCTTCAATCCGCTGAGATACACCCACATGGCTTGAACCTGGCATAAAGACTAAGTAGCGTGAAGGCAAAGTAATATCTGTGGTGAGACGAGCACCTTTAGTACCAAGAGGATCTTTGACGACTTGCACTATGATGTCCTGACCTTGCCTGACTAATTCGGCAATATCACGCACCACAAAGTTGCCTTTTTCAACATCGGCAACACATTCAGTATGGGGAACAATATCTGAGGCATGTAAAAATGCAGCTTTTTCAAGACCGATATCCACAAAGGCAGCTTGCATACCAGGTAGCACCCGACTGATTTTACCTTTGTAGATATTACCCACTAAACCACGCTTCATACGTCGTTCAATATGGACTTCTTGCAGAACGCCATGCTCAACCAGTGCGACTCTCGCTTCTGTTGGCGTCACGTTAATCAGTAATTCAGAGCCTTTTTTACGCTGAGCTTTAGTTTGCATAAGCCACCTGTTTAACGTCTTGTTATACGATATGGGTTATCGAGCCAACTTCTGCAGCTCAGTGTCAAAGACAGATAACCTAAAGGAGTGTTATTTATTTAATCAGGTTCATTTCAATGAGTAGTTCGCGAGTCTCTACTAACGGTAACCCGACAACGGCAGAATAACTGCCTGTAATTGCCTGTACAAAACAGCCACCTAATCCTTGAATACCATAAGCGCCAGCTTTATCCATTGGCTCTTGGGTATCAATATAGGCATCAATAGTCTGGGCGGATAACTCACAAAAGGTTACCGCCGTTTGGCAAAGCCTTGTTAGGGTTGTAGTGCCATCAGTCACTGCAACAGCTGTCATGACTTGATGGGTTTGCCCCGACAATGACGCTAAAATAGCTTGAGCATCTTGTCTGTCTACTGGCTTACCTAAAATCTGTTCACCTAGCACCACTATCGTATCTGAGCCTAATACTTTGGCATCGTCGATTTCAGTACACAAGGCCAAGCCTGCAGCGGCTTTTTCTTTAGCTAATCGCAGCACGAAATCGGCGGCTGACTCACCAGCAATATGTGATTCATCAATATCAGGTGCTACCTGCTTAAAATAAAATCCAGCATCTGAAAACCCAGCTTGGGCCAGTAACTCTTTGCGGCGTGGCGATGTTGAAGCAAGAACCCAACTCATACTTAGCGAACCTTATAACGTCGACGAATGTTGCGTAGCACCCAAAAAAACCACCACCACATGAAAATACTGGAGATCGCAGGTAAGAACATTGACCAATCGAAGCCAACACCGTTAATTACAAATTCGACCCAATAAATAATAAAATGATATAAACACACAAACAGCGCCACTAATATAGACTGCTGCCAGCGGGTAAAGTTACGTAACCTTTGGGATTGGATCACAATAAGATAAATGACAATCGAAAAGGCTAACGAGCGCACCCCTAAGGTTGCGCCAAGCAGCACATCAAGCAGCACGCCAACGACCCATGCGGTAAGTACGCTATAACGATGTGGCAGTGCCATCGCCCAATAAATCATTACCATTAACAACCAATCTGGTCGCCAAGCTTCAACAATGGGCGGCAGCGGCATGATTTGAAACATCATACTGACAAAAATGGTGATCAACACCACCATGCGGCCATTGGCAATATGCGCACTCATTGGCTCACCTCAGTATCGGTCACTAATTCAGCATCTGCCTCAAGGGGAGGAATATCGGAGACTAATGTTGGCTTGAGAGACTCAAGGTCTTCATCAGGCCAAATCAATAATACATAACGGATACGGTCTAAGGCCGCTAATGGCTGCGCAGAGATAATAGAATAGCTTTGGCCAGCATCACGAGAAATGTTCATCACACGTGCCACAGGATAACCTTCAGGAAAACGCTTACCAAGACCCGATGTCACCAGTAAATCACCGACTTGAACGTCGGTACTTTTGGCTACATGGCGCAATTCAATTTCATCAATATCACCGGTGCCTTGGGCTACGGCGCGTACGTCATTGCGGGTAATTCTTACCGGAATACCATGGGTGGTATCGGTCAGTAATAATACCCGACTAGTGAGCTCACTCACTTCAACCACTTGGCCAACAACGCCTTTGGCATCGACAACCGACTGGCCGACGAATACCCCTGTGCGAGCGCCGTGGTTAAGTACCACATAATGCCTGAAAGGATCGCTTGCCACTTCCATCACTTCTGCGACAACTTTACGCGAGTCCATGTGCACCGGTGAGCCGAGTAAGGCTCTAAGGCGCTCATTTTCTTGTCTCAAGTGTTCAAAACGTTGTAAACGCTCAGACATCAGTAATTGCTGGCGCATCAACTCTTTGTTTTGTATTGCCAACATATTACGGGTAGCAATAGAATCGGCAGACCAATCCAGCATCACACCAGGGACATTAGCTAAATATTGAAGCGGGCTTAAAACAGAAGAAATGGACTGACGAAGAGGTTCTAGGCGATCATTAGCGATAAGTAATACCACCGACAAGATAATTGCCAGTGTTAATCTAAATTGTTGCGATATACCACGAACAAAAATTGGTTTCATAATTATCAGGCGGTGACATTTTAGCTATAGAAGTCAAAATATACACCGCCATTGGTTCGCTCTTTAGTTCTCTTCAGAGAATAAGTCGCCACCGTGCATGTCGATCATCTCTAGCGCTTTACCGCCACCACGAGCAACACAGGTTAGCGGATCTTCAGCAACCATCACCGGGATACCGGTTTCTTGCATGAGCAAACGGTCAAGATCACGCAATAATGCGCCACCACCGGTTAATACCATGCCACGCTCAGAAATATCTGAAGCCAGCTCTGGTGGAGACTGCTCTAATGCAACCATTACCGCACTCACAATACCTGATAACGGCTCTTGTAGCGCTTCTAAGATTTCATTGCTATTTAGGGTAAAGCTTCTTGGTACACCTTCGGCAAGGTTACGACCACGTACTTCAATTTCAAGTACTTCGTCGCCAGGATATGCAGTACCAATAGTGTGCTTAATACGCTCAGCCGTTGCTTCACCGATTAAGCTACCGTAGTTACGGCGTACGTAGTTAATGATGGCATCGTCAAATTTGTCACCACCAATGCGTACTGATGACGAGTAAACCACACCGTTTAACGAGATAATCGCCACTTCAGTAGTACCACCACCAATATCAACAACCATTGAACCTGTAGCTTCTGATACTGGTAAACCAGCACCGATTGCAGCAGCCATTGGCTCTTCAATTAAGTAAACTTCACGCGCACCAGCGCCCATGGCTGATTCACGAATGGCACGACGCTCAACTTGTGTTGCGCCAACTGGCACACAAACAAGGACACGCGGGCTTGGACGGAAAAAGCTATTGTTATGCACTTGCTTAATGAAGTGCTGTAGCATTTTTTCAGTCACGTAAAAGTCTGCAATCACACCATCTTTCATTGGGCGAATTGCTTGAATATTACCAGGAGTACGACCTAGCATTTGCTTTGCATCTGTACCCACAGCAGCCACTGATTTTTGTCCGCTGCTGCCACGCTCGCCACGAATAGCCACAACTGATGGTTCGTTTAACACGATACCCTCGTCACGAACGTAAATTAATGTATTTGCCGTACCTAAATCGATCGATAGGTCGTTTGAAAAAACGCCACGCAGCTTCTTGAACATGTACCTAGCCTGTATTCTGTAAAGTCAGAAGAAAGAAAAATCAGGTAACTTTATCAATGCCGCTGATATTGCACAAGACCGAACAGGTTAACAATCGCTAATCTAGGGCTTTTTTTTCTATATTAGGCAATTTAATTGATTATTCGCCAAAAACAACTCAACTGTGATTAAAATTCCACCAAAGCAATGCCAAATTTAATAACGATTAACTTTGGCTCTGCACAGCAAAGTAACAAATCATTGCCAATCTTATGAAGTAAAAAAATGATTGCTCAATATTCGTTGAAAATAGTGAATATCAAATGATGCTAATTAAATCGCAACTCTTAAACGACGCTAATTAAATGAATGAGACACTCGTTCAATAATTAACGTACTTCTCGCCAATAAATTATTCTGTCATGACCACGATAACGACCGAAAAAAGCACTCGCTCTAGGATCGTAAAGCGTGGTTGAAGACGTAGCATCCCAATCCCAATACCATTGCAACCAGGTAGGGACTGATAATGGCGCAGTCACTTGACCTCGGTAGTCTGTCGAGCCAGTAATGGCATTCCATAGCAAGGTAAATTCACCGTTAGCAAACTTACCATTTGGGTATTGGACTATATCATTAGCACGGGTAATTTGTTGCCCTGCAACCAATGCAGGCTCATATTTATAACCTAAAGTGGCATCATCAATCTGAGTCGCTAATGCAGGAGTTACCACACTGCAACTATCTTCAATATTCAGCACCCAATTGGTGCCATCCCAATACTCTGCACGAGTGGCCATTTGAAGCGTATCTTTTTCAGCACCATAAGTGTTGTCCATCACCACACGGCCATGACGAAAACGCTGAGTTGAAAGCTGCTTGGCATCACAGTTACTGCCACAACTACCTACTGTTGCCGCATTCATATCAGGATTGGCAACAAAAGCGTTATTGTCTGCGTTGCTACCTGAATGATTATTGTCGTTATCTTCAACAATAACTCCGATATCAAAACTATCAAACGGACCATCTTTACCTGGGGCAGCAAGCCTGCTAAGTGTCGCCATATAACTACTATCGACTGTTGCCACACCTTCAATCCAAGAACTCGCCGTGACAGGTAATGAACTCAAGCGATTGCGCTTATCATCACCATCTAGGCTGTCAGCCCCCACCAATAGCGCTGTGGCCTTGGCGAAACTGTCTTTATAATTTGTAGTCACTGCGCCATTAATATTAAAGGCACTGATATTCATTGCCAGTGGGAATGGCTGGTCCATATAACTAAAGCCTGTGCAGCTAGGTAAAACACTCACGCCACTAATGGCAAATCGATCAGGCACAAAACGGCCTATATTATCTGAGCTTGCCAATGGGATATCGTAAAAACTTGAACCTTCATAAGTTGATGGCGGCTTAACCGTAAACTCAAACACCCCTACTTCACTGATAGATTGCGTAATAGTATTGGTATTATTAGTCGCTGCAATATGGTTGTAATTACCAATACTAAGACTGCCTTCTTCACCAGGTTTAGGGGCTATTAATTCACTACCTAAAGTCATCCCGCTATGGATGTAATTAGGCGTGGTTAAATTGTCACAAAAATCGACATCATTATCAGACTGCCAAGCCATGCCTTGAACCGTTAAATCAAACTCCTCACCGGCTTTTTTATACACATTGCAACTGCTATCGCCCGCTGCGCAGCTGGCATTGGTATCAACAGGCTTAACGCATAAGCCGACAGGAAAGCTGACAAACGAGTCCGCGCCCACCATCACTAAACCCGCTTCGTCGTCACTGCCATCATATTGCGCATTTAATTGCACCTGACCCGCATCAGGGTAATTCACGCTAATATCCGCTTCGCCATTAGCATCAAAATCCAGCGATATCAGTGTGCGTGCGCCAACGGATGTCCCTATATCAGTTGCTGCGCCATTACCGGTTACTGCAACTTGCGCCCCAGATATAACTGAACTCGGCGAAACGTAATCACTCCAAAAGCCCACATCTTTAGTCACATCAGCAAATTGCGGTACGCACGCTTGTGAGGCATCATCTTTTTTCACCGCAGAAACGCTAATACCAGAGGCAGGTTTATTAGCCAGCTTGTCCGGCACATCAAAAATAAAACCGCTATCAGCAAAATTGAAAGTACATTGCGCCGCTGTGGGGGTATTACCGGCAATGCTACATAAAGTGGGGTTAATGGGGGTAGGCACTGAATTAATAATCCCAACGGTCACACTACCCGTAGTGTTGCGCCTTAAATCAACTTGAGTCGAGTCACTAAAGCTAACACTATTGCCGCCAACCCAGCCTCCGCCACCAGTAATAGTTGCTGGGCTTAAGTTCGCTGATACAGTATCTGAAACCGTGGTGCTACAACTGGCATCAGCGCAAGCTTTCAGGGTTAATGTTTCTGCTGAACAGGTTAACGCTGAGCCTGAGTGGGTATATTCAAAATGATCTATGGCTGCGGTTATCGCAGTCGTTTCAAGAGCGACAAAGCTGTAATGTTCCCAAATATGACGGCGATCGGGATCGCGATAAGTATCTTCATCAACCACCATACTGACTGTATCATTGGTCAACTGACAACGGCGCAGCCAGCCTCCATCACCGCCACGTCGACTGGTTTTTCCTGACACTAAGACTGGCGCATCGCTAAAGCCCGTTAAACTAGTGGTGAAGTTACACTGATAATCTAAGTCCTGAATATTTGCTGAAGTGAAAGTCTGCGCATTCCCAAAGTGAAAATTTGTATTTTCACCATTTAACTCAATAGTACCGTTACCTGCCATTAACGACATATACGCTACGGTTTCGGCTGCAATCTCATCATTTTCCAATCTATCTTCCATGCACCGATTCGGGCTGATAAGCCTGACCTCAGATGCTTCTAAAGCAACTTCAGCCCCAGTCGTTGTAAATTGCGAGGTAGTAGTAAGCCAACAATTATTAACCTGAGTTTGTATTTGGTGCAAAAAGATATCTTGGGTGTCGGGTAATATCACATCGGTATAAGGTGAGTTAGATCCTATTAGCGCATCATCTACAGCCACAGTTCCGGCGATCAATTCGGTGCCATTGGATAAGTCATGGGTGCCTTCTGTAACTGCAATCCAGTGCACCTCTACCATATTGTTAGAATCAACCTTTCGCCTTGCTGGTGAAGGCGGCTCTTGTTGCTCCCAGCTAAAGCCAGATGTGGTGACACTGCCTTGTTCTAAAAAGACTGAAGCGGGGCCATCACCATTTGCATCAGTTTCAGAAATGGTCGGCATTAAAAAGATTAGCGGTGTTGAACCTGCGGGGAAAGGCGTCTCAAAACTAACACTCCCTGTTGTAGCTCCAGTATTCGGATCAGTTATAGATATAGACTTACCGTATTGAATATGGAATGGAATGACAGGGTTGGATGATGCATCATTGATAGTCGATGATTTCATATTTAACACTCTAGCTGTCACACGACCATTAATAATTGACTGATTGGTCATTGACAAGGTCCCATCAACAACAATCAACCCATTAACCGTAGTGCCACTGGCTAGTGTTAGTGAACTATAGGTAATTAATTGCAATTCAAAGTTATTACCATCATTCAGCTTTACTCGATCACTCCAACTTGCAGACTGGTTAACAAAAATTCTCACATCGCCAAGTAACTCAATGGAGGAGTCGCTACCTAAAAGTAATTCATCGACCCAGTAATCACCACCCGACAAGATCAATTTACCCCGATTAGTCAGTTCAAGTTTATCAAAACGATATTCATTAAAGTCATTTGTAATAGTAGCCGTACAATTATCTAGCTTAATCTCTGTAAATTCATTTTCACCGTCATCACCCAATGTTATTTGAGCATTGTTATTACAAGAATCACTACCAGCCCCGCCATTACTAGTCTCAAATTTGTTAGTGCCGCTCATCGCTAAGCCACGGATATCTCTACCGGTAATAGTACAAGTGCGATCACCGCCAGCAGCAGTATCGCAGCTTCTCCCATTACCATTTACAATGCTAATAGAACAAAACTGTAAATCATCTCCATTGGTACCATTAATTCGACTTTGATCACTTAACGATAACTGTGTGCCTGAAGCACATTTACCATTATTATTCCCGCGATGACCTTGGGCAACATCAGCCCAAATAACATTCTGATCAATAACCTCAAATGCATAAGCTGGCATTATCAAAAAACAACACATAACTAACGCTGTGACACTACTTTTTAGAAAACTAATCACCACGGGCTTCCACCTCTACTTGTCGATTAACCCGCAGGCAATCTGTTGTAGCCGCATCGCCGCTACAATTACCGGTTTCACAAACTGCATAGCTAAGAATGCTATATTGGGTCACGCCGTTAGCCACCGTAGGGGTACAAATCACTGAAACTCTACAGCCGTGAAAACCAATTGTTGATGGCGCTATCCATTCATGACGTACTGAATTGCAAACACCCACCCCACCAGCAACCGGAAATAAACTTGCTAATTCAGCATCTGCGCCGCTATTGGCGGCAAATAAGGCTCTGGCGCCCCACACTTCGAGGTTCACAGCATCATCGCTATCTTCCAGCATCCGAATTAATGTGCCAGCCAGTAAAAACATGACGATTAATACAAAAATAGCAATCACCAAGGCGCTGCCTCGTTGACGTCTTGCTATTAAGCCACTAGCGCTTAGTGCCTTGTTTAAGGGGTTATGGAACATTCGTCACCTTAACTTGATGCTGATATTTGAACGTTTCGCCATTAACACTAAATCTGGGTTCAATATGGACTATGGCATTTCGCATTAGGTTTTGTTCAGTCAGTTTAATAGCAGGCTCTAGTAGCAGATTGTTACTAACATTTTCTGCCATCAATACCGCAGTGCCCATTTGCGATGGTGCGGGCTGACTCGCTATATAGCCATAGTCAGCGTAACGATAAAGTTTTACCTCACTATTGCCTATAGGGCTTTCAAAACAATAACTAATAGGCTGACTGGCAAAGTAGATACGTTTAATTGGCGACTGCTCGGCAAATTGAGCTAGGCCAGTAAATGTTAGCATAAGCACATTGGCTGAGCTTGAACTTGATTGCAGTTCAAAGCGCTTGTTTCTGCTAGCTTGATATACATCGTTAACGCCGCTGCTATTGCTAGCGAGTGGGTAAACCAGCGCATATTGCCCTGCATTAATGCTAATGCCATTATCAATCACTGTGCCGGTGACAAGGGCATCATCAGGGTAAATGGGCAGCTCAAGGTAACTGGTGCTGGAATCAATGGGCAATAGCTCAATACATTGATAACTGCCACCTGTTGCAGTGCGTAATCTGACGCTATTTGGCACTGCATTACGAATATCACGGGTCATGCGCTCAACCGCAAAACGGCTTTGGCTAAGCACTTGATCAATTGAGCTTGATTCAACAAAAATACGGGTACCAAAAATAATAAAACCGCTAACCCCAACCACCAATATGCCCAAAATCAAAATGACGGTGACCATTTCAATTAAGGTAAAACCGACCTGTTTAACGCCTATATTTGATAAAGGTTTTGCCCGTTGCAGTAAGCCCATTAGTAATTACTCCTTACCGCTTGGTAAGTGATCACTTCACCAGCAGGCGTAGTGACGTCTACAGTAATTAATTTTTCGGCTTGGCCGTTAAGGTATGACACATCAACTTCTAACTCATAGCCCAAATACACCTCGGCGTAGGTCTGGTTTGAGTCAAGCATGAGACTGCTAATATTCAAACCTTTGTAATCATCCACATCATTGAAATTATTACGGCTTTCACCGTTTGGCCCCAGCGTGGTTGAACAAGCTACCCCAGCAGCAGAATTACACGCTGGTATACCACCATTTGGATCGGTATTTTCATCAAAGCGCTTACCCCAAATCTCATTCATCACCGAATGGGCAAGCTCAGCAGAGCGAACCCGTGAAAGTGTTTCAACGGCGCGATCAGCTTGGGGTAACAGCATTGAGGTCATCAGTACAATGGATATGCTCAACACAAGCATACCCACCACTAGTTCAATCAAAGTAAAACCTGATTTTTTAGTTGTAAAAGCATTAAATGGGGATAATTTATAAGCCATGAATGTAGCCCTCAGATTCCATTGCAATACCTAAGGTTTCATCGGCTACGGCATTAAAACACAAGCCTGAACAATTGATGTTTGAGCGGCCATAATTATCAAAATCTAAAAAGAAGGTCGTCGCGCTTGTACTGGCCAGCTCGATATAAGCGCCACCCTGAAAAGCTTGTTCCACTTCTGTTCTCAACAGGTTTGCGGTATTACAGCTTGCGGAGGCGGTGTTAATCGTTTGCGAATAGTGGCTAAGCTGATAACCCGTTGGCGACACACTAATACGATAACAACGATCGCTATTATTCATTGCTCTTAACTGCACTTGGCGCAGCTCACTGATAAATTCATTTCGCAGAGAATACGCGCTATAGCTGGACTGAGGAATGAGCCTTGGGATCACAAACACAGCGATAATCCCTACGATTAGAATCGTAGTCACCAGCTCAACTAAGGTAAAGCCACAATGAACGCGTTTATGTTTAAGCCCGAGTGAAAAGATCGTTACCACCTATCAAAAAGTAAATCAGTTATATAGTATGGCAAAATATAGCATAAACGTCTTGATATCCTTTATTAAAATTGCCATTTAGCCTATTGATAATGTTAGCCAGTAGTAAGCTTACATACTGAAATACTGCCAATAAAAAAGCCTGCGTAAGCAGGCTTAGTATTAAGTTAAATCAATATTAACAAGCTGAAGCGACTGGTAATGTTGAAAATGTTGGGAGTTTATTCTCTCCAGCACTTTCTTTATAAGTCAATTTGCAAGCTTCAGGAGCGCCTACTTGAACGATCTCAATAGATTTAGGCACATCTGCAGCAGCAGATACCACGGTAAAATCCCATTCATCGTCTGAAATATCTACCGCTTTTAATAATTCAGCTTTTGTTGCTGAAATATAGCCAAATACTGTGGCAGCATCTGTTGCTGCACCAATATCCACCAAACCTGAAGATTTTTTCTCTTCACCCGCAAGTGCCGCCTTTGAATATACAAGGCTATTAGCACCTTGAATCGCCGCTTTAACACCTTGTAAAGTTGATACGCGGGCATCACCTTGTAAATTGATAAATTTTGGTGCTGCAGTAACCGCTAAAATACCTAAAATGATAATGACTACCACTAATTCAATTAGCGTAAAACCTTGTTGTTTTTGCATAAATACGACCTATAGATACGACAATATAAAATATGGATGCCTACGTTTTTTCCAAACTTACTGCGCTTGAGTCAAGCAAGGTAAGTGGCTAAGCAATGTTCTCTGTTTAATCCTTAATGGCGAGACTTGTTAGATAAACAACCTTTACCTAACAAGGGCGTCAATTATCTCACTTCGTCAAATTTCTGTCCCGCATAACTCGGTATCAGTTTGTATCATTTATATTTAAAGCAGATAGCTTTGTTGCTTTTGCATAGATAATGACACTGAATAAAACCGAACAGTTAAACCAGAGAATCAACACCTTAGCAATTTATAGCCACAATTTTATCACCCCATCATGGCCACCATGTGCCACCAAGGTTACACAGCAGAAAAAATATTCCCTTTAAAAACAAAAAAAGCCTGCATAAGCAGGCTTTTAATATCCAAAAATCTAATTTAACAAAGATCGGGATCTGTTACTGCTGTATAAACGGGCAATACACCGTCTCCAGCTTCCTCATAAACTAAATCACAAGTATCAGGAGCGCCTCTTTGATAAATAGTAGCTTCCCCATCAGTAGCATCATCGATAATCCAATCATTTGAACCTGTATCAATATCAGCTAAAGCATCGAAGGTCACATCTAAAGCTTCTTCCAAATCGTCTTGTTTTGCTTTTATGTAACCATATACAATATTTAAATCTTCTGCGCCGGAGCCAATATCTAGAGTATCTGCATCCTCAGATTCTTTACCAGCCAAAGCTGCTTTAGAATAGACTAATGTATTACCACCTTGGATAGCAGCTTTCATGCCAGCTAAAGCAGAAACTCTCGCATCACCCTGCAGATTAATAAATTTAGGCGCTGCGGTTACCGCTAAAATACCAAGAATGATAATAACTACTACTAGCTCAATTAATGTAAAACCATTTTGCTGCTTCATAAAGACTCCTATTAACAACCGTTATCAGTAATCACATAAGTAGGGATTGTATTAGCATCAGCAGCTTCGGTATAAACCAACTTACAAGCTGCTCCTGTCACTTCTGCAGGTGAACCATTTTGAGTGATAGTTAGTTTGCCATCAACAGCATCGTCGACTATCCACTCTGTATCCGCTGTACCAAATTCTGCATCAATGGCGTTATTAAATTCATCCATATCGGCTTGAAGGTAGCCAAACTTTGTCACAGCAAGTTCTTCTGCACCTATATCGACACCTTCGTCAGTACCCCAAGCTGCTATTGCTTTTTTCTCATGACCATCAATCGCCGCTCTAGCAAACACTAACCCGTTAGCGCCTTGAATAGCCCCCTTAACACCTTGCAGTGATGCTTGACGTGCATCTGACTGCAAATTAATAAATTTAGGCGCTGCGGTTACCGCTAGAATACCAAGAATGATAATAACTACTACTAGCTCAATTAATGTAAAACCTTGTTGCTTACGTTTGATTTGCATAATGTCGACCCTCTTTAAAAAATAAAATTTATGGCATTTACAACATTACTGAATAATCCTTATTCAGTAATTAACTATTACTTTCAGCGTGATTAAGGCTTTAGTTACCTTAATCAATAAATTAATCGTTACTAAAACTGAATACTTGGCCAGTACCTGGATTATAAGTCACACCTTTTGCTCCAGCGGTATTTAAGCTCGGTGTTGGCGCCGGAACACCTGTATTGGTGTTCAAGGTTAATGAAGCAATTTGATGATAGACACAAACATCAATACTTTGAACCACTGAGCCATCGATACCGGTAGCCGTTCCGCCAATACCCTTTTCAACTTTTACTGTGTAGCGTAAATCACGCGCGTCTTCAGTATAGATGTCGTTACGAGGGGCACTTTGCAGCACACTATTAAACACTTCCTGACACGTTAGGTCAGTCATTGCTGTAACGTCAGTATTTGTACGACCTGTCGGAAAACCAAAGCGAGTATCTAAAGAAACAACCGTGCCATCTAAAATCACAGAGGTATTACGACGACCGTCCACTTCCCACTGGGCGCGAACAAAACCAACCGCAGTCGCCAAACCACCAGCAACACCTTCGACACTGGCGTTTTGCGCATCTTCAGTGACATTTAAAAAACGTGGAATTGCGGTTGCCGCTAACAAGCCTAGAATGACAATAACAATAACCAATTCGATTAAAGAAAAGCCTTGTTGCTTCATTTTCATATAAAATACCTCTATTGAGACTGACACCTATTTGAGCTGCAGTCATATTGCCTATTGTTAACTAGCTAAAGCTTATATGTAAATAAATTTTAGCACTTAATGTAGATTAAACACCTATATCGATTGAAATTTAATCTGACCCGGTAAAAATAACCCGCCCCGATGAAACCTGATAACTAATGCTACCACTTTGCGCTGTAGCGAAATGACAAATCTCTAATTCGGTTTGGTAATTTACCTTAACTCCCATATCTAGCAAGTTGCTTGCCATCAATTGTTGCCATAACTCAACACAACCCTGTGCGGAGGCGGATTTTAGCATTGGCCAGCCAAAAGTCGACATCAAAATAATATTATCCTCCCCAGCCAGCTTATCATTTTTAAGTTGTTTAGCTGAACCTGACGCTAGGTTTTCCCAACTTAACTTCAAGCGCTGAGGCTTGCCCTGACTAAGCCACTGGCTTTTTACCATCGCCAGCACATACAGCAGCCGATTATGTTCTCGGTGGATACTTTGAGCGCCGATACTCTCGACGCTTGCAAAATGTTTCGCTCCGATAACAACCATAATCACGAGCACTAAGGTGATGCTGATAATACGGATATAGCTCTTAACCAAATTATTTTCTGATTGCTGTTGTTTTTGCATTATGCAATTAACTCAAACATTGTGGCGTTATGCATTGTTAGCCACCTTTGACCACATTGAGCATATCCCACATTGGCAGATAAATACCCAAGGCCAAAATTAATACAATGCCTGCTACAAAGCCAATTAAAATCGGCTCTAATTTGGCGGTTAAATTCTTTAAATCGTAATCCACTTCACCTTCATAAAAATCAGCAGCATCATTAAGTAATTTATCGATTTGACCGGTTTCTTCGCCTACTGCCACCATCTGCAGCACTAATGGTGTAAATAAACCACTGTGGTTTGACACCCTTAGCATTGATTCACCAGATTCAATTCCGCGGCGCATGGCAACAATACGGTCATGCATATAACTATTATCTACGGCATCTGCCACTAAACTGAGCGCTTGAGTCATAGGCACACCCGCTCCCAACATCATCGAGAAACTGCGGCAGTAGCGCGATAAGGTTGAGCGTTCAATGATTGAGCCCACCGCAGGAATATGTAATTTCCATTTGTCCCATTGTCGCTCACCTTTTTCGGTGTGATGCCAATATCGAATGCTGACAATAATGGCCACTAAAACCACTGTCATTACATGCCAATAATTAACAAATAAATTAGAGGTGTTAATTAAAATTTTAGTTGCCCACGGCAGTTCGGCGCCAAAACGGGAAAACATAGCTGCAAACTTTGGAATAACCATGATGTTCAACACCACCATAGCGATAGTAATAGCGATCAATACGAAGATGGGATAGCGCATCGCTGATTTTATTCGGCGGCGAGTCTCTTGCTCTCGTTCGATATAGCCAGATAACTGAATAAAAGCATCTTCCAATTTACCGGTGTTTTCACCCACATGAACCATAGAGATAAAAAGCGAATCAAAAATATCTTGATGCTGATTCATGGCGGCAGATAAAGGGCGACCTGAGGTTAATTGCTCTGAAATATCATTAAGGGCATCTTTCATTCGTTGGGAATGCGTAGTTTCAGCCAAACCTGCAATAGCACGCAAAATTGGAATGCCAGAGCGAGTTAACGAATACATTTGCCGAGTAAAAATTTGTAGCTCTTCTAATGACACTTTTTGAGTAAAAATACCGCCAAGATTAAAAGGCTTAGTCGGTTTTACTTCACGCAGCTCAAGGGGAATAATGCCACGAGACATTAACGCATCTGCGGCGCTATTCTCGTTAGCTGACTCAATTAAGGCAGTAACGGCAGCGCCTTGGGAGTTTCGTCCTCGATACTGGAATGTCGGCATAATTAGACCCCTGAAGCAATATTATGCAGAGCGGGGGGCTCCATTCGCAGCTCACTGACATCTTCAACCAGTTTGGCTACCTCTTCTATGGTTGTCATGCCATTAAATAGATATTCAAATGCTGAGTCTGCCAGCGGCACAAAACTTGGGCTTTGCTTGGCGGCATGGGCAAAGTCTTGCGGGTTACCGGTGCGCATCGCATCCACCATGGCATCATCAAGCTCAAGAATTTCAAAAATACCTATACGACCACGGTAGCCGGAGCCATTACAGCTTTGACAACCTGTACCTACTTTAAAGTTGGCTTGGCTAGGATCTTTTTTGCTTACGGCGTTAATCCAAGCTAATTCGCCTGCTGTAGCTTGGTAATCAGTCGCACAGTTCGCACATACGCGGCGCACTAACCGCTGGGCAATAATCACCCTTAGCGCACTGGCAACTAGGTAACTGGCTGCGCCCATATCGAGTAAACGTAGCGCACTGGTAATGGCATCATTGGTATGCAAGGTCGATAACACAAAGTGACCGGTTAATGCGCCTCGAAGGCCAATTTCGACGGTTTCTTGATCACGCATCTCACCCACCATGATGATATCGGGATCTTGACGTAAGGTGGTACGTAGTACATTGGAAAAATCTAAGCCTATCTTATGATTTACCTGTACTTGGTTAATCCGCGGCAATTGGTATTCCACCGGATCTTCAACGGTAATGATCTTAGTATCAGCTTTGTTCAACTCACTTAAAATGCCATACAAGGTGGTGGTTTTACCGCTACCAGTTGGCCCTGTCACTAACAGCATGCCGTGAGGTCGCTTAATCTGTTTACGAATGCGCTGCAAAATATGGTCCGGCATACCGGTTTCATTCAACGTCAGTAAGCCTGCTGATTGATCCAATAAACGCATTACCACCGACTCACCATGATAAATCGGCATGGTAGACATACGTATATCAATTTTGTGGCCTTTTACCTCTATATTAAAACGGCCATCTTGTGGCATACGCTTTTCAGAGATATCAAGTCCAGCCATTAGCTTTAAACGCAGTACTAATGCTGAGGCAATATTGACTTCATCTAAGGTGTTTTCATGTAACTGACCATCGATACGCTGACGAATACGCAGTACTTTTTCACCGGGTTCAATATGAATATCCGAGGCACGCATTTGCACAGCATCTTCAAAAATCGACTGTAATAATTTAACCACTGTGGTTTCATTATCACTGTCACTGTTGGTGATACTGGCCAAGTCGAACATGTCATCTGCGGCATATTCTTCTTCTAATTCACCCGCGATTTTTGCAATTTCATCGGTGCGTCGATAGAGGTTATCGAAGGCATCCAGTAACTGTCGCTCTGGCGTCACCGCAATGGTCAATTTTTTCGGTGCTACAAACACTTCAAGGTGATCGATTGCTTGTAAATCAGCAGGATCGCTCATCGCCAAGGTCACGCTGTCAGCGGTGGCTTCAACGACTAAGGCGCGATACCGGCGCGCCTGTACTTCAGGGATCAAACTGACCACTTCAGCAGGAATAGAAAGACGACTGATATCTAAATAAGGCAGATTAAGCTGCTGGGATAAAAACTTCAGTAATTGATCTTCAGTAATACAGTTAAGATCAATTAAGGTACGACCGAGTTTTTTACCGGAATTACGCTGCTCCGCTAAAGCCTGCATTAACTGATCGTTTGAAATAATGTGTTCTTGAACTAGTAGATCGCCCAAACGCATTTTCAATTTAGGTTTCATTGGCTACCTCCTAGTTGAATTAAACGCTGCTCTATATAAGTCATAGCACCCGTTGATAAACCTCGATATGACATCGCTTTTCGATAAGCATCTGCCGCCTGAGGGTATTGTTGTTGTGAATCTAACGCATAAGCTAAGCCCATCCACCAGCGCGCTTGCGAGGGTTCAATGGAAAGTAATGAGCGATAAGCCGCTTCTGCCAGTGCAAATTGACCTTCTTGTTGTGCAATATCACTTTGTAACATCCACTTGTCTCTGGCCCATTCGCTGTTATCGTCTATCTCACTCAAGGTATTGAGCGCTTTATTGGGACTAAACGCGGCGATTTGCACTTTTGCCTTTAAGATGGCTAATTCAACCTCTTCAGGAAAAAGGCTCACCCCTTGGGCTAAAATTTGCTCGGCTCTGCCTAAGTTATTGACTGAGTAATACAGCGCGGCGAGTTGCTTTCTTGCTTGATGCATAGAAGGCTGCAGTACTAAAGCTTCATAATAATTCTTAATTGCTTGATCAATTTTTTGTTGCTGCTCGGCCACTTCTGCTACATCAAATTTTTTCGTCGCTAATTGTTCATTAGTTAAGGTCACTTCTTTAACCGCCATGTGACCTTTTTGATTTACATTGGCCACGGTTGCACTGCTGCTTGAACGGCGATGTTGGGCAAAATGCACTTTTACATCCGCTGTTTTATCAGCCACTTTGACGGCTTCAGGCTCAACCAGCGTTTGGTGTTGTGTTACTGCCTTAGCTTCTGCGCTGAGGCTTGCTGGCTCACTAACGACTATGTCTTGTTGCTCAGCTAACGCTACATTTACTAGCTCTACATTTGCTAGCTTTGATTGCTGGTTAGCATCAGTTTCATTTAGCTTACTTTTATTTAGATCACTTTCTTTTAGCTCAGCGCCTGCAAGCTGATCCGAGGCTTTAATCTCAGCCTCAGTAATATTATTCTCAGTCTCTTGCTGCGCTATGGTTACCTTCGCACTGGCATTGCTAGTATCAGCCTTAGACTGAAGATTATGCTCAGCCAAAGGCTGCAGGTTTTGTAATTGCTTACCTTGTTGATAAAGCATGAAGCCTAATATCAACATGGTAATTATCATCACCAGCGCGATGAATAAGCCTCGGTTCGCCCCCATTGCTGAGCCAGATGTTGATTCTGGTTGCAACTGGCTGTGGAATTGCACTTTGGGAGTAACAAAAGCCTCAGTCGTATTGGCAGCGCCATTTTCATCTACTGCGGTTTGCTGGCGCTTATCTAAATCTTTTAAAACTTTATTTATTACGCTCATATTGACTCACTTAAAACAGCTAACCAGTCAACATCGACAATATATAAACATGTCAGTGATGCGCTAATAATTAATATAAAAAATACCCAAGCATTTATGGTATTGCTGGGTGATAGATGTGTGGCATCTTCAGTATCGGCAATGGCTGCGCGGCAATGTGATGTGCTTATTTGCGCTCGCCCTTCTGCATAACACAGCAACATGGCTTTATTAGCAA
Source organism: Shewanella sp. 3_MG-2023 (assembly GCF_030548765.1). Classification (NCBI taxonomy): domain Bacteria; kingdom Pseudomonadati; phylum Pseudomonadota; class Gammaproteobacteria; order Alteromonadales; family Shewanellaceae; genus Shewanella; species Shewanella sp. 3_MG-2023. The sequence continues at coordinate 54,420 of NZ_JAUOSH010000012.1, read as the reverse complement.
TTACATTAACTAACCGTGGTATGCCTCTTGCCGCTTGGGCGATTAATTTAATGTCTTTATCACTAAACAAACCTTTGCCTTGGTAGCCTGCAACACTTAAGCGATAATTAAGGTACGCTTTAATTTCATCCCATACTAATGGCCTAAGGCTATAACTAAAGGTGATCCGCTGTTTTAGCTGCCGTATTGCTGGGTCTTGTAAGCGCTTATCTAGTTCTGGCTGACCAAACAACACCACTTGAATTAACTTGGCGCTTTCAGTTTCTAAATTGGTAAATAGCCGCAGCGTTTCTAAACTGTTATTAGGTAAGGCTTGAGCTTCATCGAGCACCAGAATCACTTTAAAGCCTTGGCTGTTGAGCTCAAGTAAACGGCTTTGAATTAAGCTGGTAAGTTGCTGCTGATTGAGGTTTTCAGTTAATAAAACCCCGAGCTCCGCCGCTAACGCCCAACGAAGCTCGTCAGGGGTTAAATAAGGGTTCGGTACATATGCGCAGTGATAATTAGTCGGTAAATCGTTCATCAGCTTACGACAAATCAGCGTTTTACCTGTCCCTACCTCACCAGTTACTTTAATAAAGCCTTCACCATTAGCGATGGCAGTTTGCAGCACTTGTAACGCCTCCACATGGGGCGTCAAACCAAAGAAAAACTGTGTATTTGGCGTAAGCGTAAACGGTAACTGACTCAGGCCAAAGTGCTGCTGATACATAATGTTTGCTCGTGCTTACATCGCTATTCTTGCTCTGGGTACCAACGATCTAACAGGTCTTTTGAACGTTTTAGCTCATTGGTCCAGGTGTCTGCGCCAACAACCGTAGGCTTAAGCATAATGATAAGCTCGGTTTTTTTGGTTGATTTACTGCGGTTGGTAAATGCTTCCCCTAAGAAAGGAATATCACCCAGTAGCGGCACTCTAGAGACAATTTCAATATTCTCGCTCTTCATTAGGCCACCGATCACCACCACATCACCTGATGACGCTTTTATCACAGTGTCAGATTCACGGATTTCACTTTGCGCTAATGGCAGCTCTAATGATGAGCCACTCACTTTAATTTCTTTGATTTGCTCAGACACATCAATCACTGATGGATGAACATGCAACAAGACATTGCCTTCACCATCAATTTGCGGGGTCACATCTAAGGCTATCCCCGAAAAGAATGGCGTGAGTTCAACTTGCGGCGTGGTCACTGGCGTTGTTCCTGCAACCGTGGTTGATGATACGTCAGTAACAAAGTACTCATCATTACCCACTTTGATCACTGCTTTTTGGTTGTTAGATGCGGTCACCCGAGGGCTTGAAAGTACATCTACATCCCCTTGGGTATCCAGCAGGCTTATCATGGTGCTAAAGTCGGTACCGGTTAAGCTGACAGAGGTCACCCCACCTATCACATTAGTAATTTGATCGCTTAAGCCATTACCCGGTGAAGTGCCAAAACTAATGTCTGTGCTACCTGCATGGCCTAATACGTTATCCCATTGAATACCTTGCTGATAACCATCAGATAAGGTCACTTCTAAAATCTTGGCTTCCAGAATAACCTGACGCTGTAAGTGGGTTTCTGCAATATTTAAAAAGGTGCTGACTTGGCGTAGCTCGTTTGGAAAAGCCCTCACAGTTACTAAGCCAGCTTGAGGGGTAATCACCACTTGGCGTCCACCACCGGTATCGCCAATAATTGATACTAAGGTTTTTTCTAGCTCACCCCAAAAATTTGACTTGGTGGTCGAGCGAATAAAGGTGCCGTTGGTATTATCGTTACCATCGTTATTGCTATTATTACTGCTGTTATTTGAGCTATTGCTATTACTGTTATTTGAACTATTGCTGTTTGAATTAGAGTTTGAGTTGTCATTACTATCTGAGATACGGCCAGAACTGACAGAGGTTAGTGATAAGCCTTCACGTTCCATATAAATATAATTTAACGGATAGGTTTCAGTGCGCATGCCCGCTGGGAAGATCCGTAAAATACGGCCATCTTGGCTAACTTCATAACCATAAATGTCTTCAATCACTTTAATCACTTCAGAAAGCGTCACGCCATTGAGCGATACAGAAATAGAGCCCGTCACATCAGGATGCACCGCCACACTTAAAGGGGTGCCTTGGACTAAACTTGGGAAAAACACTTTTGCATCAACATCGTTAGCAGACACATCAAAGCGGCGCTCAGTCGGTAAAGATGCACTGGTTCTGCCAAGGGAACTTGAACCATTTAATTCACGCTGCACATCTTCAGGCATTTGCGCTGGCGGCGGGACAATATTTTGCGCCGCTTGTGCTTGCTCAAGAGATTGACTCAGCTCACTTTTAGACGTGGTTGGATCGGGTCTGTCTGTCGTTTGACAGCCCAACAAGCACAGGGATAGCAGAGGGGTTATATACTTAATTACATTCATTATTATTGATTTCCTATCGCTCTGTTATCGATTGAAATAGCGTTAATTTTCTGCCATCAGCTAAATTAACGTATTGCTTTCCAATATATTCAATTCGTACCCCTTCGACGCGATCACCAACAAAAAATATTTTGTTGTTAATCACCGCATGGGGTTTATTACTATGCATTATGCTATTAAGTACTAATGAGCCCGGACGATTAACTTGAGTCGATGACACTGCGTAGCCTTTGCCTGGTAGTGTCGGATCTCTCAATGCTTTTGCAAAACTTAAGCTACTGAATAGCAGAAAGCTTAGGCTGATAGCACAGGTGATTATGAGTATCTGCTTATTGTGCAACACTAATAAACTCCTTATTAATACTTAAGGTATAAAGCTCTATTTCTACTGTGGCATTGGGGTGTTGCTCAACATGGTAATCGAGACGCTTCCAATATAATTTGTCTGGCATCGCTTCAATGGACTGAATAAATTTTAAAATAGCAAAATAGCGCCCTTCTAAGGTCAAGCGAATACCATGGCTATATAAGTTCATTTTGTCTTCTTCGCCCACCTCAATAAGTGGCTGCGGGGCGATAGAGGAAAATGACACTAACTTCACATCGTTAATATTACCCAGCAAAGTGGTTAATACTGTCGGCATATAATTGGCTGGCACCATGGAGATCATCTGGCTTTCTAAATTGGCATCCATCTGCTGATTTTGCTGCTCAATCATGGTCAATCTATTGCGATAATCGCTATTAGGATCCATGGCTAATCGCTGCTGATAAAGCGCAATTTGTTGCTCTGAAATATCATTTTCAGATTCAATTTGCGTGACTTGATGTGACAGCTTTAATCTTTCTTTCCAGATAGTTTCAACCGGAAAATAAAGCAGCATTGCGACAACAATTATGCTGGCAAGGGCAATCAATACTCTTTCGCGCTGACTAAGCTCATTAAACTGAGTGGCGAGTTTTTGCCATGTTTGCTTCATTGCTTCGCCCCCTGTTCAGCAGTGCTCGCCAACTTAAACGCCAAAGGCTGGTTTTCGCCTCTATCCATTGTCATGGTGGCAAAGGCATAACCTTTAAGGGTTTCAGTGGTTTTTAATCGCTCAACCCATAGCGGAATGCTCTGGGGGTGAGAGCCAAAACCTTCAAATTCAAAATATTGCTGATTAATCACGATACGGTTTAGCCACACAGAACTATCAGATACAGAGGCAAGATCGGTGAGCAGGCCTGCGTAGCCATGACTTATCATGTTATCTCGTTGTTTTATTTCATCTGATAATAATTGCTTTAACTCTAGACGTTGCTGCTCAAGCTCGACTTTAGCAACTAAATCCGCATCCGGTTGACGGGTGGATAATTGCAGCTCTAACGCCGCTTTTTGGTTGTCTAATTGCAACTTTTGCTTTGATAATGCGCCGTGCTGACTGGCAAGAGTCGACTCCAACCAAAAACCAACACCCCAGGCGATAAGGCTGAGCACAACTACGGCGGCAACCGCCAGCATCATGCGCTCAAAAGATAGCCTTAACTTGGCGGGCAATAAGTCTACGCTAAACAGGTTAACCGTGGTTTTGATCACTTAACACCTCCAGCGAGTTGCGCATATGCCATGGCGGCAAAATGACCATTTACTGAGTCGTGTGAGATCACACTGACCGTTTGATTAAAGTTTTGTGCAACCAAAGGCACCAAGGCTTGGGATTCACCACTGATAAGTAAATTAATCGAATGAACTGGCGCTTGGCGTAATTGGCTCTCGAAGTAATCCATTGAGCGTTGGATTTCTAAACTCAAATTATCGGCTAATCCATATTGTAAGTCTTGGGCACTGGCGCTATCTATTTGACTGAAACCGCGCACTCGGCGCTGCATTAATAGCTCGCCTTGCTTAACCACGGTTAATAGCAACTCTTGCCCTGATACATGACTAACAATCATGTGGGCTGACTCATCGTCAAATAAGTGGGTCATAGCAAGTTCTTCAATGCTGATGCCGCTAATGACAAAACCATGATGCTCACAAGCTTGTGCCAATTGTGACAGCTGCGCTTTATTGGCTACCACCACATTAATTTTTCCGGATGTATTTAACGAAGACTCAAAGTAATCTAATTGAATGTTGCCAACAGGCTCTGAAACTAAATCTTTAACCGACCACAATAGCGCCTGAGTTAACTCTTGTGCTTGTACATTGGGTTTGTCGGCAGTGACTAACTGATAAAAGGCTTCACTCAAAACAATTTGAAGCTTAGCTGCACCAAATTCTTGCTGTAGCATTTCAAAGGCTTTTGAGTAATTATCGCCATTAAAAGCGATTTGATGAATAACACTGTTTTTAGCCGAGTTTGCAAAGGATTTTGTTTTTGAATCAGTTTGTTGTTCAGCATTGCTGACAATATTAGTCTGAAAAACTGAAATCGTATCCGCGCCAAGGTATAAGCCTAACTCTGTAGTAGGCTGAGGCTTGCGCCAAAAAGCTAATGTGTTCAAAAAACCATTTTTCATTCAAAACCCTGTGCTTCAATGACTCGCAAATGTAATGACATAGAAAAGCAACTCTACGCAGCCAAAATCAAACCAATTATACAACATCAAAATAGCGCACTTACCGAGATGTCATAACGACTATAGCCAACTAAGACTAAAAAAGTGTCAAAAAAATAACGCGTGTCATTTTAACCTTTAGTCCCTTAATTTTATAGGGGAATATTTGGCAAATTTTCCATTATACATAAGATAGGTTGTTAAACGAAGATACACAAGTTTCACACTTGTTCATCAAACATGCTATCACTGTTAAATGTGCTAAAATCTGCTGAGTAAATGGCCAAAATCTATCATTGCTCCCAGAACGGCTACCGATAACGACCCACTATGAGTCGTTACTGATACAGTAAGATACAATTATTGTACCAATTTATAGCAAAACGCTTTTAAGCTAGCCCAAACAAGGTCAATACTAATGGTTAAAAAAGTCACCTTGGGCGGCACTAACACCGAGAATTTTTAAAGTTTGCCACTCTTCAAAACTGCTGACACCTTCAGCAAATACCTGCACTTCAGCGCGATATAAGCCACCAATTAAGCTACGAATAAACAATTGGTTTTCTGACTTTAAATGGATTTGGTGAATAATAGAGCGATGCAATTTTACTAAGTCAAAATGACACTCTTGAATATAGTGAGTGCCCACAACTTGCAAGCCCACATGGTCAACACACAACCTGGCTCCTATTTTGCGAAGCATTTCGAGCGTGGCTACCAAGTCTTGTTGATGTTTGACCACAATATTTTCAGCCACTTCAAAAGTAAGCCTTGATGCTAAAGGGCGATGCTCAAGTAATGTGGTTTGTAGCCAGCGCGTAAAAGCGCGACTGGTTAGCGAATCGAGGCTTAAATTAACACTAAAATGCTGTTGGTTATTAGCCATTAGCTCGAACAATACAGTTTCAATTAATTGCCGCTCAATTTGCGGCATCAAGCCACATTTGTTGGCCATAGGTATAAATAACGTCGCCCTAACCTCATTACCTTGATTATCAATAGCCCGGCTAAAGACTTCCTGATGACAAGTTGCGCCATCGCTATCAATCACTTTTTTAGTAACAGTCACAAAGCGGCGGTTAACTAAGGTGCTTTCTAAGAAACTGCGCCAACGCACCGATCCTTTGGCGATCTCTTTATCCACAGCGCCTTTGTCATACATAAACCAGTTATTATTTCGTTGCAATTGCGCTGCTTTCAAGGCCATTTCAACTTCTTCAACGATCTGCTGCTGCTGATCGCCAGCCTTATAAAAGGCCGCCCCCAAATGAATATAGTTATCTTGAGAGTCAGACTGATTTTGTAATTGGCTAATGCCAATTTTAAGCAGTTTGCCGGCTAAACTGTCCGCTTCAGCAAGGGAAAGTTGCGGCGCTACCACGACAAATTGATTAAAACTGTAGCGAGCAAAAATGGACTCTTCAAATCTCACCAGCAACCTTTGTACAGCTTGCACTAAGTCATTAAGCTGCTCATTCACTTCTTCAACACCATGTTGTTGCTGCAATAAATCTAAGTCGTCAAAGTTCATCAGCACCACTACTCCATGAGCAATCATGGTTTCTTGGTGCGTTAACGCCTCCAAACGGTTTTCAAAAAATATGCGGTTACCAATGCGGGTGCTGGGATCCAAAAAGGTATTCGAGCGAATAAACTGATCAAAACGGCCACGCTCTTTTTGGGCATCTTGCAGTTGCACAAGTAACTTTGTCATGGCACGGTTAATCAGTCGTGGTCTGGCCTTAGCCGCATATTGCAATGCTTGTTGATGCTCTCCATCCAAAATCAAATGACTACGCTGAGCAATATGTTCAATGCCGTCTAACTCTTCAGTAAACCAGCGCAATCCAAAACGGACAAACAGTCCAATGGCGCTTAAAGCAATAAACAAGCTGATATATTCATACCACCCCAATTGTTGTACTAGATAAGGCTGAGGCAAATTTAGCTCCATCGCTAAATTAGACGACTTATCAAGCGTATGCTTATATAGAGTGGGATATTGATCTGCCGTAGGGGAGTAATACTCAAATAAAATATCATCACCACGGGTCAACTTAAATGAATTGGCGTTAAAAGCCATCAGCATAGGCGGTAGCCATGCATGTAAATCCCACTGATACTTGGGTTGGCTCTTGGATTGGTTTGCGGATTGGCTCTTAGATTGATAGTGTTCAACTAACATCAACCCTAACTTATCGACTTTTTGCTGCTGAAATTTATAGGTCAGTTGCGTGAAACTGACCATAGCACCCACCAAAAAAATAAAGCCCACAGCCGTGAGCGATAACAGCCAAAAACTGATCAGCTTTTTGGTTAGCATTTTCGTTAATTTCATTTATCAGCATCCTGCTTAAACACAGCACTCAAGGGGAATTAGTTATTGTTATTTTATTGCGAGTACATTTTTATTATTAGAGAAATAGTTTAGAAAAATAATATTAAAATCACATGTTCAGTTTATGCTAAACGCGTTTACTTTATACTAATAGTCTCGCCTTATATTGAACGCGTCATACTATCACTTGTTTAATAAAAAAATGCTGTCGCAGTTTTAAAAAAGTGAGCTTAGGCTTAATAATCTTATTTAGCTATATTATCTGCTGCAATCTTGCAAAAATAATAGTGACATTTACTCAGCATCATTTAATTATAGCAGTCAAACTCGTTTATTATTAACGCCATTTTCAGCCAATAAAAAAGGGGCTAATGCCCCTTCTAACTAAGGTGAATATCTAACCATTAATAGATTAATAGTCAGTGGGTACCTTATCTAATACCGCGACACCTGAATCAATGGCCGCCTGAGATACCGCACTGGCGATATTTTTCAATAAACGAGGATCCATTGGCTTAGGCAGCACGTACTCTGGGCCAAAGCTTAATGAATTAACATGTGGGTAGGCTGCTAATACTTCTGCGGGAACCGGTTCTTTAGCAATTGCCGCTAACGCTTTAACTGCAGCAATTTTCATTTCATCATTAATGACACTGGCTCGAACGTCTAATGCGCCCCTGAAAATGAAAGGAAAACACAATACGTTATTCACTTGGTTTGGGTAATCACTACGGCCGGTACCCATAATCAAATCTTGACGGATTGAGTGAGCCAACTCAGGTTTAATTTCAGGATCTGGGTTTGAACAAGCAAAAATAACCGGTTTTGGTGCCATTAGCGCAATGTCATCAGCAGTTAATAAATCAGCGCCAGAAAGCCCCAAGAATACGTCGGCATCCTTAATCACATCTTGTAAGGTACGCTTGTCTGTGTTGTTAGCAAACAAGGCTTTGTATTCGTTAATGTCTTCACGGCGAGTATGGATCACGCCTTGTCTGTCGAGCATGTAAACATTTTCACGCTGAGCGCCACACTTAACAATCATGGTCATACAAGCAATGGCCGCAGCACCTGCACCTAAACAAACAAATACTGCGTCTTCAATTTTTTTGCCTTGAATTTCAAGTGCGTTCAACATGCCTGCTGCAGTTACGATAGCCGTACCATGTTGATCATCATGAAACACAGGCACATTACAACGGGCAATAAGCTCTCTTTCAATTTCAAAACACTCAGGCGCTTTGATATCTTCTAAATTAATGCCGCCAAAGGTATCTGCAATCGACTCAACCGTATTAATAAAATCTGCCGTAGTTCTGTGCTTCACTTCAATATCAACTGAATCAATATTGGCGAAACGCTTAAACAGTAATGCCTTACCTTCCATTACAGGTTTTGATGCTAATGGGCCTAAGTTACCTAAGCCTAAAATTGCCGTACCGTTAGAAATCACCGCAACGGTATTACCTTTATTAGTATAACGATATGCGTCATCAGGGTTTGCCGCAATTTCTCTTACCGGCTCTGCCACACCAGGACTGTATGCCAGCGACAGATCATGACTGGTTTGCGCTGGTTTAGTGAGGGTTACAGCAGTTTTACCTGCAACTGGGAATTCATGGTAATCGAGAGCTTGTTGGCGAAAATCTGGCATTGTATTTTCCTGAGTGAGGCAAGTGATACGGCGAAGTAAAAGTAATTCTGCGAAAACGAGGCCAGTTAAAAATAACTTGAGATCAAACTAATCCGTCAGCGATCGCTTTCTGCTGGGATTATAAATCAAAAAATAACAAAAGTTACCTTTAATAATTAGAATTTGGTCAAGTTATATTTTTTAATCAAAAAATTAACCATCACATTAAGAATCAAGGACTTAAAAATGTAGACAAATAACAAGATTTGCTAATAAAAACCGTAAAATGCTACTTAAACTTGTCAAAAGTTTGTCTAAATAACAATATTATTAACTCAGTTGAGTTTATATAATTTATAACCAAAAACTTTATTCAGCTGAAAATAAATTTGTGTAAAAAGTGACAGCTACAAAAAAAGACGCCGAAGCGTCTTTTTCTTAAAATAATTGCAAGAGCAATTATTTTTTACCAAGTGCACCAAAGCGCTTGTTGAATTTGTCGATACGACCACCAGTGTCTACAACTTTCTGAGTACCAGTGTAGAATGGGTGACATGCGCCACATACGTCCAAGTGCAAGTTTTTACCAGCAGTTGAATTTACTTTAATGATGTTACCACAAGTACAAGTTGCAGTAATTTCAGCGTAGTCTGGGTGGATACCTGTTTTCATTTGGATTACCTTTTAATAGAGGCCACGTCGCTCTCCCAACCCGAAGTTGAGCACCACATGCGTTAATAACAATAGTGTTTTAGGCGCGCAATAGTACAGTATGTGTCCAGACCAAACAAGTGCTATTTATTGGCTACGGTGTTTAGCTTCTATCGACTCAAATTCAAGTTTCGCATCGGCCTTTGTTATATATTGATTCAACTGAACTTTTGTCGGGCATCGCAATGGCACATCTTGTTTGATTAAGTGAATTTTCTGCTGAGAAAACGCCTGAGGATTGGCCTCATAAAGCGCTAACATCGCCCCATAAACATGGGTATTCCACGATGTAGCATAACGTGACGCAATCCCCCATAAGGTCTCAGTGTTATTACGCTCAACCATACAAGCTTGACTGTTATTGCTGTTATTACTCGCCGTTACAATAATAGGATCCTTTTCGGCTGGTGTTGCAGCTAACGGGACTTTTTTGAGTGCTTTAGCGGCATCGATTTTAATATCACTGCGACCATTTGGCTTTATGTAAGGGGCATCAAATACCGACAATACCGCATACTGCTGCCAGCTATTGCCCTTATATTCACTGACAATCAGCTTAGCATTAGGGTCACTGACATCATCAACACCTATGGCATAGAGCATAAAGCGACTCACAGGTTGCAGCATTAACTCCTCAACAACCTCATTTGCTCCAACGGTTTGACGTAAGTGAAAACTCAGCCGTGAAAGATCATCGTTAGCGGCCACAATATTAAGCTTTAATTGCGGATGCTGATCTAGCTTAAAATGGCGGCTATTGATACTGATATGACTCAGCGCTGCTTGGGCACTAAACGAAAATAAAAACACAGACAGTGCTAGGGTATGTTTGCTAAATAATCCTTTTAACATCAATTTTCTCTTATCCTATTTATTTACGGTCTAGCTGGAGTAAACTAGAGCTTCACAATTCTGAATGATGATGACTTATGCCTGTGTTTGTTGAGGTTGCATTGCCCGTTCCCATGCGGCAAACCTTTAGTTACCAAATCCCTGAAGCCAACGTAGCACAAATAAAGCTTGGACTGCGGGTAAAAGTGCCTTTTGGTCGACAGCAACTAATTGGGCTTATTACTGCCATTAAAGATGGCTGCGACGTGCCAGCAAACAAGATTAAAGCTATCACTGAACTGCTGGATGATAAACCGTTACTGCCTGAAAGTTTGTACAAATTAACACTTTGGGCGGCAAGATATTACTTTGCCAGCCAAGGGCAAATGCTCAGCCAAGCCTTACCGGTTGCCCTGCGTAAAGGGTCAAGTGCTCAACCGCAGACTGTGACTGTATTTGCGTTAAACGAGCAAGGCAAGCAAGTCGATATCAGCGTGCTCAAAAGAGCGCCAGCACAAAAGAAATTATTCGAATTACTGCAGCAGTCGGCCATCAGCCAAGATGAATTTACCACCCAAGAGCTCAGTAAATTGGCCTTAAAAGCCCTTGAAGATAAAGGCTGGGTTGAGCGCCAACACATCACCAATGCCGCCGACTTAAGCTGGCGTCAACAATTGGTCATGACAGAAACCCCACTTAAACTTAATAAACAGCAAGCAGTGGCAGTATCTATCCTTAATCAGCAGCAAGGGTTTCATTGCAGTTTATTAGAGGGCATTACTGGATCTGGTAAAACCGAAGTCTATTTGTCAGTATTAGAAACTATCCTAAAGCAAGGTAAACAAGCGCTGATTTTGGTGCCTGAAATAGGCTTAACACCGCAAACCATTAACCGCTTTAAGCGCCGATTTGATGTCAATATTGCCGTTATTCACTCCGCATTAACTGACAACCAGCGTTTAGAGGCTTGGCGTCAGGCCCGTAGCGGTGAAGCCGCGATTATTATCGGCACTCGCTCGGCATTATTTACCCCAATGGCATATCCAGGGCTTATCATTCTTGATGAAGAACATGACAGCAGCTTTAAGCAGCAAGAAGGGGTGCGTTATCACGCCCGCGATTTAGCTGTTATGCGCGGCCACTTAGAAGATATTCAAGTGATTTTAGGTTCGGCAACGCCATCGCTAGAATCGCTACAGAATGCCATTTCAGGCCGTTATGCCCACTTAGAACTCGGCGAACGCGCAGGTGCAGCCCAAAAAGTGAAGCAAGGAATTATCGATATTCGCTCCCATCCGCTTAAGGCCGGCATGAGCGCCTCAATGATCAATGAAATGCGTATGCACCTAGATGCGGGCAACCAAGTATTACTATTTCTAAACCGCCGTGGCTTTTCGCCAGCCCTACTTTGTCATGAGTGCGGACATTTGCATGAATGCGATCGCTGCGATGCCTTTTTTACTGTTCATCAAGGTTTAAATGAAATCTGCTGCCACCATTGTGGCAATCAATATGCTATTCCTCATCAATGCCATGAGTGCGGCAGCACCATGTTAATGGGCCATGGCACCGGCACAGAGCAATTGGCACAAGCCTTAGCACAAGAGTTTCCCCAATATCCGGTAGTGAGGATCGATCGTGACACCACCCGCAGAAAAGGCTCATTAGAAAAACAGCTCAACGGCATTTTAAAAGGTGAATATAAAATTTTAGTGGGCACCCAAATGCTAGCTAAAGGGCATCATTTTCCAGATGTGACTTTAGTGGGATTAATGGATGTCGATGGCGCTTTATTCAGCGCTGACTTTCGAGCCCCAGAGCGCTTTGCGCAGCTATATACCCAGGTTTCAGGCCGCGCCGGCCGTGCTGATAAGCCCGGTAAAGTATTACTACAAACCCATCAAAGTGATAACCCCATATTAAGGGATTTACTGCAGCACGGTTATGGTAAGTTTGCCCGCGGGCAATTACTTGAGCGCCAACAAGCCCTGTTACCACCCGCTTGGCACATGGTGCTGCTTAGAGCCGATGCCCATTTAGCAGAAGATGCCGATAGCTTTCTCAATCAGGTGGCCAGCTTATTACCCCAAGATAAAGAGTTTGAAGTCATTGGCCCAATGCCTGCTCCATTGGATCGTAAAGCGGGCAAATACCGCCGCCAGTTATTATTCCAAGCTAAAAATAGACAACGATTACAACAGGTTTTTGAGCAAGTATTGCCAACCATTGAGGCATTGCCTGAAAGTAAAAAATGCCGTTGGAGCATTGACCGCGACCCGCAAGATTTAATGTAATCAGCTTGGCTTATTCTGCGATAAAATTCGCTTTGCTGAAATTTAAAAAAAATCTCGAATAAAAACACTATCGAGATAGCATTCGAGTATCAAAAGCGGCTAAAATAGTCGGTTACTCCTGTCTTTTACTTTAAGTTAGTGCTGATAAACGCCCATGAAATCACATATTGCATCTTTACTAGAACAAACCGTCGACTCTTTTAAGCAACAAGGCATTGTCCCAGCTGATTTTCAGGCTCGCATTCAAGTTGAGCGCACTAAAGATAAAACTCATGGTGATTTAGCCACTAACTTAGCGATGATGCTAACCAAAGTTGCTAAAAAGAACCCGCGCGATATCGCTCAACTAATCATCGACAACCTACCGGCATCTAGCCATGTGGCTAAAGTTGAAATTGCAGGCCCCGGTTTCATCAACTTCTTTATTGATGAAAATGCCTTAGCGAATCAACTGCAAGATGCATTAAACAGTGAGCATTTAGGGATCACCTTACCTGAATCACAAACCATTGTAGTTGATTACTCATCACCAAACCTTGCCAAAGAAATGCACGTAGGTCATCTACGTTCAACCATTATTGGTGACAGTGTGGTGCGCGCACTAGAATTTTTAGGCCATAAGGTCATTCGTCAAAACCATGTGGGTGACTGGGGCACTCAGTTCGGCATGCTACTGGCATATATGGAAGAGCTTCGCGCAGCTCATGGCGAACAAGCAGATCTTGAGCTATCTGATTTAGAAACTTTCTACCGTGAAGCAAAAGTACGTTTTGATGAATCAAGCGACTTTGCTACCCGCGCCCGTAACTTAGTTGTATCACTGCAATCAGGTGACGAATACTGCAATAAACTGTGGCGTGAATTTAATGATATTTCGTTAGCCCATTGTCATGACGTATACAAACGTCTTGGGGTGACCTTAACCCGTGAAGATGTTCATGGCGAAAGTGCTTACAACGATGATTTAGCCCAAGTGGTTACAGACTTAGCAGCTAAAGGATTATTAAGCGAAAGTAATGGCGCTAAAGTGGTATTCCAAGAAGAGTTTCGCACCAAAGAAGGCGAGCCTCTACCGGTTATTATTCAAAAAGCAGATGGCGGTTATTTATATGCCACCTCTGATTTAGCGGCAATGCGTTACCGCTCAAATGTATTAAAAGCCGATCGCGCCCTGTACTTTGTCGACTTGCGCCAAGCACTGCATTTCCAACAAGTATTCAAACTGGCTAAAACTGCCGGTTTCGTCCGTGAAGGTTTATCGCTAGAGCACACAGGTTTCGGCACCATGAATGGCCCTGATGGTCGTCCATTTAAAACCCGTAGTGGTGGCGTCGTTAAGTTAGTGGATTTACTCGATGAAGCAAACACTCGCGCCGTTGAATTAGTGCGTAGCAAAAACCCTGATATGGACGAAGAGACACTCCTTGAAGTGGCTCGCGTTGTAGGAATAAGCTCGGTTAAATATGCTGACCTTTCAAAAAACCGTGCCAGCGATTATATCTTTAGCTTTGAGCAAATGCTCAGCTTTGAAGGTAATACCGCTCCGTACCTACTTTATGCTTACACCCGTGTTGCAGGCATCTTTAAACGTGCAGCAGATGTTGACTTAAGTCAGGCTAAAATCGTGCTTGAACACGATAAAGAAAAGCAACTCGGCACTAAGCTTGCTCAGTTTGGCGAAGTATTAACTCGCATGACAGAAAAAGGCTTGCCACATGTTATGTGTGCCTATGTTTATGAGCTAGCCAGTGAATTCTCAAGTTTTTATGAAGCTTGCCCTGTGCTTGCCGCTGAAACTGAAGCGCAAAAACAAAGCCGTTTATTATTGGCGCAGTTAACTTCAAAAACCTTAAAAACCGGTTTGTCGCTGTTAGGCATCGAAACCTTAGAGCGTATGTAAATGAGCCGAGATTACGCTAATAAAAAGCCTAGTCCCAAAAAACGTTCGGCATCTAAAAAGAGAGGCGCAGCTCAGCAAAAGCGCTCTATTCCTTATTTGCCGACCTTGGTGGTCATTTTACTGTTAGGCGGTTTTGGTTATTTCTTGTGGTTTATCAGTGGTAGTTCTGATGATGCTACGCCTGAGTCAGCACCAGCAAGCCAAGTGGTTGAAAAGCCAACGCCAAAACCTGCGAAAAAAGACCCTAATGCCCTGCCGCCAAAGCCAACGGAGCAGTGGACTTATTTGGAAGAGCTAGAAAATAAAAGTATTGATATTGAAGTGCCAGAAGGTGCGATGAAGTCTCAAGGCCCTTACCAAATGCAATGCGCCTCATTTAGAAAGCTTGCTCAGGCTGAAGAAATGAAAGCCGTGATTGCCTTTCAAGGTCTAGAAGCCCAAGTGAGAGCGACCCAAGGCACGACTGGCGTGTGGCATAAAGTGATCTTAGGGCCATTTGAGTCAAAACGTGCCGCAGAGCGTGCCAGACATAAATTGCAGCGTGCTAGCATTAATGGCTGCCAAATTTGGCTATGGGAATACTAAACTTAGCGAAGTGAGAGTTCAGCCTCAGTAGCCAAGAACTTATAAACAACTCAAAAAAGACGCTAACATTGTTAGCGTCTTTTTTATTCCCTTGAATTTCTATTAACCACCCCCATATCTAGTTTATCAACCAGCAGCAGACTATTTTACGCTGCAGTCGTTAAGAGGATTTACCGTGACTACTATCGTTTCCGTTCGCCGCAATAATCAAGTTGTCATCGCAGGTGATGGCCAAGTATCCCTTGGCAATACCGTCATGAAAGGCAATGCACGTAAGGTGCGTCGCTTATACCAAAATAAAGTTATCGCAGGTTTTGCTGGCGGCACAGCCGATGCATTTACTCTTTTTGAGCGTTTTGAAACCAAGCTCGAAATGCATCAAGGCCATTTATTAAAATCAGCCGTTGAACTCGCCAAAGATTGGCGCACCGACAAAATGCTCCGCAACCTTGAAGCCATGCTTATTGTCGCCGACACCAAAGAATCATTAATCATTACCGGTAACGGCGATGTGGTTCAGCCTGAGCATGACCTAATTGCAATTGGTTCTGGTGGCAACTATGCCCACGCTTCTGCGCTAGCCTTATTACAAAATACCGATTTAAGTGCCCGTGACATTGCAGAAAAATCATTAACGATTGCCGGTGATATATGTGTATTCACCAACCAACATAAAACCGTTGAGCAAATCGACTACTAAATTAGCACGTAAGGAATTATCTATGTCTGAAATGACCCCACGCGAGATTGTCCATGAGCTAGACTCGCACATCATTGGTCAAAAAAATGCTAAACGTTCTGTAGCCGTTGCGCTTCGTAACCGTTGGAGACGCATGCAGCTTGAAGCCTCATTTCGCCAAGAAGTGACGCCAAAGAATATTTTAATGATTGGCCCAACCGGTGTCGGTAAAACTGAAATTGCCCGCCGCTTAGCAAAACTAGCTAATGCGCCTTTCATTAAAGTAGAAGCCACTAAATTCACTGAAGTGGGTTATGTCGGTAAAGAAGTTGAGCAAATCATCCGTGATTTAACTGACTCAGCCGTGAAAATGACCCGCGAACAGCAAATGAAAAAAGGCCGTCATCGCGCTGAAGAGCTTGCAGAAGAGCGCATTCTTGATGCCCTATTGCCTAAGCCAAAAGAAGACTGGGATACTGAAAAGAAAGATGATTCAAATACCCGTCAAATCTTCCGTAAGAAATTACGTGAAGGCCAGCTAGACGATAAAGAAATTGATATCGACTTAGCCGCGCCGCAAGTGGGTGTTGAGATCATGTCACCTCCAGGCATGGAAGAGATGACTAATCAGCTTCAAAGTATGTTCCAAAACATGGGGCAAACTAAAGAAAACCGTAAAAAGGTTAAAATTAAAGAGGCCTTCAAGCTGCTTATCGAAGAAGAAGCTGCAAAACTTGTCAATCAAGAAGACATGAAAGAGCAAGCTATCGACTTGGTAGAGCAAAACGGTATCGTATTTTTAGATGAAATCGACAAGATTTGTAAGCGCGGCGAAAGCTCAGGCCCTGACGTATCACGTGAAGGGGTACAACGTGACTTACTGCCATTAATCGAAGGTTGTACTGTGACCACTAAACACGGCATGGTCAAAACCGACCACATCTTGTTTATCGCCTCAGGTGCATTCCAGATGTCTAAGCCATCGGATTTAATCCCTGAGCTTCAAGGTCGTTTACCAATCCGTGTTGAGCTAAGTGCACTCACCGCTGATGACTTTAAACGTATTCTAACTGAGCCACATGCATCATTAACCGAGCAATATGTGGCGTTAATGGGGACTGAAGGCGTTAAAGTTGAATTTAGTGAATGTGGTATTGAACGCATTGCTAAAGCGGCGTGGCAAGTGAACGAGACCACTGAAAACATCGGTGCTCGTCGCCTGCATACTGTGATGGAAAAGCTGATGGAAGAGATTTCATATGACGCTTCAGAAAAATCAGGTAGCACCTTTGTAATTGATGCCGACTATGTCAATGATCACTTAGATGCCCTAGTAGAAGATGAAGACTTAAGCCGCTTCATTTTGTAGTGATTACTTAAGCTTATCTCAACCTAGCTGTGATCTATTACTAATTTAGCCTCACAGATATTAGGAAATTAAAGGTGAATAGTGCCACAATGGACTATCACCTTTTTTATTGTCTATCATTGCCAGCCAAGAGTATCTTAACGTTGCTGACAGTATTTTAAAGAGAGCAATGCCATGAACCAGCAAGCCAATAGCCCCGTTGTAACCAATCTTAAATTAAAGCGTAAATCTAAGTTACTTGAAGTGAGCTTTGAAAGCGGTGAAGTGTTTAATATCAGCTGCGAAATGCTACGTGTTCACTCCCCTTCAGCTGAAGTGCAGCGCCACGGCAATCCAATTTTGGTCACCCACAAGAAAAACGTCAATATCACTGCCATTGAGCCTGTAGGCAATTATGCAGTAAAAATCATTTTTGATGATGGTCATGATACCGGCTTGTTTTCGTGGAAGATTTTATTTGAATTGGGTAACCAACAAGTGGAAATCTGGGAACGTTATTTGGCTCGTTTACGTGCAGAGAAAGGTTCTCGTGAACCTTTGATTAATATGAATATTAAGTATTCATAAGATTAAATTAGGCATTACGCCTTTAATTGGATCTTGGTTTTAACTTCTAATTTTTACTCTATTTATTACGTAACTGCAAAATATTTAAACTGCTCTTATCAAGCCTTCCTGACTGTTTTAGAGACTAAATAATGGACCAGAAAACTGGTCCATTATTACTAGTAAAACTAACGTTTATTTAGGTTTACGTCTATTGAACACCAGAGGCGTCAACAACAATAATAGCCATGACATGCTACCACCTGATGACTTTTCTTTTTCAGGTTCAACATCAGGAATAGGTTTAGTCCCTTCTCCATTAATAGTGACTGTCACTTGTGCTGCAGCCTCTTCTTCACCATCAGAAACTGTATAACTGAATATTTCTGTTGCTGATTCGCCTTGGTACAACTCACTAAATTGACCATTAGGGCTGTAGGTTACAGTACCATCGTCATTATTAGTTACTAAACCTTTAAGCTCTGAGCTATCAATTTTGATCACCGATAAATCATCAGCGTCTGCGTCCGAATCGTTAGCAATAAGGTTAATTTGTACATCAGCGCCTTTAGTTGTTTCAGCAACATCCGCAATAGCTTCTGGGGCAGTGTTAATACCAACAATATTAATTGTTATATCTCCAGTACTTACAGCGCCTAGTTCATCAGTAATTGAATAAGTAAATAATTCAGTTGCGGTTTCACCTTTAATCAAGCTAGAGAACTGGCCATTAGGATCATAGGTTAAACTGCCATCACCATTATCGACTAATACACCATCAGAAGGAGATTGAGTGTTCGTCAATGTAAAGCTATGACCATCGGCATCAGCATCATTTAATAAAGGGCTTATCGTTACTGTCTTATCCTCATCCACTGAAACGCTATCTGGGTTTGCATCAGGAGAGGTATTAACTTTAACTGTAATGTCTATTTTACCCTCTACAAAGGCCCCCTTATTGTCAGTGACTGTATAAGTCAAGCTGTCGATTAACCTTGCACCTTCAGCTTCACTATCAAAAGCTGAACCTGGATCATAAGTTAATGTTTCGCCTACTAACGTTACTCCCCCTCTTAAAGATGACGTATCTACACTATCAATAACTAACGTGTCTCCATCTAAATCTGTGTCATTCTCTAACGGAGAGATTGATACTGTCTGACCGACCCAAACCATAGCAACATCATCATTAACTTCAGGCGCATAATTTGGCGGTACATCTGTGTTTAGTGGCTCACCAGCACTAACTATATAACCTCCAAAAGTTGCAGCTGAATCTTCATGACTAACAGAGACATATATCTTTGCTTCTAAGTCTGCTGAAGCTATTTTGAAATATAAATAATCCGTTGATGATGGATTGCTTACTACAGTGATACCTTCAGTAATAATGGTTAATCCATCAGATTTATAAATAGCTAATGATGGCAGCATATCTAAACTAAAGTCAGATACACGTACTACCATGTCTTTAGTCGTATCTATATTTTCAACAACATAAAAATCAACATCTCCCGCCAGATCGATCATGCCATCTATACCAGTATTATCAGCTTCAAGAGAAGTTGAATAAAAATAACTGTCATCGCCATCAGAATAAGGAATATCTGACACCACTAAGGAAGTTTTGGTAATACGAACAAAGTTTTCATCAATAGTAGGTAAAGCTTCCTCTTCTGGTTCAGAACCATCGAGTGTAGGGGTCAATAACCCAGTACTTGTATATTGAGCTTTACTGTCTGCATTATTAACATTTACCTCAACTTGATGTATACCATTAAGGCTATATGGTGCAATAGCTGAATAAATACCATCACCAGCAACTGCATCCCCCGCTAAACCATCATCAAGCATCGATAAAGTAGTTTCTCTTTGTGCTGGATCGATTATCGTAGCAATGACGTTGGCACCAGTAATCAATTTATCCTTGGTTAATGCCGTTGTTAAAATCATCGGATTAGGATAAGTCACGGCATTCCCAGCAAAACCTTCTACAGAAACAGTATAGCTACCTTGTAAACTTGGCTCCCCAATTACATTAACTGTTACGTCTACAGGATAATTTGTTTGATTATTTAAAACTTTTAGCTTCCATTGCCCATGCCCTAGCGACGCAATAATGCTGTTAGGGATATTAACATTACAAGATTGAGTCGATGACACCTGAGTACAGGCAAAATCTATACCAGACACCTCTGCATCATTAGCATCGATAAGTTTTAGTAAAATCTCATCAGGGTTACCATTATGGTTAATAAAGATATTGATATTATCTAACCCTGAATCAATATGTATTTCTTTTACAACACTGCTACCATTTGCAATGTTCATAGATGACGAGACAATGTTTTGGTTGTCTGTTGCAACAGCATTAGCTTGCAAAAAAGCATCAGTAATTTCAGCCAAGGTTGTTGGAGATGAAAAGTACTTGCCACCTGTTGAATTGGCTAATGTTAGCAGTGGTCCAGTTGGAGATGCAGAGCCATAACCAAAACTAAAAATAGGCACATTTGCTTGCTGATATTCAACTATAACTTCAGATTCACTAAATCTAGAACTGTTATCATCACCATCTGCTAGCAAAAATACCACTCCTGGTGCGCCACTACCGGAAGTATTTTGATAATTATTTAAATTAGTTAACGCAAGTTGGCTACCATCAAATAAAGCTGTACTTCCTGTTGAACGAATTGCGTCAATTGTATTTTTCAATGCGGGTTTAACGGTTGTATCTGCATTTGGAATTATTTGTATGGGGAAATCTTGGGTCGCTGTGCTAGAAAACGATACCAACCCCATTGCTGTGGTGCCTTCAGCAACTGCATCAACTAAAGTTATAGCTGCTTGTTTCGCGTTATTAATTGGAGAGCCGGACATGCTCCCTGAGCGATCTATCACGACCTGCATATCAATATCACCCTCAACCCAGACAAAGTTAAGTTGCTCTCTACAGGTCGCTTGCAAACCTGGCAACTCTTCTTTTAAAGGGGTTGCTAAGTCAGGTGCGTTGTTGGCGAGAGTGGTAAAACGAGTTCGATTTGGTTGCGCTGTTTTACGACCAGACTTAGGGTCATTTTTGGTATCTTGAAGTAAAACTTCCCAAGCACTTTTACCATAAACTCGACCTTGTGCTGTTCTGCTATGGTTACCAATAACGCTCGCAGTTGAATGATTCAGCCATTTCATTTCACCATTCACAGCTTGCCATTGATTACTCATAATTGAGTCCGTAGCAATATCTGTGCTTAATGTTCTACTGCTAATCCCTGTTGCAGAGTTGCCTTTATATTCATCGAATAATCCATATGCATAGTGGCCCCACTCATGAGCAAGGGTATAGCCAGCACCAACAGGGTTGCTTAACATATCATAATCAGTACCTGGCCCAGTACCATTAGGAAATACATCACCAAACCAGATGTGCATACCATTTGCACCAAAACCTGATGCATTAGCTCTAGGCCACTCTCTTGCGCCCCAAATAATATCTGACTTAGATCGATGCTTGTTCTCTCTAAAGATACTGACCTTGCCTAACTTATGTTCACCGTTAGATTGTTCACATATACCATCAGCAAAGTTTCCTAATATTTCTTCATACTGTTGTTGATCAGAGCCTTCAGGGTTGTTATGCAAAGAAACTGTAATATCAAATACAGCTTTGGCAGAGCTATTACTTTTTTGCTGAACAGCTTGCAGCTGTGAAGCAACTAAAACTTTCGCCTCATAATTTTCTGATTCAGTGTTAACCCTTGAGAGCCAACTATTAGCTGCCATTGCCGATGTAGACCCTAGCGCTAAGCCTATACATAAAGCGCTTTTACTAAAACTAAACTGCTTCATTCTATTTCCTTTTAGATAGTAACAATATTTGAAAAGTATGATTTCCCTCATTAACAATCAGCTGTTTATGTTCCTGTAACTGATTTGCAATTCTAGGAAGTAAAACCCTGAATTTTTTTAATGAAGTAAGTTGAAACACTCGATCAAATAGAATATGACCGAGTAATTGGTGATCTGGTAAAATATCCGAATGGATTTTAGAAATCATGACACTAGCCTCAAGAGCTAATTCACTTGCATCGATATAAGTCGAGGCTACAGCGGTTGGGCTAATTGAACAACTTTCTAGGGTTTGGCCAGTTATTGTATATTTGTATGCGA
The DNA here is from genome assembly GCF_030548765.1 of Shewanella sp. 3_MG-2023. Lineage (NCBI taxonomy): Bacteria > Pseudomonadati > Pseudomonadota > Gammaproteobacteria > Alteromonadales > Shewanellaceae > Shewanella > Shewanella sp. 3_MG-2023. The sequence continues at coordinate 32,414 of NZ_JAUOSH010000012.1, read as the reverse complement.
AACCTGTATTAGGGTTAGATAAGGTATTATCAAGGCAACTGATATCTAGTGGTGGATTCAATAGAATGCGGTGAGACAAAAGCACTTGATTAGAATCAAATTCGATTAATTCAAATCTAGCGTTATTTTGCTCGCCTACTATTTGAGTTGTGTAATAACGTGTTATGTCTAATGGGGAATTAAAAACATACACTACTCTAGCTGAAGCTGAGCTGCATAAAACAAAAAGCAAAATACCCAAAAGTGTAAAAAACACTCTAATCATCCTTGAAAACCGATTTAATTCCATGTAATTACAAAATGTTAACAGACTACAACAATAAATCAAAGTGTCTCAAGTAATGATCGCAACATTAATTTTAAATTACATTTTAATTGACTCCATATAATTCAATCAAAATATCGATATTCCAATCTATCATCACAAGCATGGGTGATCAAAGAGGGGGATTGCTGTTGTTTCCCCTCTTGGTCGGGTGTGGGTGGATAACCCACGACTTTTTCCAAACGCAGTTTGGACATTTCAGTATCAGCTTAATAAAGTGAAACTGATCACCTTACTTGAATTATTTATAAATCATAGTCCCAGCTGGCTAAGTAATATTTTATCAAAAATGACACGTTTCTAACGAGAGTTCTGGGCGAACTTGATTATCTTGATAAACTCTTTGAACCAAAATATTAAAATGTAGTATATTATTATCAATATCTTATATACGAAAACCCTTCAAGTTAGGCGTTAATTATTAACAGAGTTTTCTCAAGCAAGAGTGACCCCATGTCAAAAATCAATTTATTCAAACCTCTAGAATGGTATATGTATGCTCAAGGATACCTTCTTGTCGGATGGCTATACTTTCAAATAGTGATATAACCCATGGCAATTGGTGCCATTATCAACTTATTCATTTTAGATATGCTTGGCTTAGAAGGCATGTTTTCAACCTTATATCTTTCACTATTTCTAGGTTTCATTGCTGGCTTAATTTGGGCTGAACGCATAAGAAGAACCATTGGAATTCTGACTTTTCACTCCTATTTGCTCTCAACACCTGAAATTGAAGGTTGGCGAAATATACAAAAGTAATTTATCTCGCCCATTAAAAATGCCAGCTTAATCGCTGGCATTTTTCAGTTGACGCTTTTAAACGTCAGTCATCTTTTTAAAGATTAAAGCGCAGTTTGGAAAATCACGCTGTCAGCTTTCTTAGTGTAAGAATCAATTTGATCAAAGTTCAAGTAACGGTAAGTATCAGCTGCAGTTGCATCTAACTCTTTCGCGTATTCTTGGTACTCAGCAGGAGACGGTAGACGGCCTAACAATGCCGCTACTGCTGCTAACTCAGCTGATGCTAAGTACACATTTGCACCTGTACCTAAACGGTTAGGGAAGTTACGTGTTGACGTTGAAACAACGGTCGCACCTTCAGCAACACGTGCCTGGTTACCCATACACAGTGAACAACCCGGGATCTCGATACGCGCACCAACACGGCCAAAGATCGCGTAGTAACCTTCTTCAGTTAACTGGTCTTTATCCATCTTAGTTGGCGGTGCAATCCATAGACGCGTTGGCAAGGTCGTTGCAAACTTCTCTAGCATTTTACCGGTTGCGCGGAAATGACCAATGTTAGTCATACAAGAACCAACGAATACTTCGTCAATTTTTGTTTCTGCAACTGATGATAGTAATACCGCATCATCTGGATCGTTTGGCGCACAAAGAATTGGCTCTTTGATATCGTTCAAATCGATTTCAATAATTTCAGCATATTCAGCATCTGCATCTGCTTCCATTAGCTCTGGGTTTGCTAACCACTCTTGCATCGCTGTAATACGACGCTCGATGGTACGGCGGTCACCATAACCTTCAGAAATCATCCACTTCAACATCACGATGTTAGAGTTTAGGTATTCAATGATTGGCTCTTTATCTAGCTTAATCGTACAACCTGCAGCACTTCGTTCTGCTGATGCATCAGATAATTCGAATGCTTGTTCAACTTTAAGTTGCTCAAGACCTTCAATTTCTAATACGCGGCCAGAGAAAGCGTTAATTTTGCCTTTCTTCTCTACCGTTAACAGACCCATTTCAATGGCTTTAAGCGGGATAGAATGAACTAGGTCACGTAAGGTGATACCTGGTTGCATTTCACCTTTAAAGCGCACCAAAATTGACTCTGGCATATCAAGAGGCATAACACCTGTTGCAGCAGCAAATGCTACTAGGCCAGAACCGGCTGGGAATGAAATACCGATTGGGAAACGGGTATGTGAATCACCACCAGTACCAACGGTATCAGGTAGTAACATTCGGTTTAACCAAGAGTGAATAACCCCGTCGCCTGGACGCAGTGCAACACCGCCACGATTCATGATGAAATCAGGTAAGGTGTGGTGAGTGTTCACATCGATAGGTTTAGGATAAGCCGCAGTGTGGCAGAAAGACTGCATGGTTAAATCGGCGCTAAAGCCCAAACATGCTAAATCTTTCAGTTCGTCACGGGTCATTGGGCCTGTGGTGTCTTGTGAACCAACCGACGTCATTTTAGGTTCGCAGTATTGACCTGGGCGAATACCTTTAACACCACATGCTTTACCAACCATTTTTTGTGCCAGCGTAAAGCCTTTATTGGTTGCAACCACATCTTGTGGGCGAACAAACACTTCAGAAGCCGCAAGGCCTAATGTTTCACGGGCACGGTCAGTTAACCCGCGGCCAATGATCAATGGAATACGGCCACCAGCACGTACTTCATCAAGCAGTACCTCGGTTTTTAGCTCGAACGTAGAGATAACTTCATCGCTACCGTTACGCTTAACGACGCCTTCGTATGGATAGATGTCGATAACATCGCCCATGTTCATCTTGTCTACGTTAAGCTCGATTGGTAGCGCGCCTGCATCTTCCATGGTGTTGAAAAAGATAGGGGCAATTTTACCACCTAAGCAGAAACCACCTGCACGCTTGTTTGGCGCATAAGGGATATCATCGCCCATGAACCATAGTACTGAGTTAGTCGCTGATTTACGTGAAGAGCCGGTACCAACAACATCACCCACATAAACAAGCGGGTAACCTTTGCCTTTAAGGGCTTCGATTTCTTTAACTGGACCAACAGTGCCAGCAACATCAGGTACAATACCGTCACGGGCATTTTTCAGCATCGCTAAAGCATGTAATGGGATGTCTGGACGAGACCATGCATCAGGAGCCGGAGACAAGTCATCTGTGTTTGTCTCGCCTGATACTTTAAATACGGTCAAGGTGATCTTTTCAGCTAATTTAGGACGGTTTAAGAACCATTCTGCTTCGGCCCAAGACTCAACAACTTGCTTAGCAAAAGCATTACCTTTTTGCATTTTTTCTACCACGTCGTGGTAGGCATCAAACATCAATAAGGTGTTTGATAACGCAGTAACCGCGATTGGCGCAAGTGCATCATTATCTAATTGAGCGATAAGCGGTTCAATGTTGTAACCGCCCTGCATGGTACCTAATAGCTCGGTAGCACGCTCAGCTGAAAGGATGGGTGACGATACAGCGCCTTGAGCCACTGCATCTAAGAATGCTGCTTTTACGTAGGCAGCTTCATCAACACCTGGGGGAATACGATTCTCTAATAAGTCAAGAATCACGGCCTCTTCACCAGCAGGCGGCGTCTCAACTAACTTCACTAATTCAGCCACTTGTTGTGCATCTAATGGCTTAGGGACAACACCCTCTGCAGCACGTTCTGCGACGTGTTTACGATATGCTTCTAGCACGGCAACATTCCTCTTTGTTATTGCGCCTAACAGCGAAACTGAACGTCATTCAATATAGAGAATGACCATTCCACAGGTTCGGGCTTGAAATCCGACCCGTAGTATACTACAGGTTTGCAAAAGTATGAATTAGATCACACTCTATCGGAGGCGAAATCTATCTGAATTTTGAGTTCGATGGCTAATTTACAGCTCACTTTAAACAAATAAAATTAGACGATAGTTTAAAACATTATAAAAAATGATTTAATTCAATATATTAAATAATACATACAATTTAAACTTAACCGAGTCTACTTCAGCAAATTGTCGCTATTTTTTTGCAATTATTTTGACTGTTAGGCATAGTTATTTGGCTAATATTAATCACTTGCACCCACCAACATACTTATTCAACCTTATTGCTTAGATATTCAAAACAGTAAACAGGACTATTATGACATTGATAAAAATTAACGCGGTTATTTTTGATATGGATGGGGTCATTATTGATACCGAGCCCGCTTGGCAACGAGTCGAGGTGGCAGTATTAAGTCAATTGGGCGTGCCTATCACTCTTGCTGATGCCGAAAAAACCACCGGCATGAGAATTGATCTTCTGGTCCACTATTGGTATCAAAAATACCCTTGGCCTGAGTATGATAATCAAGCGGTTTCCCAACAAATTATTGATGGGGTTATTCACTTTATTGAAACTGAAGGCAAGCCGATGCAGGGGGTAGTGGCAGCATTACAAGCTTGTCAGCAGCAAGGGCTAAAAATTGGCTTAGCTACCTCATCGTCCAGTGACTTAATTGCTGCAGTAATGAATAAACTGGCTATTAGGGATTATTTTGAGGCCATAGCCTCTGCCGAAAAGCTGCAATATGGCAAACCCCACCCTGAGGTTTATGTAAATTGTGCCACGGCCTTAGGCGTTGAGCCTGCAACGTGCTTAGCTATTGAAGACTCATTTAATGGCCTGATCGCAGCAAGAGCGGCAAGCATGCAAACGGTGGCAATCCCTGCGACTGAATTCGCCGGTCAGTCTCGCTGGCAAGTGGCTCACCACCAGCTAGCACATTTAGGTCAGCTTAAATCATTGATTGAAAATATCTAGTAGTAGTGTCTTGCTAACATCTGCCATAAAAAAAGCTGCCTTATCTAAAGATACGGCAGCTTTTTATATTCAAACTGAACAATTAAAAGTTTTTACCTAAAAATAAGTAAAACGATTGCTCGCCAGTATCTGTCAAACCAAAGCCAAGTGCGGCAGGACCCCAGCTGGTATCAGTGCCTAAATATAAGCTACCTGCATAGATAAGGTCATCAAAGTCCACTGCATCACGATTAGTCCACACATTACCCGCTTCAAAGCTAGTACCTATGTATAACGGCACATCACTGAGTAACACATCTCGGCCTAAATCATATTGATAAATCAAGGCGCCAAAGGCTTTATGGGCACCTGCCAATGCGCCTTTATGAAAACCTGACAGATTTAAAAAGCCACCGAGCTCTGCAACATGTAAAGTAAAATCACGGTCCACATCAACGGTGGCTAAAGCGACTTTACCTACAATGGCATGGTTACCTAGCTTAAGCGCCCCTTTCCAATCCGCTTCAAACTGCCAAGATAGTTCATCAGAGTCATTAATAACCGCGCCTTTATAATCTTCATTTCTTACCGAGGCCGTAAACGTTAACCGCTGCCCTTCTGTAGGGAAACTAATGCTATTTAAGGTGTCAAAACTAAAGGAAAAATAGCCGCCATAAGAGCCATATTCAAGATCTTGGGCAGAAACGGCTTTATTACTTAAATCACCAATTTCACCCACTGCGCCAATCTCAATTAATCCAGCGTGGGAATAGTTATAACCCACTCCAAATGCCAATTGATTTAGGGTGTTTTTAAGCTCAAAGACTCGGTTGTTATCATCATAATAATCCCAGTTTTTGATCTCAAATTCGTATTTAGAACGAATGTAGAAGTCTTGGTCTCTGTCTAATGGCTGATAAAATTCTGAGCTAACTCGCTTGTCGTAACCTAACTGAACTTCGTTACGCCACTCACCGCCATTATCAGTCAGCTCACCCATGGTATAAGCCAGACTAAGGGTAATGGCTGAATCTAAGGTAAAGTCATCTTCCCAGTTAAAACCGGCGTCAAAATAATTTGGCCCCCAGGATTTGGCATGGGTGGTCACTGTTAATATGCGTCCAGCTTCTGTGTCTTCAAACTCGGCATCAACACGCTGAAACTTATTAAGGGAATAAAGCCGTTTTATGCCCTCGTCTAAGGCTTCTTTGGTGATCACTGTGCCTTTTTTAAGAGCTAACTCTTCATCTAACAGGCTTTCACTCACTCTAGATTGATTATCAAATACAATCTTAATCACTGGGCGGTTAACTTGATTAACTAGTAGTAATTTGGCGCGTTGTTTATTGTCTTGATAGGCCTGATATTCTTCAGCGCTGACACTTAAATGTGTCAACATTGGCAGCGCTGCTTCGCCCGCCACTGTGCCGGCAGCTAATGCGTCAGGCATGATATCAAAGTCAGTGGTGCTCATGTCATCAATCGCAGGACGGATCAGCACATCATCATCGGTTAATAATGTTTTTTGATGCTCTGTGGTGGCTTTGGTCAAAATGGTTGAAAGCTGCTCCAACACCGCAATCGTGCCATTAAGTTGCTCTTTGCTGGCCAATGGTGAGCCAATATCAATGGCAATGACCACATCTGCGCCCATGGCTTTAATGACATCGACAGGCATGTTATTTGAGATGCCACCATCAACCAGTAGCTTGCCGTCTATTTCAGCCGGTTGTAATGCCCCGGGTACCGTTGCAGAGGCTTGCATGGCTTTAACGATACTGCCTTGAGCTAATACCACTGCATGACTAGTAACTAGATCAGTTGCCACAGCGCGATAAGGAATAGCTAGATCATCAAAATCGCCAAATTGCTCTACCACATCAGTTGATGAACGTAATAGTTGCGACATGGTTTGGCCAAGTAATAAGCCACTGGGGACGGCTAAGCCGCCATCTTTATAACCTACGTTAATGGGGATATTAAATTTGTCGCGGTGTTGTTTATCGCGGTAAGTAAGTACTTCTCGAGGAATGGTATCTGAGTAGCCATCAGCCCAAGGGGAGTTAAGCATAATGTGTTCGATTTCTGCGGCGCTATAACCTAAGGCATACATGCCGCCGACGTAGGAGCCGATACTGGTACCAGTAATATAATCAACCGGAATGCGATGCTGCTCTAACACCTTAAGCACCCCAATATGCGCCGCGCCTTTTGCGCCGCCACCACTTAATACTAATCCCACTGACTGGCGTTCTTTAGCCATTAAGTTGTGTGAAAATAAACTGAGTAGTAACAGCAGTGCAATCTTACGGCCCATATAAAGCATCCTATCTTTAATCATGATCTACCGCGTCATTCTAACAGAGAAAACTCACATGAATAAAACCTTTATAACTTACTGTTAACCATGCGAACTTCGCTTTATTACAGCTTTTTCCCAATCCCGATAAACTTATCCAGCTCAGCCTTTGGCATAGGTTTGGCAAAGAAATACCCTTGGATGATATAACAACCTCGGCTAAAAACTTGCTCCATTTGTGCGTGAGACTCTATCCCTTCTGCGACCACCTGTAATTTTAGGTTTCTTGCCAGTTCAATAATACTGCTCACAATGGCTTGATCAGCTTCATTAGTAGCAATATCAATTAAGAAGGAGCGATCGATTTTTAAGGTATTCACCTCAAAGCTTCTTAAATACGCCAGTGATGAATAACCGGTGCCAAAATCATCGATGGCCACCTCAATACCAAGCTGCTTAAGCTGGGTTAAATGCGATCTTGCCACCTGCAGCTCTTTCATCAACACCCCTTCGGTAATTTCCATAGCAAGGCACTTTGCCGGCATACCAGTATCGGCTAAGGTCGCTTTTAAATTCTCAATAAAATCAACTTGTCTAAACTGCACTGCAGACACATTGACTGACAGCTGAAAAGGCTGGTCGTAAAGGGCATGCCATCTTGCACCATCGATACAGGCTTGGCGCAGCACCCAGCGATCTATATCAATAATTAATCCACAAGATTCAGCCACCTTGATAAAGATATCTGGCCGAATAAAGCCCTCGATAGGGTGACGCCAGCGGAGCAGCGCTTCCATCCCTACAAATTTATCACCTTGGAGTATGTCTACCTGAGGTTGGTAATAAAGCTCAAAGTCGTTATTTTCGATGGCGCTACGTAAGTCAGCTTCAATTTTCAAATGATATTGCGCTTCAGCATTGCGCTCAGCAGAGTAATATTGAAAGTTACCTCGGCCTTCTTCTTTGGCGTGATACATGGCTAAATCAGCATTTTTAATTAAGGTTTCAGAATCTTGGCTATCTTCAGGCCACATGCTGATACCAATACTGGTTGAAACAAAAAACTCACGGCCAAATAATTTAAACGGCGTAGCAAACCTTTGTAAAATTTGCTCAGCAATCAAATTTATCTGATCAATAGAATCAGCATTTCGAACCAATATGACAAACTCATCACCACCAAAACGGCAAACCAGATGATCATCACCAACACTATTTTTTAAGCGTTTAGCCGCTTCAACGAGTAAAGCATCCCCCATGCTATGACCATAAGAGTCATTGACGTGCTTAAAGCGATCTAAATCCAAAAACAATAATGCTAACTTTTCATTAGTGTGGCTAGCTTGCTCAATAATCTGTTGTAACTGACGAGTAAACATCGCTCGATTAGCAAGGCCTGTAAGCACGTCATTATTGGCTAAGTGCCGTAAATTAGACTCGTATTGTTTTCGCTGGGTAATATCTGAAAACACCACCACATAGTGCTGTGAGATATCGCGCTTATCAGACATTTTAGAGATATTAGCCCAAACAGGAAAATGTTCATTATTCCCCCGTTTAAAGCTTAACTCGCCATTCCATGAGCGGCTATTTTGCAATAAATCATCGATATTTTTGGAGCCATGATCCACATACAATAATGACTCAAACCCCCTTCCATCAAGTGCTTCATGCTTGCTGGTAAAGATAGTTGCAGCTGCGGTATTTAGTAATTTCACCCGCTTGCGACTATCAAGAATTAACATGCCTTCTGAGGTGTTTTCAAATGCCTTGGCAAACAAATCAATTTCATTTTGAAGCTCACGTTGCTCAGACACCTCAGTATAAATACCGGCAACTTGCTCTAATTGCCCTGTAGTCTGATTGCGGGTAACTGCGCGGCCTCTGATGCGCAGCCAACCAATAGCCTCTTCACCACGGTGATACCTAAATTCTACATCAATGGTTTCTTTATCGCCCTTTAACAAAGCTCGCCATTGCTGCTGGAGGTTATCTTTATCGGCGGCAACAATCGGTATATCAGGCACGAGATAAGATAACTTTCTTCTCTCACCCAACAGACCCGATTTATTATCAAATTGGATTTGGTTAGTGCTAGCTTGCCACTCCCATAAATCTGAATCGCTACCGCGCAGTGATTGACGTAATTTGTCTTCACTTTCCCTTAATGCCTGATTAATACCAATAACACGGTTTATTTGTTTTTTACGAAGCCATAAAGAGGTAAATACCCCAAAAAGAATGGCAAAAAGCACTAAGGCTTTAAACCACTGTGACGCCCACCAAAATTGTTCAACCTTAAAACTAAATTGAAACGGACTGCTTGCCCACACCCCATGCTGTTTATGCAATAGCTCTAGGGTATATTCACCCGCTTTTAAGTCAGCAATATTAATCTGAGTTTGGCCTTGCAGATAAATATACTGGCTATCTAAGCTATTATGCTCATGAAGCAAACGGTACTTTAAGCTGATTGGCGTTTCATTCACGTAGTCGAAAGTGGTTATTTGAAAACTGATTAAGTTAGCCCCAGGGCGCACTAAGTTAAAGGATTCAGGTATCAAGTGATACTCTGTATTGTCCTCATAGTAAATCGCAATGGACTCAAGGGCGATATCATCATTACTTACTCGAGGTGCAAGCTTATCAATATCAACTAACATCGCCCCATTAGGGCCGCCAATATATAAGCCTGCATTAGGGTCATAATAAGCTGCTGACTCATTAAACTCATTACCAATAAATCCATCGCTAGTAAAAAATACATCAATGGCTTTTGTCTGTTTATTTTGTCTAATGACCGAAGAGCTGCAGCCAACCAAATGATCTTTTTCAGTTTGCTCGATAAAGTAAATCGTCGGGCAATCAACATGCCAATAGTCACTCATGGATGAAATCTCATGGGTTTGGGTGTCAAAAACAATGACCCCATTTTGGCGAGTCCCTAACCACAGGGTTGTATTATCAACTTGGTGGATATTAGTAATCATAATATCCTTGTGGTTAATGCCTAACGCTGCGTTTAATGAAGTGACATTATTATTGCTATCTATATAGCCAAATAGACCTGCGCCACCGATCCACAGACGATCATGATTTTCACGGAAAAAACTTCGAATGTTCACTGAGTGGGATAGAAGAATATGCTCTGTCGGTGACACAGTGACGATATTGTCTAACCCTGGCTGCCAATAATAAACATCATTATCTGCTCCCCACCAAACCCTGCCGCTAAACAGTGGGTCTGCATAGGAGTTAAATAACAATTTACCTTTTAGCGAGTCACTTGATGCAGCAAAATGGCTAAAATCAACTTGCTGATCAGTTTGTTTGTTAATGACAAACAGTCCACTGGTTGTTGTTACCACAATATGCTGATTATCAAGCTCATTAACTCCGTAAATTGAATCTCTCGCTTCAAAGCCTGCAGGGATAAGATATTTTGAAGTCTTGGTTGATTTATCAACAATGGTCAAGCCACCATCACCGCCGAGCCAAACTTTATCTTGCTCGGCATAAATACTCCAAATCATGTCATCTTCAATTTGATAAGTTGATGAATGAGTGAAACTTTCCAATAAAAATTCAGGAGCTATTGCCAGTAACACTAAACCTTCGCCTGCGCCGCCAAGCCAAATTAAACCATCGTCATCAACAGCCATATCGTCGATATAATCAACGTCAGCATCATTTTTTAATTCCTCTTTATATGAAATTGCCTTCGATGATTGCTTATCCCATGAAAATAGCCCACTTCTGGTATAAAGCCACAAATGACCACGACTACCTTCAACCGCGCCACGAATATCAAAAGGAAGCGCAGTGGTAGCAGTCATCCGATAGCTTTGAAGGGTTAGCTCATATAAGCCTTTGTTACTTAAGATCCAAATACGCTGTTCAGCATCTACAAATAGCTTTTTAATCAACATATTATCTATAGGTCGCTTAACTTGTTTTATCAATTCGCCCCAGGCATTTTTTATCACAACTTCATAGGCGGATGAGTAAATATAGCGGCCATCACTTAGCTGATTAACACTATTCCATTGCAATGTCTTATCCAATTCTTGGGCTGTTAGCGCTGAGATTGACAATGAATTCACATCAAACTCAAGCACCTGACCTAAACGGGTAAGCAGAATTAAGTTACCATTATCTAGACGTGTTTCGTCAACAATAGAATCATCACTAGTTATGAGGCCGGCAATAATGTCATCTGAAAAACGATTGAGTTTAATATCGTAGAGGTAAAGCGATGTGCCAGAAGCGACTAGAAGGCGCTGAGAAGTCACCTTAGCGATAAGATGAATGTTTTCTGCAGCTAATGCATTATCACTATCAGGTTGATCAATGCGGCGGGTAACAGTATCGCTAACACGAAATACTCCCTGCTCAGTTGCCAGCCAAACATAGCCATAATCATCAAATGCAATGTCATTGATAGTGTAATTAACCAGGCCATCTTTGATATTAAATAAACGTTGGACAAGATCGTCAGCCACGCTTGGAAAGCTGCAACTAAGGGTAAGAACGACCAAGGTGAGAAACGATTTAATTCCTTTTATCATTATGACTGGGTTACTCTTTTATTGATTTTATTATGCTAAGCGCTTCTATGTGAACCTATATGGCTTTATGCCTGCAACAACAAAAACAATTAAATTTAATACAATATTTGAATATATCACCTAAAAGTAAATTTAGAGCAAAAAAAAGCACCTCGAAAGGTGCTTTAATACAAATTGCTACAAATAGCTACAAATAGCTACATGTTACTTTTTCTTTTTTGCCTTCGGGTTTGGCAAATCAGTAATTGAACCTTCATAAACTTCAGCCGCAAGACCTACAGATTCATGTAACGTTGGGTGAGCATGGATGGTTAAGGCTAAATCTTCAGCATCACAACCCATTTCAATTGCTAGGCCGATTTCGCCAAGTAATTCACCGCCATTAACACCAACGATAGCACCACCGATAACGCGATGAGTTTCTTTATCGAAGATGAGCTTGGTCATACCGTCACTTGCATCAGAAGCAATTGCGCGGCCACTTGCAGCCCATGGGAATGATGCCGTTTCATAGGCTACGCCCTGCTCTTTGGCTTCTTTCTCAGTAAGACCAACCCACGCGACTTCAGGGTCTGTGTATGCAATTGAAGGAATAACTTTAGGGTCAAAGAAGTGCTTAAGACCAGAAATAACTTCAGCAGCAACATGACCTTCATGCACACCTTTGTGCGCAAGCATTGGTTGGCCAACGATATCACCGATAGCGAAGATATTCGCAACGTTAGTACGCATTTGCTTATCAACATTGATAAAGCCACGCTCATCTACATTTACGCCAGCTTTTTCAGCGTCTAGGCCTTTTCCGTTTGGTGTACGACCAATAGCAACTAATACTGCGTCGTAACGAACTGGCTCAGATGGGGCTTTCTTACCTTCCATAGAAACATAAATGCCGTCTTCTTTCGCTTCAACTGCAGTTACTTTGGTTTCTAAGATTAAGTTAAACTTCTTCTTAATCTTTTTAGTATAAATTCGAACGATATCTTTATCAGCAGCAGGAATAACTTGGTCGAACATTTCAACTACGTCAATTTGGCTACCTAAAGACGAGTAAACCGTACCCATTTCTAGGCCGATAATACCGCCGCCCATCACTAATAACTTTTCAGGAACTTCTTTCAGTTCTAAAGCATCAGTTGAATCCCAAATACGTGGGTCTTCATGTGGGATAAATGGCAGTTTAATTGGACGAGAACCCGCTGCAATAATGGCATTATCAAAGTTAACCACTGTTACAGTGCCATCTTCAGCTGTCACTTCCATTGTATTTGGGCTAGTGAATTTACCTAAACCATTTACCACATCAACTTTACGCATTTTAGACATTCCGCCTAAACCGCCAGTCAGTTGACCTACTACTTTTTCTTTAAAGCCGCGTAACTTGTCTAAATCAATTTTAGGCTCACCAAAAACAACACCGTGATCGGCAACGGCTTTAGCTTCTTCAATGACTTTAGAGACGTGTAAAAGTGCTTTTGATGGGATACAACCCACGTTCAAACATACACCACCAAGGGTGCTAAAACGTTCTACAATCACAGTCTCTAGACCTAAATCTGCAGCGCGGAAAGCTGCTGAATAACCTGCTGGGCCGGCACCTAGTACTACTACCTGAGTTTTGATTTCGTTACTCATGTTTTCCTCTATTTTATCTATCGTTGGCGGAAAAACCGTCCAAACTGCAAAATGTGGTCAAATCTTGTAAGGTGGCCGCATTTTACCCTTTGTTTGATACTGATCACAATCCTAGTGATAAGAATAAAAAGGCCGCTCAATATGAGCAGCCTTTTTGTTTACAAAATTAGCGTACGAATATCGCTAAGAATGCTTGATAATGTCACGCTAAATCTGGCAGCCATTGCCCCATCAATCACACGGTGGTCGTATGATAACGATAGTGGCAACATCAACTTAGGTTCAAAATCAGTGCCATTCCACTTCGGCTTCATTTCTGATTTTGATACCCCAAGAATAGCCACATCAGGATAGTTAACGATTGGGGTAAATGCTGTACCACCAATGCCACCTAAACTAGAGATAGTAAAACAGCTACCTTGCATGTCTGCTGACTTCAGCTTGCCATCACGGGCACGAATTGAAATATCCGTTAACTCACGAGAAAGCTCTACAATGCCTTTCTTATCGACATCACGAACCACTGGCACCATTAATCCGTTTGGCGTATCAACCGCTACACCAATATGGAAATATTTCTTCTGGATTAACGACTCGCCATCAGGGCTTAAACTTGAGTTAAATACAGGGAATTCAGCCAGTGTTTTCGCCACGGCTTTCATCATAAATACTAACGGAGTAATTTTGTAATCCGCTTTCTTCTTAGCTGCAAGTGTATTTTGTTGTTTACGGAATGCTTCTAATTCAGTGATATCAGCTTCATCAAATTGGGTCACATGTGGAATCGTCACCCAGTTACGATGCAAGTTAGGTCCAGAAATTTTCTGGATACGGCTTAATGGCACTTCTTCCACTTCACCAAACTTACTGAAATCAACTTTAGGCGCTGCAATCACATTCAAACCACCCGCGCCACCAGCAACCGCTGTGGCAGCACTCGCTTTAGGTCGGCTAAGTTCATATTTAATGAAGGCTTGAACGTCTTCTTTCAGAATACGTCCTTTACGGCCAGAGCCTTTCACTTGGGTTAAATCAGCGCCAAATTCGCGCGCTAAGCGGCGAACTGCAGGTGATGCATGTACAGCACCGGTTTTAGGTTGGCTACCAGCACTTGGATGATGCGGCACAGGCGGCTTACTTGCTGGCACAGCGGTAACTGGTGCTGGTGTTGCTGCAGTAACTGCAGGAGCACTAGCTGCCGGAGCGGCTTGCAATGGAGCTGCAGGTGCGGTTGATTGCGTCTCAACCGTAGCAATAATGCTACCTTGAGATACTTTATCGCCAACATTAACCGTTAAACCAACCAGTTTTCCGGCAAATGGCGCTGGTACTTCCATGGTGGCTTTATCGGTTTCTAAGGTAATTAAACCTGTATCCACGTCAAGCATATCGCCAACAGCAACTAGCACTTCAATCACATCTACATCAGAGGCATCACCAATATCTGGTACTGCAACTTCTTTAACTTCAACAACCGATGTTGCAGGAGCAGAGCTTGCTGCAGGCGCTGATACTGCTTCAGCAACAGGCGCACTAGCACTAGTGCCTACTTCAAGCATCAGCACTAAAGAGCCTTGTGAAACCTTGTCGCCAACGTTCACTTTAAGTTCTTTCACCACACCTGCGGTTGGCGCAGGCACTTCCATGGTTGCTTTATCAGTTTCTAAGGTAATAAGCCCTGTGTCAGCTTCAATGGTTTCACCCACACTCACTAACACTTCGATAATATCAACATTATCAGCATCACCAATATCAGGCACATGCACTTCAATAACTTCAGTGCCACCCGCAACGGTTGCTGGCGCTTCTGCTACTGGAGCCGCGGTTTGAGCAGCAGCGGCTTGAACAGGCGCCGCTACCGGTGCAGCCACTTCAGCTGCAGGCGCTGGCGCATCGCCAGCCGCTTCTACAGAAAGTACCGCAATTAGCGAGCCTTCAGAAACGCTATCGCCCACAGCCACTTTCAGCTCAACTAATTTCCCAGCAAAGGGTGCTGGAATATCCATAGTCGCTTTATCCGTTTCAACTGTGATGATTGATGCTTCTTTTTCAAGCACTTCACCAATCTCAGCACAGATCTCAATAACCTGCACAGCATCAGTATCAAGGTTAGGAACCAAAACTTCTTTTAATTCAGCCATTTTGTTTCTCCCTATGCGAACTGTGGATTGATCTTATCAACGTCGATACCGTATTCAGTGATAGCTTTCGTTAGCACTTCTACAGGTAACTCTTTACGGTCAACAAGGGCTTTTAATGACGCGATAACAATGAACTTAGCGTCAACTTCAAAATGGTGACGTAAGTTTTCACGGCTATCACTGCGGCCAAAGCCGTCAGTACCTAGTACTTTATAATCAGTTGGAATGTAAGCACGTAATTGCTCACCATAAATCTTCATGTAATCCGTTGCTACAATAGCTGGCGCATCACTTGATAACACTTCAGAAATATAAGGCACTTTAGGCGTTTCAGTTGGGTGCAGCATGTTGTAACGCTCTGCAGCCTGACCATCACGGGTTAGCTCATTGAAGCTAGTCACGCTGTAAACGTCAGCAGTAATACCGAAGTCTTTCGATAATGCCACAGCCGCTTTACGTACTTGCTCTAAAATCGTGCCGCTACCCATTAACTGTACAGAGCCTTTACCTGAACCTTTAAGAGTTTCAAGCTTATAAATACCTTTAACGATACCTTCTTCGCTGCCTTCTGGCATCGCAAGCTGCTCATAGTTTTCGTTCATGGTAGTCAAGTAGTAGAACACGTCTTCTTGCTCGCCATACATGCGGCGAATACCGTCTTGTACAATCACTGCGATTTCATAACCATAAGTCGGGTCATAAGAAATACAGTTAGGAATCGTGTTAGCTAATACATGGCTATGACCATCTTGATGCTGCAAGCCTTCACCGTTTAGGGTTGTGCGACCTGAAGTACCACCGACCATAAAGCCGCGAGCACGCATATCACCAGCAGCCCATGCCATGTCACCAATACGTTGGAAACCAAACATTGAGTAGTAGATGTAGAACGGGATCATTGGGGTATCGTTAACTGAGTAACTGGTTGCCGCAGCAACCCAAGATGACATTGCACCTAACTCGTTAATCCCTTCTTGCAATACTTGACCGGTTTTATCTTCACGGTAGTAAGCAACTTGATCAGAATCTTGTGGCTCGTATTTTTGCCCTTCATGAGCGTAAATACCCACTTGACGGAATAAACCTTCCATACCAAAGGTACGCGCTTCATCAGGAATGATCGGTACGATTTGCTTGCCGATTTTCTTGTCTTTAAGCAATGCCGTTAAAATACGCACAAATGACATAGTGCTTGAGATTTCACGACCATTTGAGCCTTTAAGTACTGAATCAAAGATCTTTAATGGCGGCACTTCAATATCTTTAGAGAACTTTTCAAGACGCTTTGGCATAGCACCATGAAGGGCAGCACGGCGCTCTTTTAAGTATTTAACTTCTTCAGAATCAGCACCAGGATGATAGTAAGGAATATCTTCTAACTGATCATCGCTAATCGGGATATTAAAACGATCGCGGAAGTATTTAAGCGATTCAATGCCCATTTTCTTCACGTTATGGGCAATGTTTTTACCTTCGCCCGCATCGCCCATTCCGTAACCTTTAACTGTTTTAGCAAGGATTACTGTAGGACGGCCTTTAGTGTTTTTAGCATGTTGCAGCGCAGCATAAATCTTAACTGGATCATGGCCACCACGGTTTAAACGCCAAATGTCATCATCTGACATGTTAGCCACCATTTCAGCGGTTTCAGGGTATTTGCCAAAGAAATGCTCACGAGTGTACGCGCCACCTTTAGCTTTACAGTTCTGGTACTCACCATCTACGGTTTCTTCCATTAACTGTAATAACTTGCCGCTAGTATCACGTGCAAGTAATGGATCCCAGTAGCGCCCCCAAATCACTTTAACAGCTTCCCATCCTGCGCCGCGGAACTCGCCTTCAAGCTCTTGGATAATCTTACCGTTACCACGTACAGGGCCATCAAGACGCTGTAAGTTACAGTTAACAATAAAACATAAATTATCTAATTCTTCACGAGCTGCAAGCCCGATTGCACCTAATGTTTCAGGCTCATCACACTCACCATCACCTAAGAAACAGTAAACCGTTTGCTCAGAGCAATCTTTAATACCACGGTCAGTCAAATACTTAAGGAAACGTGCTTGATAAATCGCTTGAATAGGACCTAAGCCCATAGATACTGTCGGGAACTGCCAGTAATCAGGCATTAACTTGGGATGCGGGTATGAAGACAAACCTTTACCATCAACTTCTTGACGGAAATTGTTCATTTGGTCTTCAGTGATGCGGCCTTCAAGGAAAGAGCGAGAATAAATACCCGGTGCAATATGCCCTTGATAATAAACTAAATCGCCGCCGTCTTTTTCATTTGGAGCGCGGAAGAAGTGGTTAAAACACACATCATAAATAGTCGCACTAGAAGCAAAACTTGAAATGTGACCACCTAGCTCTAAATCTTTCTTAGAACCACGTAATACCATTGCAAGTGCATTCCAACGAACGATAGCACGAATGCGGCGTTCCATTTCCTGATTACCAGGCATATGTGGCTCTTGACCAGATGGAATCGTATTCAAATAAGCAGTGGTCGCTTTATATGGTAAATGTGTACCATTGCGGCGCGCTTTATCGATTAATTGTTCAAGTAGATAATGTGCACGTTCAGGGCCTTCTTGCTCTAATACGGCTTGCAGTGAATCTACCCATTCTTGAGTTTCTAATGGATCTAAGTCTTGTAGAATACCTTCAGACATGTCGCTGTCCTTTCTCTAGATACAGATAATTAATGTGTTTCGGTAAATTTATAATGCGTTTGATTATAAATCGGTATCAAACACCACTTTTTAAGCGGCGCAAGCTACGCTGTAACCGACTGTCTTCTTCCCTCACTGACAACATGACTTCCTCGATATAACTTAAATGTTCGTTCGAGGCTTCACGTGCCGCTTCAGGATCACGACGAATAATGGCAGCAAGCAGTGCTCGCCTATGTTCATTCGCCATGGTAGATGCTTCTTCGCGACGGCTTAAAAGCTCTAAATTTTGTGCCACGTTTTTGTGCAGCACAGGGGTTAAACTGAGTACAAGGTGTAACATCGCCACATTGTGTGACGCTTCGGCTACCGCACGGTAAAAACGCACAATGGCATCAGCCTGCGCTTCTACATCAACAGCCGCTTCAACTTCGTTAATTGAACGTTTAATGCTTTGCATATCGGCATCATTACCACGCAGCGCAGCAAAATAAGCCATCATGCCTTCAGTGGCATGACGAAACTCCAGTAAGTCGTACTGACTTTCTGAGTCGTTATGCATTAATTCAACGATAGGATCGGCAAGACTTTGCCAAAGTTGTTCTTTAACGTAGGTTCCGCCACCTTGGCGGCGCATTAGTAAGCCTTTGGCTTCTAACTTTTGAATCGCTTCACGTAATGAAGGGCGTGACACTTCAAATTGCAAAGCAAGCTCGCGCTCAGGCGGTAATTTTTGCCCAGGCTGTAAACTTCCTTCGAGGATCATGCGCTCTAATTGCTCCATGATCACATCTGAAATTTTCGGCTGAGTTATTTTGCTATAAGCCATTTGGGGCTCGGCTCCGTTGTCAATTGGTCTTACCAATTTATATGATATAGCGCACTTTATCAAATCAAACAATTGATGTCTAGTTAGACGAGCGTTGAATGGGTGTTAATTGAAGGTTTCAAACATCGCTACGCACTTTGAGCAAGAGCATAACGAAAAAAAACGTCTAAGAGGTTTGACCATCTCGGTGTTATCGCGCTAAAGCATTGATTGCCTTATTATCGCTATAACAAACTCATTTTAAGCTTAGATTGTAGCTATAAAAATCCGTTTTACACAGCACAATTTATAAAAACACTGTTTTAACTTATGATCATTATTTCGGCGGCTCAGGCCGCCCATCACCGCAATTAAAACTTATTAGCTAACCAAACCAAATATAGTCAGCACCGATAATACCGTAACCAGTAAAATAAAGTTTCTTTTGCTCAATGCAAGCAGTGCCAATGTGGGCTGAACGCAAACAGGGGCATCGCTTTGCTCAGGCATCACTTCAGCGGCTAAAGCGGTATAGGTAACAATATTTTTGGCGCTATTATTAGGGTTAAAAACCTGCTTCCGCCACTGTGAAATACCTGCAGCAAAGTGACCACTTAATACAAACCCAAAGCTAAATACTCGGCTCGGTAACCAATCGAATAAAAATAATAATTGATCAATAAATGGCATATCCAATTGCTGCTGCTGATTGTATTGCTGATAAAAACGCACCGAACAATAAAGCACTGCGCCAACAGGGCCAAAACAAATCAGATATAATGCCACCGCGCCATAATAGCGATAATTAACCCAAGCCACGGTTTTACCAATCTGCTGACCTAAGTCTTTTTCATCAACCGCATCTAAACATTCACTGCAATCGAGCTTTTCTGCATGGTGATAACAGGCTTGAACATCGCCGCGACAAGCCGCCAGCATATATTTTTTAAATGCCGCCCGTAAACTTTGGTGGCTAAAGCACACAATCGAAACCAGCATCCAGATCAATAAGGTGATCACATCGAAAAAAACACCATCTAGTAACAGCAGCACCAAAAACAGTGTCATTGCTGGCAGTAGCACCACAAAGGCAACCCAGCCAGCAGAATCTAATGCTTTATCTTTCCAAAATAATTGCTGGTATTTAGAAAGTAAATCATCAAATTGCCAATGTGCGGGTAACAGCTTTAAGCGCTCAACCATAATTGCAATTAACAATGAAAATAGTGCCATGGGACCTCTGCAAACAATCTAAAAAATATTGGGTTAAAGTAACACTAACATCATGACTTAGCCGTTAATGCAGTTAAATATCTTTGCCAATCAAAACTATCACCTGGATCGGTTTTGCGTCCAGGAGCAATATCACAATGTCCGACGATATTTGCTTGATTAAGCATAGGATATTGCGCAAACAACACCAAGGTTAATTGCACTAATTCGCGATATTGCGCATCGGTATAAGGGTCGCTATCTGTGCCTTCCATTTCAATGCCAATGGTAAAATCATTACAACCTTCTCGGCCATTAAAACACGAAACCCCAGCATGCCACGCTCGGTCATCACAGCTAACATACTGCACTAACTCACCATCGCGGCGAATTAAAAAGTGTGCCGACACTTCAAGCCCGGCAATATCAGCAAAACTTGGATCTGCATCCACCGCTAAACAGCCCTGAAATAAACCATCAATGTGCGGCAAGCCATAACAACCTGCAGGCAAACTAATATTATGAATAACTAAGCCGCTAACCTCATTATTAGGGCGCGGGTTAAAATGCGGTGATGGGCATAGCCGTGCACCTTGATGCCAGCCTGATTTCAATTGTGTATCCATAATTAATAATAAAATCTCAAGTAATGAATTAACCATGCCAGCGTGGCTGCAGTTTGCATCTCAACGAACCATCAGTAAGTCACCATTATCAGTGCCCAAAAAGCAAGCAACAAATACCTGCGATAAAAGATAAAAAAGCACCAAGGCTCGTCGCTGTAAAACCTTAAAATAATATTGCCCTAGCAGCCAACACAGTAACAGTTTGACTGCTATATTTTAAATTAACAACTGTGATAAAGTAATAGGCATATTGTTTCTCATTTTTTAAACATTGAGTTGGCCCAAGCAACTCAATTTAGTTGTAATTTCAAGGACATTCACATGATTGAAAATGACATCCGTCATGCCGTTAAAGCTGCACTTGATGAAGACCTAGGCCATACGCCAGCCCAAACCCCGCAAGATATGCTTAATGCCGATATTACCGCGCAACTTATTCCAGCAGATAAACATGCTGAAGCGGTGTTAATCACCCGTGAAGAAGGCGTTTTTTGCGGAAAAGCATGGGCAGAACAAGTATTTAATCAGCTCGGCGGTGATGTAGCCTTGCATTGGCATGTGGATGATGGCGACTTATTGGTTCCCAACCAGGTGTTATGTGAATTATCAGGCCCAGCAAGAGCCATCTTAACCGGTGAACGCACCGCGATGAACTTCATCCAAACCCTATCTGGTGTTGCCAGTCTCACTAAGCTTTATGTTAACAAGTTAGCTGATACCCACACTAAACTGCTCGATACCCGCAAAACCATTCCCGGCCTGCGCACCGCGCAAAAATATGCCGTAGCTTGTGGTGGCGGTAAAAACCATCGTATTGGTTTGTTTGATGCCTTCTTAATTAAAGAAAACCACATTATGGCTTGCGGCAATATCGAACTTGCAATAAAAACAGCCCGACAAGTAGCCGCTGACAAACCAGTTGAAGTGGAAGTAGAATCAATCGCCGAGCTAACCCAAGCGTTAGAAGCAGGTTCTGACATCATCATGCTCGATAATTTTGATGTCACCATGATGGTAGAAGCAGTAGCGCTTAATTCCAGCTATTTAGATCAAGGTAAAGGCGCAAAGCTGGAAGTATCCGGTAATGTCACCATCGACACCATTGCAGACTTTGCCAGAACCGGTGTTGACTACATCTCAGTTGGCGCACTCACTAAGCACGTTAAAGCCTTGGATTTATCCTTACGCTTTAAAAACTAATGTTAAGCTGAGCTTGATAAATCATTAGCCCAGTTAAATAGCAAGATAAGTCAGTAATCGCTAATAACAATCAAAACCAGCTATTTATAGCTGGTTTTTTTGCTCGCACTAAAAGCTTAGCTAAATAAGGCTGACTAAATAGACAGCGCAATGGCAGCCTTACAACAATTGTAGCCTTACTATAAGCCCTGTAGCTTGAATCAATAGCCACAAAGATTAAACTGATGCCCACCTTTGACCTTTGACCTTTGACAACTATCTCCCCCTAAGGGCTTAAATAACCTCCCTTAAAAGCTCAAACAACCTTACCACCAGAGCTAAAATACCTACATAAACCAAGCGCTATAACCTTACATTCTCTATGGTGTCATTTTTTTGACAAACAACAACCAAAGTCAAATTGACTAAATAACCGACTAAAAGTGTCAGTAATGTGCTGCAAAATCATTACAAACAGCAGCTTAAAACAACCTTTTTATCTTTTTAGCTAAAAAACTCGCCACAAGCTATTCCATTTTCAGCAACTTTATACTAACGTTTAGCTTAAATGAATGAAGCATCAGATTTAACTTTTAATAATCAGCTTTTCAACATGTTACAAATGTAACATTGAGTGAGCGAAAAATGATTTTTAAAAGAACAATGATAAATCAAACATTTTGTTAACAAACTGACCTTGCAGCACTTTGTTGACCCTAGTTACAGATTAGATAGCAATTTGTTAATGACTAGCCTATTCTGCTTTCGAGGTATTTAGTTGGACATATTGGTTTTACTGATCCGTTTTACAAGAACGGCTTGATTGTTCTTGATGAAATCATTCATTTAAAACCCTTTGTAGTTTTTAACAGTTATCACAGTCAATTGGGCCGAGCTAGTTAAACCGTAAGTTCTGCCCAGTAAACTGTAATGCAAACAACACTAGTAAATTAATGCCGACAGGTTGTGGTGACTAGGACACCACTCATAACAATTAAGGGCCTTTAACTGTTATGAGATTCAAGGATGACAACAAACCCGACGCAACACTAAAGCATCATAAGAGAGAGATAAAAAATGAAAAGCATTAACCAAATCAAAAACGCTAAGGGTTTTACTCTTATTGAATTAATGATCGTAGTAGCAATCATCGGTATTCTTGCAGCAATCGCATTGCCTGCTTATCAAGATTACACAGTGAAATCACAAGTAGGTTCTGCTTACTCTGAACTTAGCGCTTTAAAATCACAATTTGAAGTTGTTAAGAATGAAGGTAAAACACCTTCATTGACCGCTACTGATCCTGGCTATATAGGTCAAACTGCTGGTGGTGGCCGTTATTGCGCACTTGATGTTGATGCTACTAGTATTGAATGCAAAATTAAGAATTCAAATGCTGATAAAGCAAATGGTAAAACTTTAACTTTAAACAGAACGACTGAAGGTGTTTGGTCATGTGCTGTTGGTGGTGGTTTAGATGCCAAGTTTAAGCCTGGAAGCTGTAGCTAATAACTTTACATACTATAGGCCCAGCCTATGTTAAATATTACAGTTTGATGAAGTAAATATTTATTAAGCACCAAACGTTGATACGTTCGGTGCTTAATTTTATCTAAAAGTATTAAAGCTTGGTATGTCAGAACAAGCGGTATTTTGGCTTCACTTCCCACCAAAATCATACTAACAAAGTCAAATAACTAGAGTATTCCCTCTTTAGTCCCTCTCAATTATCACATCAATAATTTTTAAGTTGCCACAATATAAGGTTGCACTTAGATCATTATTTTAGTCAAATTTACCTAGAATAATACTTAAAACCCATCAAAAACTAATAGCACCATTTACCCAAAACCTTGGATGTCCAGTTTGCTTAAGCTCTTCATGATTATAACTAGATATCAATACAGTTGAAGCTATTAATATAGCAATGAAAAATATAACTCTATACCGAAGCCTCAACGGATAGCAGTTATCTTTTGCATTAGAAGCTGAAACTGCTGCAATCAAAATGGTTAGTAATAGCTGTGAAAACGGCATAACAATCACACCACTCAATAAAGAATATAGCACCGCCGACAGGATTGAAAAAACGAGGCAAATATCAAGCACATTAGCATTCATTTTCACTTTATCAAAAGCATTATGTAACCAGTTGAGTAAGCCCCCTAATATCAATAAAGCTAGCACCACCCCATATTCATACATTAACTGAATAATTGAATTATGGGGATGAGCATTTGCTAAGGGCCGACCTCCCAACCATGCATAACTCATCGGCCCAAAGCCTAACCAAGGGCTTTCTGGAATAAGTTTTATTGCATGAAGCCACATGTCTAACCTTCCCGAACTTGAAGTCCGAACTTGTAAACTGCTCTCGTTAAAAAAGATGAACGGAAGAGCTACAACAAAAATAAACCACAGTAAAACGGCATATATTAATGTTCTAAAAAAAAATGAAGTGACTAATGCTCTATGTTTTTTCGATAGATAAAATAAAATAACGCTAAAAGCGACTATTAGTGACAACATCGCCCCCCTAGCCTCCATTTGTAACAATACAAACCAATGAAGAGAAGCTAGGACTAATGAGACCAATTTGTATTTTTCAAGTTTTGAAAATAGAAAAGGCATTAGAAATATTGGGTATACCATTACCTGTAACTGATTTAAAAAACGAATATTGTCATATCCGACAATCAAACTATGTGAATCAAAACTATTGGCATCTAGGTAAAAAAACGAAAGGTTCAACAAATAAACAACAAAATGAAATGCAGAAAACCAAGCAGCAGCAAAAAACGTAAGTCGTGCGAGTTGTTCTTTAGATAACTGAAGAAAAATACTTTTGAATAGTACAAATATGGTAATCAAAAAACTTATATTTATCAGCTCAATCACGCCCCAATAGTAATGCTTACTTTGTAAGGCTGAAGCAAATGCTACCGCAAAAAAAACAGCTAAGGCGATTTGCTGTTTTTTTGAAGGTAGCATAATTGATAAATTTCTATTGCAAGTCGCAACCAAGACAGCGCACAAGGCAAACATAATGACCAAGAAACGCTTAGCATCATAAATGTATCCAACGTTTGTTAAGGTAGTGAATTGGTTCGCTAATACTGTTCCTAGCAAAAGCGTAATAACTAAAAGCAAAAGCTGTAGCACACTATAATTTTTGAATTGCATTTCTGGCCTAGGCGTTGTAAATAAATGAAAAAATAATGAGAACTCAATATCTAATGTTGTCATTAATTGATATTAACAACAAAATTGGTTGTATACTTGATTATCAAAGAGGCTCCATCAATTTTTTGTAAGCCCTAGTAAAAAGTAATTTTATACAGATAAGAGACAGCAAAGAGTGAAATATTGATTGTAACAGAATCTGTGTTACTGCAATTTAGTTAATATGCTTTTAGAGTTTAACGATGTATTTAATATTTATCCCTTAAATGACAAACTAATCAAAAGCAGTTAATATTCACTCACTTGGTAATAATTGGAGCACTCATGGCATCGACAAGTCTCAATTTAGGGCTTTCAACGACTTTTGTCAGAAAAAAATTACTTGACGAACAATTAATGTCTAATGTGATATTGCAGTCTCGTAAAACTAAACAGACTTTAGTAAGCACGATAATTGCCATGAAAGCGTTATCTGCGAGAGAAATTGCAGAAATGTGCTATGAAGAGTATGGTTCGCCGCTACTAGATATTGCAGAGTTCGATCTCGCCAATATCCCCGAAGACATACTCAATAAAAAACTCATCGCTAATCATCGCTGCCTGCCGTTATTTAAACGCGGTAACCGTTTATATATAGCCACTTCAGATCCGACCAATATCGCCGCCCTCGAAGACTTCCAATTCAGTCTCGGTTTACACGCTGAAGCCATTATTGTTGAAGATGATAAATTACATATAGCCCTAGAAAAAGTCCTTGAAGATGATATTTCAGGCCTCGGCCTCGATGGCATGGATGAAAATGCACTTGCTGGCATTGAAGTCTCTGATAATGATAAACGCAATGAAGAACCTGAAGCAGAAAGCAGTGATGATGCCCCAATAGTCATTTATATTAATAAAATCCTTACTGACGCTATTCGTAAAGGCGCCTCTGATTTACATTTTGAGCCCTATGAAAAGCGCTATCGCATTCGTTTTCGCATCGACGGTATTTTGCACGAAGTATCTGAACCACCGGTTAATCTTTCTAACAGGCTATCCGCTCGCTTAAAGGTGATGTCAAAGCTTGATATTGCCGAGCGCCGCGTGCCCCAAGATGGCCGCATAAAAATGAAACTGTCACGCACCAAATCAATCGATTTTCGTGTCAGCACCCTGCCCACTATTTGGGGCGAAAAAATTGTAATGCGTATTTTGGACTCATCTTCAGCGCAATTAGGCATTGAAAAGCTCGGTTATGACGATGACCAACGTGAGCTTTATGAGCAAATGCTCGCCAAACCTCAGGGAATGATATTAGTAACAGGCCCAACGGGTTCTGGTAAAACCGTATCCCTATATACTGGCCTTAATATCCTCAATACTGAAGAACGTAATATCTCCACCGCTGAAGATCCGGTAGAGATTAACTTAGAAGGCGTTAATCAGGTTCACATTAATCTAAAAGCCGGCTTAACCTTCGCATCTGCATTACGCTCATTTTTACGTCAAGACCCTGATGTGGTCATGGTGGGTGAAATCCGTGATTTAGAAACCGCAGAAATTGCCATTAAAGCTGCCCAAACTGGTCACTTGGTGTTATCCACCTTGCATACTAACTCAGCTGCCGAAACCTTAACTCGCCTAATAAATATGGGCGTACCGGGTTACAACATCGCCAGTTCGGTGAACCTGATTATTGCTCAGCGCCTTGCCAGACGCCTATGCCCTGAATGCAAAGCACCTGAAGATGTGCCCGAAGCAGAATTAAAACGCCTAGGCTTTACTGACGAAAATATAAGTTCTAACTTTACGGTGTATAAACCTGTCGGCTGTGAGCATTGCTCGGGCGGTTATAAAGGCCGTGTGGGTATATATGAAGTGATGAAAATGACCGATGAGATTGCCAGAACTATTATGGAAGGCGGTAACTCACTGCAAATAGCCAAACAGGCCAAGGCCAATGGTATGCGTGATTTAAGACTCTCAGGCTTACTTAAAGTCACCCAAGGCATTACTAGCATTGCCGAAGTGAATCGTGTTACCAGTTTTAACTAAAGCAACCAAGCAGTTTTATAACAAATTGCTTAACAACAGAATTGTCAAATAAAAACAAAAAGGATTTGCTTGATGGCAACTGCAACCCTAAGAAGAAAGCAAAAGAGCAAAAAAGATATCAAGCACCAACCTAAGGTGTTCACTTTTGAATGGAAAGGTGTCAATCGTGATGGTCAACGTACTTCAGGAGAATTACGTGGCAGTAGTATTGCTGAAATTCGCAGTGTTTTAAAAGCCCAAGGCGTCACCCCCAAAGGGGTCAGAAAAAAGTCAGCCTCTTTATTTAAGTCTGAGAAAAAGATCACTGCAATGGATATTGCCATGATCACCCGTCAAATATCGACCATGCTAGCAGCCGGTGTGCCACTAGTAACCACCATTGAGCTGCTCGGTCGTGGCCATGAAAAAGCCAAGGTACGTGAGTTACTCGGCACCATTGTCACTGATGTTCAATCAGGTATTCCTTTATCGGATGCACTAAGACCGCATCGACAATACTTTGATGATTTGTATGTTGATTTAGTGGCGGCGGGTGAACACTCAGGTTCACTAGATGCGGTGTTTGACAGGATTGCTACCTACCGCGAAAAAGCTGAACAATTAAAATCAAAAATCAAAAAAGCCATGTTTTATCCTGCTGCTGTAGTTATTGTCGCTATAGCCGTAACGGTTTTATTATTGTTATTTGTAGTGCCACAGTTCGAAGAGATTTTTAATGGTTTTGGCGCTGAATTACCTGCATTCACTCAATTGATTATTAACATCTCAGAGTGGTTGCAAAGTTCTTGGTATTATTTTGCCATTGCCATAATCGTTGGGATTTACTTGTTTAAACGAGCCCATCGAAACTCACAAGCATTCCGTGACCGAGTGGATGAATTGCTGCTAAAAATTCCCGCTATTGGTGACATTTTACATAAAGCGGCCATGTCACGTTTTGCCCGCACCTTAGCCACCACGTTTGCCGCCGGTGTACCCCTTATCGATGGCTTAGAATCTGCTGCAGGCGCCTCCGGCAATGCAGTTTATAAAAAAGCCTTATTAAAAGTCCGCCAAGAAGTGATGGCAGGCATGCAAATGAATGTGGCTATGCGCACCACAGGTTTATTCCCTGACATGCTCATTCAAATGGTGATGATCGGTGAAGAGTCTGGCGGCCTAGATGAAATGCTCAATAAAGTGGCCAACATCTATGAAATGCAGGTAGATGATGCCGTTGATGGTTTATCAAGCCTGATTGAGCCCATTATGATGGTAGTTATTGGTACTATCGTCGGCGGCTTAATTATCGGTATGTACTTGCCAATATTTGAAATGGGTAATGTTGTTGGTTAATACCACAATGTAATAATGTAAAATTAAAATAAGAATTAAAATAAGAATCAAATGACCGAATTTTTCGAAATCTTTACCACTAGCATGAGCCAATATCCTTGGCTCTTCATGCTTATTAGCTTTATTTTTGCTGCCACTATTGGCAGCTTTTTAAATGTTGTCATTCATCGTTTTCCAGTAATGATGAAGCGTGAATGGCAAACTGAATGTAATTATTATTTATCTGAATATCACCCTGACATAGTAAAAGAGATAGGTGAAACAAGATTAACTAAGCCCATTGACCACTTCCCTAAAAAATACAATTTAGTGGTGCCAAATTCTGCCTGCCCCAAATGTAAAACTAACATTAAGGCTTGGCATAATTTACCGGTTTTGGGTTGGATACTACTTAAAGGCAAGTGCGCCAGTTGTAACACGGCAATTAGCCCCCGCTACCCTATCATTGAATTTATTACCGGAGCCCTAATTGCCACCTTAGCTTGGCATTTTGGTCCAACATGGCAGTTTTTATTCGCCTCCATATTAACCTTTGTGCTAGTTGCCCTTACAGGTATCGACGTAGATGAAATGTTGCTACCAGATCAACTTACACTACCCATTTTGTGGTTAGGCTTAATCATTAACCTCAATGGCGTATTTACCAGCCCTACCGATGCCATTATTGGCGCTGCGGCAGGTTATTTAAGTTTGTGGTCAGTTTTTTGGTTATTTAAGCTGGCAACAGGCAAAGAAGGCATGGGATATGGTGACTTCAAATTATTAGCCGTATTTGGCGCTTGGCTTGGCTGGCAGTATTTACCCCTTATCATCTTACTATCATCATTAGTCGGTGCTATTGTGGGTATCACCCTAATCATTTTTAAAAAGTTAGCCAAAGGCAATCCAATTCCATTTGGGCCTTATATTGCCATTGCTGGCTGGGTAGCGTTAATCTGGGGACAAGACATCATAAACTGGTATCTAAGCACTCTATAACCAGTTATTAACTCCTGTGTGTGAGAAATTTATGAGTAACTTCATTGTTGGCCTAACAGGTGGTATTGGCTCAGGTAAAACCACCGTGGCAAACTTATTTGCAGATTTAGACATCGAACTCGTTGATGCCGATATCATTGCCCGGCAAGTGGTCGCCAAAGGCTCAGCAGGCTTACAACAAATACAGCAGCATTTTGGCGCCAGTGTATTACTCGACACCGGCGAACTTAATCGCCCTGCGCTGCGTGAAAAGGTATTCAATCAGCCCGAACAGAGATTGTGGCTCAATAATCTGTTACATCCCATGATACGCCAGCAAATGCTTCAAGCAGTAGCAGATGCTAAATCAATATATGTAATTATGGTTGTACCCTTGCTATTTGAGAATGGGTTAGATAGGTTAGTCAATACAACTTTAGTGGTGGATATTCCACCACACCAACAAATAGCAAGAACAGCTAAACGAGATGGTGTTGATTCAACCCAAGTTGAACAAATAATTAATAGTCAGATAGATAGAGAGCAAAGATTACAAAAAGCTGACGCTATCATTGATAATACCCAGACACCTGAAGCACTTCGTCACACTGTTCAGTTATTACATCAGCAATATTTAGATAAAGCATCTCAAGATAATAATAATGAATGATGACCTGATTTATGAGCAACCATTAAACGAAAAAACTAGAAGCTACTTACGCCTTGAGTATTTAGCTGATCAGCTCGAGCTACACACAAAATCAGATCATCAACATCATTGTTTTTACCCATTATTTTCATTATCAGAACTAACAGATCGCTGTGACTATCGTTCCGACATCTTAAAAGATATCGACAAACAACTTATCTTGTTAGAAAAGTGGCATGCTTTACCTCATGTTAATAAAATTCAAATCCAACGTATTATTGATCAGCTGATTCAAGCAAAAGCACCGCTACAAACCAACGAAAGAATAGGTTGCCATTTAAAGCAAGACAGATTTATTGCCGCACTAAAACAACGATTTGGTATGCCAGGTGCTTGTTGTAATTTCGACTTACCGCAACTGCATTTCTGGTTATCAAAACCATGGGATGAAAGACAGCAAGATTTAAAAACATGGATAGCCCATTACCTGCCCATTTTAGAACCCATTAAAATACTCCTCGATTTAACAAGAAGTACTGCAGAATTTAGAAGCGCTGAAGCTGAACAAGGTTTCTTGCAAGGAAACAGTCCACACCCTCTGACACTTGTTCGAGTAAAAATCAAAAGCAAAGAAGGTTGTTACCCCACAATTAGTGGTCACAAAAATCGCTATGCCATTCATTTTGTCAATTTTGACAACCAAAAACATACTGACAAAAAAGTAAAATTCAAACTGGCTACTTGCAACTAAATTCTTTAATATCACCAAGAATTTTACAGCGAGGAATCTTATGTCTATTTCAGTTAAATGCCCAATCTGCCAGACTCAAGTAGAGTGGAGTCAAGAATCTAAATTCAAACCATTTTGCAGTGAACGTTGTAAATTAATCGACCTCGGCGATTGGGCCAGCGAAAAACATGCTATTCCCGTTAAGCCAGAGTTTGACCATGAAATGTTAGATTCTGAAGGTTTTGACGAAGGCGACTTCTTTAAACACTAATCACCTCCTCCACTCAAGCGAGCATTCTAATGAAAAGAGTCAATGTTGCCGTCGGCATAATCATCAATGACCAACAACAAGTTTTATTAGCTAAGAGGCACGCACACCTGCACCAAGGTGATAAGTGGGAATTCCCAGGTGGTAAGGTCGAAGTAAATGAAACGGTCTCACAAGCATTAATTAGAGAGCTAAAAGAAGAAGTAAACCTAACAGTTAATACAACTGAGCCTTTTATGGTCATTTCACATGATTACCCAGATAAGCAAGTGCTTCTTCAGATCCACCTAGTGAAAGACTTTACAGGCACTGCCAGTGGTGTTGAAGGCCAAAAAATTGAATGGGTTAATAAAACCAATCTAACTAGTTTTGATTTCCCTGAAGCCAATATCCCCATCCTTAAGAGGTTACTCGCGTAACAGCAACAGTTCCATCGCTATTAGAAAGTATATAAAGCACTATGTTAATGAGTGCTTTAATCAATTATTCTAAACAACAGTGAAACCACAATCCTTTAGCTGCTCTAGCTATGTAATTCACAGACACCACTAACAATTGTTTATAGCAAAAAAATCATAATAGATATCAGCCACTAACTCATGTTCACTATTATCCTAAAAGCGAACAACAATAGCCTTCTTAATCCAGATTAAGCGCTTGGCGCTATTTAGCTGCGGATAAGTATTTCGCGTTTCATGTTTGTATAAAGTGTTGCTTTATAACCACAGACATTACCCCCCTACTTTTACATGGGGATTCGTCCACACTCACCACTCACCACTCACCACTCACCACTCACCACTCACGATATTATCTAGCAGCTAATAACTCAAGTTATCAGCGTTAGGATTTATTCTTTTTGCCCCAAACGAAAAAAGCCCTGACTGTTAAGTCAGGGCTTTATCGACTCTCTTACGAGAAATTAGGCGCTTGGCGATGACCTACTTTCACATGGGGAGACCCCACACTATCATCGGCGCGATTGCGTTTCACTACTGAGTTCGGGATGGGATCAGGTGGTACCACAATGCTATTGTCACCAAGCAAATTCTTGCTTTATCTACCGCAAATGCAGTAAATAATAATTCGGAAAGCTGTTTGAGTTCTTTTACTTTATCAAGTGCTTAAATTCTATCACTAAGTCTTTTGTAATAAATCTAGTTACCATCAACTCAGATAAAACTCATCTGGGTTGTATGGTTAAGCCTCACGAGTCATTAGTACAGGTTAGCTCAACGCCTCACAACGCTTACACACCCTGCCTAT